>CAXBDR010000248.1:0-7005 GCA_963974265.1 uncultured Rhodoferax sp.
ATGTTGGTGTGATAGACGTCGATGTGCGGCAGCAGCCGGGTACGTTGCATCACCGTCATCAGGTTGTCGCCGTCTCCGCTGACCTCCTGCAGGAAATCGCCGCCGGCCTTCGACAGGTAGATGCTGTCGGAGTCGAGTATCACGCCCGTCTCCGAGACGAGGGCGACGACCTCGGTCAGGAACTTTTCGGTGAACAGGCACGATGAGGGCCCGACGGGCTCGGTGAGGTCGAGCACGATCAGGTCGTAGCGTTTGCCGTCCTCGAGCGCCTGGCTGACGAAGTTGGCGGCGTTGTCGATGATGAGGGTCACGCGCGGATCGTCGTAGTCGCCGTTCACGGCAAGGTATTCGCGCGCCAGGTCGACCACGCGCCGGTCGATCTCGACCATGGTGACGCTGGTCACGAAGTCGTGTTTGAGGCTTTCGCGCACGATGCCGCCGTCGCCGCCCCCGATGACCAGCACCGAGGCGTTCTCGCGCACGCGGCCCAGCAGCGGCACGTGAACCGCCATCTCGTGGTAGATGAACTCGTCGGCCTGGCTGGCCTGGATATAACCATCGAGCACGAGCAACCGGCCGAAGGACTGGTGGTCGTAGATCTCGACGCGCTGATGCGGGCTTTGCTCCGCATGCAGGAGCTTGACCTCGACCGACGTGGTGATGCCCAGGCCATCGCACCGTTCATGCCACCATTTGAATTCACTCATGGACTTCGCCTCTCAATAGTTCCTGTACGTCTGCACGCTCGGCCTCGAAGGCCTCGCGCATGATGTCGATGCACGCGTGCGGATGGGTGTCGCCGCACATGAATACGTCGAACGCGGCAAAACGGCTTTCGGGCCACGTATGCACCGATATGTGGCTCTCGGCCAGCACCGCGACCCCGCTGATGCCATCGGGCTCGAAGCGATGCAGATGGATGTGCAGCAGCGTCGCCCGCGACGCCGCGATGCAGCGGCGCATGGTCTTCTCGATGTACGCGGCGTCGCTGAGATGCGCGGCCCCATGCAGGTCGATGATCAGATGGACCCCGGCGTAGCGCTTGCCGCCGCGGGAGATGAAATAGTCTTTGTTCCCCTGCGTCGATGGAGGGGAGGGTGTGGTCATGTGTGCGGGTACTCCTTGGTTTGTGCCACGAACGGGTCGATGGCCGCTGGTGCGCCGCTCCGGCGGCACGTGTCGGCACGCGGCATGGGGGACACGCCAGGGACATCGGCCCGAGGTGTTGCCGGCGTGGCCCTGGCTGGAGGTAGTCGATGGGCGGCGATCGGGGCCATGCGACGTCGTGTGCCGGGGCTCAGCCTTGGTTATACCGCACGAAAGTGTCTGGGGATGCGCGGTCGTGGCCGGCGGGCAATGCGGTTCAGGCGAAACGCCGCTTTCAAAGCTGCCGAACGGTGCAGGCTCCACCCGGCTCAAGGGAGGGCTGTGTGACGCTTGACTCGATGCTCGCGGTGGAGTCGGACAGTGCAGGCAACCGATTCACGGGAGCCGACCAATGGCCCAGACAGACGTGCAGATTCAACGGGGTAATGTCCCAGGCGCCATCGGGCGCATTGCCGAGATGCATGCCCACTTCTGTTCTGGACACGCTGCATTTGGAGCTGTTTCGAGGCCAAGGTCGCCAGCGCGGCCGGGCAGTGCTGTTCCCGCCTGGAACCCCCCGAAACAGGCGGTGGGTGGCACAGCTCGATCGGCGATCGGGATGCCGGTGAAGAAGGAGACCAAGCCACGTGGGCCCGCGACTGCCTTGGCCTGTGCCGGACTCAGCGCAGCGCCGCCGCAATATTTCCTCCATCCACCGTCATCACGTGCCCGGTGGTTTTCTGGGCCAGCGCCAACGTCAGGAAAGCCTGTGCCACGTCCTCGGGCAGCACCTCCTGGCCCAGCAGGTTGCCGCTCATGTAGCTGTCTTCGTCGAGCCCGCGCGCGTGTGATCGCGACGCGATCATGGCGTCGGTGAGCAGGCCGCTGCGAATCCGGTCCGCGTTGACCGCGTTGCTGCGAATGCCATCGAGGCCGTGTTCCAGCGCGTACTGGCGAGACAGCAACAGGGTGGCTGCCTTGGCGGTGCCGTAGGCGCCGAAATGGGCGCCGGGGTTGACCGCCTGCTTCGACGCATTGAACAGCAGCACACCCCCGGTGCGCTGGGCCTGCATGACCCGTACGGCGTTTTGCGCCACGGCTTGATGGGCAAAGAAGTTGAGCTCGAAGCTCTGGCGCAGGCTCTGGTCGTCGATCGTCGCCATCGCGCCTTCCCAGGCGGCGCCGGCGTTGGAGATCACGATGTCGATGCCGCCGAAGGCGGCGCAGCCGGCGTCGAACGCCGCGCGGACCGCCTGCGGGTCGGTCACGTCGCAGGCCACGCCCAATGCGTGGCCGCCGAGTTCGCGCGCGGCTTTCGCCATCGCCGCGCCATCGCGATCGAGCAGCACGACGGCCGCACCCTGGGCCGCAAACAGCCGGGCCGTGGCCAGGCCGATGGTGCCGGCGGCACCGGTGAACAGGGCGACCTGGCGGGCCAATGCCGGCTCCTTGGCCTGTCCCAGCTTGGCCTGCTCCAACGACCAGTATTCCATCTCGAACAGGTCGGCTTCGGGCAACGGCTCGAACTGACCGATGGCCTGGGCGGCCATCACCGTTTCCATCGTGGCCTGCGCCAGGTCCGCGTGGATGACGGCATCTTTCTTCGACTTGCCCAGGGCGATCAGGCCCAGGCCTTGCACCAGCACCACGCGCGGCATCGGGTCGAGCTCACGGCGTTTGCCGGGCAGCAGGGGGTCGTTGGCCTGGAAATAGGCGTGGTAGTGGTCCACATAGGCGTCCAGGCGCTGCTGCAACACTTGCCTGAACGCCGGGAGTTGCTGTGCGTCGGGTGTCGGCAAGACCAGTGGCCGGTTCTTGATGCGGATGTTGTGGTCCGGCGTGATGACTCCGGTCCAAGCCTGCGACTCGAGATCGGGGGCGGCGCAAAACGTGCTGATGGTTCCGCCCGTGCGCAGTTCCGCGACCATGCGCGAAAAACGGCCCTGTCCCAGGGGCATCGCCAACGCGCCGCGCACCATGGGTGCGATCTGTGCCAGCCGCTCGAGGCATTGGGCTTGCGATGGATGGGACGCCGCAGCCACGGTGCCGCGACGGCTGTGCTGCCGGATATGGTCCTCGGCGCGCGTGACCATCTCGATCATGCGTTCATAGGCCTGTTTGGCCGAATCGCCGAACGTGAAGATGCCGTGCTTGTGCAGTATCAGACCCTCGATGTCGGGCGACTCTTCATAGACCTGCGCCACGGCCTTGGCCAGGCGAAAACCAGGCATGACATAGTCCACGACCGCCATGGTCGGCCCGAACACGTCGCGGCACAGCGCCATGCCGCCGGGCTGGTCCGACAGTGCCAGCACTGCGTTGGCATGCGTGTGATCGATGAACTTGTGCGGAACGAAGGCGTGCAGCAAGGCCTCCACCGATGGGTTGGGGGCCTGGCTGTCGAGCAGGTTGCCACGCTGGGCGTTGACCATGTCTTCGTCGCTGAGCTCCGGCCTGTCGCGCAGGCGCAGCAGCGGGGCAAGCCGAACCGCGGGAATGCCGGCGGGTTCGATGACCGCCATGTCCCAGCCCGAGCCCTTGACGCAGAGGACGTCGATGACCTCGCCGGTGAGGTCGGGCAGGCGCGTCTTGACCGAGGTGTTGCCGCCACCATGCAGCACCAGGGTGGGCTCCTGCCCCAGCAAGCGCGAGGTGTAGACCCGCAGCGCGACATCGGCCGACACGCCCTGTTCACCGTATTGCGCGACCAGTCTCTGTGCTTCGTCGTCCTGCCAATTGCTTTTCATCCCATATCCCTTTCGATCAACAGCCCGGCGCCATCAACGACGGTCAAGGCCGCGCCCGCTTGCTAGTTCGCCTGCCTGCCTGCATGTTACGCAAGGCGCGTGTGATGAGGTGCGACCGACGCGCACGGCCGCGGGCGGCTCAGGCCGTCCGTGACGCATCGTCCGCGGTGCGGGCCACGCGGCGCAGGCCCTCGTCGAACGGCGCCTTGATGATCCCGTGTTCCGTGATCAAGCCACGGACCAGCGCATGCGGCGTGACGTCGAACGCCGGGTTGCGCACCGGCATGGCCTGCGGTGCGGTTCGGGTATCGCCAAAGCCGGTCACCTCGTCGGGCGTGCGTTCTTCGATCTCGACCTGATCGCCGCTGGCAGTGGCCGCATCGATGGTCGACGACGGGCATGCCACGTAAAACGGCACACCGAAATGCTGCGCCAGCACCGCGACCCCGAGCGTGCCGATCTTGTTCACGACGTCGCCGTTGGCCGTGACCCGGTCCGTTCCGACGATGACCAGTTGCACCTGGCCGCTGGCCATCATGCTGGCCGCCATGTTGTCGGTGATCAGGGTGACGTCGAGCCCGGCGCTTTGCAGCTCCCAGGCGGTCAGGCGCGCGCCTTGCAGCAGGGGCCGGGTTTCATCGGCAAAGACCTTGAAGCGGGTGCCGCGCTGGTGCGCCAGATACATCGGTGCGGTGGCCGTGCCCAGGCCGGTGGTGGCCAGGGCGCCGGCGTTGCAGTGCGTCAGCACGCCCATGCCGGGGCGGATCAGGTCGACCCCGTGTTGACCGATGCCGGCGCAGATGGCGGTGTCTTCGGCGTGGATGCGCCGGGCCTCGGCCACCAGGCGGGCGTACAGGTCCGCGCTGTCAACGGCGGCGTGTGCAGCCGCCACCGCCAACATGCGTTGCAAGGCCCAGGCGAGGTTGACCGCGGTGGGCCGGGCCGTGTTCAGGTACTGCGCGTTTTGCCGCAGGGTTTCGCGGAACTCCGGCAGGCCCAGCGCCTGGTGCGGCCGCATGGCCACACACAGGCCGTAGGCCGCAGCCACCCCGATCGCCGGCGCCCCGCGCACCTTGAGTTGACGGATGGACTGCCAGACCTGCTGGGCGTCGTCCTGCCGCTCGATGTGGATCTGCAGAGGCAGGCGCGTCTGGTCGAGCAGGTGCAGTTCGTCGTCACGCCATTGCAGCGTGGCGGGCACGTGATGGGATGCGCTGGTCATGACCGTACCCATCCCAGCACATCCTGCATGGTGCTGGCCTGCTGGCGCTGCAGCAGCAGTCGTTCCGCCAGCCGCAGCGCGCCCGTTTCGGCGGATGCGCGGGCCACCGGATCGGCAATGTCGGCGATGTCCGCCACCTTGGCCAGACCCAGCACCCGGCGCACCATTTCGCAGCCGGCAAACCCCAGGCTGTCCTGGAACAGTTGGCGCATGAATGCGTCGCGGTAGGGCTGGGCGCTGGCGCCATCCAGGTCGCGCCCGATGAATCCCGTGCCGGCATGTTCGTGCGCCTGCCATAGTTGCATGAACTGCTGCGCAAAACCGTCCCAGCATTGCGTCGCGGTGCGCAACAACCAGTCCTGGGTATGCGTTGCGTCGGAACCCGCGGGTGCGCGTGTACCCTGTCCGAACCAGGCCAGGAAAAAATTGGCCAGCAAGATGCCGATGTCGAAACCCATCGGACCGTAGAAGGCAAACTCCGGATCGATGACGTAGGTCTCCTGTTCGCTGACCATCACCGAGCCGACGTGCAAATCGCCATGCAGCAGCGTCTCGGCGCGCGTCATGAACGCGTACTTGAGTTCGCCCACGGCGGCGCGCAGCTGCGGATTGCGCTGGATGCGATCGATCGCCTCTCGCGGCAGCGCCGGGTTGTAGCTGTTGGTCGGGCTGTCGTCGTAGGGATGCGTGAAGATCAGGTCCTCGGTGATCTTGCACAACTCCACGTTGGTGAAGCGCTTGACCGCGTCCCGCTTGGCAGCCGGTGCCAGGTACAGGTCGCTGCCATGAAACAGGCTGCGCGCCATGAAGGTCGACAGGTGGGCGGCAACCGCGTCGAAGGTGTGGCCGTCCAGCAGCGCGCCGCGCAGGATGCGGTGATCACGCAAACGCTCCATCACCACCAGCGACATGTCGGAATCGGCGTGGAACACCTCGGGCACGTGCCGCGGACACAAGGCACGAAAATGGCAAAGCGCCGCGGTTTCGATATCCATCCGGTGACGCGTGAGCGGCCATGACTGACCCACCACGCGCAGGTAAGGCACCGCCTGCTTGACGACCACGGTCTCATTCGGATCGCGCCGATGGCTGACCAGGAAGACGAAATTGAGGTTGCCGTCACCGACCTCGCTGACCTCGAGGTCGTCAAAAGCCGAAAAACGTGTCTGCATGGCCGGCACGCTTTGCAGGTAGGCGGGTATCTCGTCTTCGGTCAGTCGGTGAAACTCCATGATTCCGTTTCCCTGGGTCGGTGCTGGACGCTGCTCTTGACGGTTACCATGCCTCGAAACAGCTGAGTCGCCGGACGCCTCCCGCCTGGCATGGGTCGCTGTTCCCGCATGGGTTTGCGGTCGAGGCTAACCGAGCATTCCTGTTGCCGTCAATGAGAATTGGTCTTGCGTTGCCGTTGAGTCTTGCTCGGGCAGTTCGCAAATCTCGAGTCGTTGCGAGGTAATTCGCCACCGAACAAGATCTGCAGATCGGAATACTGCTGCCCGCAATTGCAACGGTGTATCAGCGACCGAACCCATGCCAAAGTGCGTAGCCAATGGAGGAGAATGGCGGACAAGAAAAAAGCCCAGACGATTTCTTGTAAGGGCTTGATTCGTCTGCGGTATTTGGCTCCTCGACCTGGGCTCGAACCAGGGACCTACGGATTGACAGGCGGCAGGACGATCAGCCCGGGAGGCCGCCTGATTCCTCACGTTCCGCGTCGAACTGTCTAATGGTGTTGGTGAGTTTCCAGTGGTTCGGCCATGGATTCATGCGGTTTGCCGCTCAGTGCCAACTGGATATTGGACGGTTCGCCTCATCCCATTGGCAAGGCGAGGCGCCGCGACTTTCAGGCCCACCGCAGTTGTCGCGCCTGCCAGGTCGCGTTGGCGTCGCTGGTGCCGACAGCCACCAGGCTCGCGGGCCACAGCAAGATGTGTAGCAGGTCGATGGTTT
>CAXBDR010000249.1:0-6930 GCA_963974265.1 uncultured Rhodoferax sp.
TCGGGGGAGAATTGTCGGCATCGGCCATCCTGGTCACGATCTCGGAGGCGATGCGCCAGCTCGCGGCACGCTCGCCCGACACCAATGAACACCGCCAGGACGAGCCCTACCGGCTGGCGCTCACTGGCATCTATGCGCGGCTGGCAGCCACGCTGCGCTCCCTCACCGGCGGCGAAGCCGCACGCCATGCGGTGGCGCCGCAAAATCCGTACGCGAACGCCCAGGAGTTCTGCGCCGACCTGCGTGTCATCGAGACTTCGCTGCTCGAGAACCATGGCACGGCCCTGGTCGCGCACCGGCTCCGTCCGTTGATCCGGGCGGTCGAGGTGTTCGGCTTTCACCTGGCAACCGTCGATCTGCGGCAGAACTCGGACAAGCACGAAAGCGTGGTCGCCGAATTGCTGGCCGCGGCACGCATCGAGCCGGACTACGCCGGCCTCGACGAAGCCGCCAAGCAGGCGGTGCTGCTGCGGCTGCTGTCCGACGCGCGGCCGTTGCGCGTGATCGACCATGCCTATTCGACGCTGGTGCAGGACGAACTGGCCATCTTCAGCACCGCGCGCGAGATGCTGGCACGGTATGGCCGCCAGGCACTGCGCCACTACATCATCAGCCACACCGAAACCGTCAGCGACCTGCTCGAGGTGTTGCTGCTGCAGAAGGAAACCGGGCTGATGCACGAGACGCTGGACCGCCAGGCGCGCACCGACCTGATCGTCGTCCCGCTGTTCGAGACCATCGAGGACCTGCGCAACGCGGCGCCCATCATGCGCGACTTCTATGCGCTGCCCGGCATACAGGCGATGGTGCGACGCAGCGGCGGCGAGCAGGACATCATGCTCGGCTACTCCGACAGCAACAAGGACGGCGGCATCTTCACCAGCAACTGGGAGCTGTACCTGGCCGAGATCGCGCTGGTGGCACTGTTCGACGAACTGGCCGACGCCGATGCCAGCGGCACCATGCCGATCCGGCTGCGCATGTTCCATGGCCGCGGCGGCACCGTCGGGCGCGGCGGCGGGCCGAGCTACCAGGCCATCCTGGCCCAGCCACCGGGCACCGTGCGCGGCCAGATCCGCCTGACCGAACAGGGCGAGGTCATCGGCTCCAAATACGCGAACCCGGAGATCGGCCGGCGCAACCTGGAAACGCTGGTGGCCGCGACGCTGGAGGCCACGCTGATGCCGGCCAGCAAGCCGGTGAGCCAGCAGTTCCTGCAGACCGCCGCCGCGCTGTCGCAATCGAGCATGGCGGCCTACCGCAAGCTGGTCTACCAGACGCCGGGCTTCACCGAGTATTTCTTCGGTGCCACGCCGATCCGCGAGATCACCGAGCTGCATATCGGTTCGCGGCCCTCGTCGCGCAAGTCCTCGCAGGCGATCGAGGACCTGCGCGCCATCCCCTGGAGCTTCAGCTGGGGCCAGTGCCGGCTGACGCTGCCGGGCTGGTACGGCTTCGGCTCGGCCATCCATGCCTTCCTGCACGAGCCGGGCCCGCTGTCGCGCAAGGAGCGCATGGCGCTGCTGCAGAAAATGGAGCGCAGCTGGCCGTTCTTCCGCGCCTTGTTGTCGAACATGGACATGGTCATGGCCAAGAGCGACCTGGCGCTGGCCTCGCGGTATGCGGAGCTGGTCGACAACACGCGGCTGCGCAAGAAGATCCTGGGCAGCATCGAGGCCGAATGGCATCTGACCTCGGACGCGCTGGCGCAGATCACCGGCGACAAGCACCGGCTGGCCAACAACGCCGCGCTGCAGCGTTCGATCCGCCACCGTTTCCCCTACATCGACCCGCTGCACCACCTGCAGGTCGAACTGATACGCCGCTACCGCGACGGCAAGGTCGACGACAAGCTGCGCCGCGGCATCCACATCTCGATCAACGGCATCGCGGCCGGCCTGCGCAACACCGGCTGAGCCGGCCATCATCCGGCGCGCGCTCAACAGCGGTCGAAGTCGCGCCAGGCCTGGTCCAGAGCCTGGCGGCATTGCCGTGCATAGGCCGCATGATCGACGGCGATGTCCGAGGTATGGTGCGACACCACGGCCCACAAGGTCTCGCGCAGCGCCGACGCGCAACGCATCGCGGCAAAGGAGCGCCAGCGGCCGGCTTCGAGCGGCTGCTGGAAATAACGCTCCAGCAGGTCTCGCGCCTGGTCGTCGTCGAAACCATTGTTGACCGCCAGGCCGGCCAGGTCGAACAAGGGACTGTTGAAGCCGGCATATTCCCAGTCGATCAGCCATAGCCTGCGGCCGTCGTCGATCAGGTTGGCCGCCAGCAGGTCGTTGTGGCCGAACACGATGTCGACCGGGCCCACGGCCTGCTCCAACGCCTGCGCCATCGCCGCCCAGCGCTGCAGCTGGTCCTGCATCAGGCATGGCGCATGGGGCTGCAGCACGGCCAGGTAGTCGCGTATCACCTGGAACACCCAGAACATCAGCACCGGCCCGTGCAGTTGCCTCGGCAGCTCGTGATGACATTGGCGCAGCAACGCCACGATGGCGTCGCGCCGCGCCGGATCGCGCACCTGCGGCGCGCCCAGGGTCTGGCCGTCGATGAAGCGGCTGACCAGCACGCCGGGGCCGGCATGTACCACCTGCGGCGACACACCAGCCGCATGCGCCGCGCGTGCCACCGCCTGTTCGTGCCAACGCAAGATACCGTGCGCCGGCAGGTCCTGGCCCAGCCGCACGACAAACCGCCCCTGATCGTCTTCGACCTTGAAATTGCGATTCGTCATGCCGCCGTCCAACGGCGCAATACGCACCGCGCCCTGCCAGCACGGCAAGGCGCGGATCAACCGATCGGTGTCGGCTGCGTCGAAGCGCTCAGGCATGCGGGGCCGGTGCCGGGCTTGCGGGGTGCAACGGGCTCATGCACCGGCATTCAGCAATTCGCGCACCGCCGCCAGTTGCCGGCGCGAAACCGCCAGCACCTCGTCGACGCCGTGCAACCGGACCGCCCAGCCTTCGCCCTCCTCCTCGTCGAAGTGCTTCTCGAGCGCGCGCACCAGACGCCGTGCCACCAGCGCATTGCGGTGGATGCGCAGGAAATGCGCACGGTGCCGTTCCTCGATGTCGCTCAGCGAGCCATCCAGGATCAGGCTGCGATCGGCCGTGCGCAGCGTGATGTACTTGAGTTCGGCCTTGAGGTAGACCACCTCGGATACCGGCACGCGTTCGGTGCGCCCCCGATCCTGGATGGTCAGGAAGCCCGCCGCGGCCTCGGGTTGCAGCGCCGCCACCGCCTGCCTGCGCCGCTCGACCTTCTGCAAGGCCAGCGCCAGGCGCGACAGTCGCACCGGCTTGGTCACGTAGTCGACCGCCTCCAGCTCGAAGGCCTGCAGCGCGTGTTCGGCATGTGCGGTGACGAAGACCACGGCCGGCGCGTCGGACATGGCCGCCACATGCCGGGCCAGCGACAGGCCGTCGGCGCCGGGCATGTGGATGTCGAGCAAGACCACGTCGGGCCGCTCGCGCCCGATCATCTCCAGTGCCTGGCCCGCCGTGGCGGCCTCGCCCACGATCCGCACCGATGGCAACGGACACTGCTCGAGCAGCACCCGCATGCGCGAACGCGCCAGCGGCTCGTCGTCGACGACCAGTGCGCGCAGCGCAGCGGGAGCCGGTGCATTCGTCACTGGAATTCCCTCCGTTTCGGCTTGCCGTGCAAAGGTCGCCCCAAGCATCGAGGGCCGGACACAGGAAGTCTCATGCCGGCACCTCCATGCGCACCTGGTAGATGCCGTCGACCAGGCCGCTGCGGAATTGCGCCTGCACATCGTGCAGCAGCCGCAGGCGGTCGCGCACGTTGTCCAGTGCGACGCCATGGCCCGGCGCACCCGCGCCCGCCGGAACCGTATTGGTCACCTTGATCACCACCACCGAACCACGCCGGTGCGTGGACACCCGCACCGTGGCGCCGTGTTCGCTGGGCTCCACGCCATGGCGCACGGCGTTCTCGACCAGTGGCTGCAGCAGCAGCGGCGGCAACACCGCCCGATCCGCCGCCGGGTCGAGCTCCCACTCGAGTTGCAGCCGTTCGCCGAACCGCACCTGCTCGATCGCCAGGTAGCGCCGCGCCAGCTCGATCTCGTCGGCCAGCGTGGCCGATTCTCCCTGGTCGACCAGCGCATGGCGGAACAGGTCGCTGAGGTCCTCCAGCATGGCCTCGGCCTTGGCCGGTTCGGCGCGGACCAGCGCAATCGCGCTGTTGAGCGTGTTGAACAGGAAATGCGGCCGGATGCGCGATTGCAGCTCCGACAGGCGCGCGGTGGTCTCCGCCGGCGCGCGCGCGCGTTCGCGCATCACCATCGCGGCCACCAGCGCGCCAGCCAGCGTGGCGCCGGTGGCGGCGCAGGCGATCCACGGCGCCTGGTCCACCAGGCCGATCACGAGCAGCGTCGCACAACCGTACACACCCGCCAGCGCACCGAGCGCCACGCCAGCGGCGATCTGGCTGCGCATCGACAGCCGGGCCAGCACCCGTTTGAGTGCGCAGGCCACGAGCAGCCAGACCAGGGTCGCGGGCAAGGCGGCTGCGGTGAGCAAGGCCAGGCGCAACAGCCAGGCTACCGGTGTCTCCACGACAAACAACGCGGCCACGGCCATGACCAGTTCGACAAACAGCACGGCGCGCAGCACCACGCCGATCTGGCAGGCATCGAACAGCGGCACGCGCCGCCCCGGCGCGGCGCCGGCGGTCGGATCGAGCTCGTGAAAGGTCGATAAAATCTCGGTGTCTTTCATCGTGTGTCGGGTTTGAAGCCCGATTATTGGTGATCTTGCCCCCGCCGGGCCAGGCCCGCGCGCACCACCCCTTTCCCATCCATGTCCCAGAACCAACTCGACAACAAATCGGCAGCCTGGTCCGCGCTGTTCTCCGAACCGATGAGCGAACTCGTCAAGCGCTACACCTCCAGCGTGTTTTTCGACAAGCGCCTGTGGCAGGTCGACATCGCCGGCTCGCTGGCCCATGCCGAGATGTTGTGCCACCAGGGCATCATCAGCCAGCAGGACCACGACGCCATCGTCGCCGGCATGGCGACCATCCGCAGCGAAATCGAGGCGGGTCAGTTCGACTGGAAACTCGACCTGGAGGACGTGCACCTGAACATCGAGGCCCGGCTGACCCAGCTCGCCGGCGATGCCGGCAAGCGCCTGCACACCGGTCGCTCGCGCAACGACCAGGTTGCCACCGACATCCGGCTGTGGCTGCGCGGCGAGATTGACCTGATCCACGGCCTGCTGCTGGACCTGCAAAAGGCCCTGGTCACGCTGGCCGAGCAGAACACCGAGGTCATCCTGCCCGGCTTCACCCACCTGCAGGTCGCGCAGCCGGTCGCGTTCGGTCACCACATGCTGGCCTACGTCGAGATGTTCGCCCGCGACGCCGAACGCATGGTCGACCTGCGTCGGCGCGTCAACCGCCTGCCGCTGGGCTCGGCCGCGCTGGCCGGCACCAGCTACCCGCTGGACCGGCAGCGGGTCGCCGCCGCGCTGGGCATGGAAGGTGTCTGCGAAAACAGCCTGGACGCCGTCAGCGACCGCGACTTCGCGATCGAGTTCACCGCCGCTGCCAGCCTGTGCATGGTGCATTTCAGCCGCATGAGCGAGGAACTCGTGCTCTGGATGAGCCAGAGTTTCGGCTTCATCGACATCGCCGACCGCTTCTGCACCGGCAGCTCCATCATGCCGCAGAAGAAGAACCCGGACGTACCCGAACTCGCGCGCGGCAAGACCGGCCGCGTCGTCGGTCACCTGATGGGCCTGATCACACTGATGAAGGGCCAGCCGCTGGCCTACAACAAGGACAACCAGGAAGACAAGGAGCCGCTGTTCGACGCCGTCGATACCTTGCGCATCTTCGTCGACATGGTGCCCGGCATCACGGTGCGGCCCGAGGCCATGGAGCGCGCCGCCAGCCGCGGCTACGCCACCGCCACCGACCTGGCCGACTACCTGACGCGCAAGGGCCTGCCGTTCCGCGACGCGCACGAGACCGTGGCGCATGCGGTCAAGTCCGCCATCGCCAGGGGCGTCGACCTCTCGGAGTTGCCACTGGCCGAGTTGCAGGGTTTCAATGCCCATATCGAAGCGGATGTCTTCGAGGTGCTGAGCCTGCGCGGATCACTGCAGGCACGCAACATCCAGGGTGGCACCGCACCCGCACAGGTGCTGGCCCAGATCGCACGCCACCGTCAACGCCTGGCCTGAGAAACTTTTTGCGCCCGACTCGCTCACACAGCGGGTCTGAACCATCCAACCCCGAACCGGAACCCTTTTCCACCATGCAACGCAAACAATTCCTGCTGGCCGGCCTGTCGGCCGCCGTCCTGGGCCTGGCCGCCTGCTCCAAGAGCGACGAAAAATCCGCCTCGACCACACCGTCGTCAGGCGGATCCGGCGAGCAGCCCCGGCGCACCATCTCGCTCGAGATCGTGGCCAACGAGGCCAAGGGTTTCGCGGCCGGCTCGATGATGAGTGCCATCGTGGCCTACGTGTTCTTCGACCCGCAGTGCCCGCATTGCGGCCACCTGTGGAATGCCTCGCTGCCGCTGCAGAAGAAGGTGCGTTTCGTCTGGATCCCGGTCGGCCTGATCAACCCGACCAGTTCCGCCCAGGGCGCGACCCTGTTGTCGGCGGCCGATCCGGTGCAGGCCATGACCGAACACGAGACCTCGCTGCTGGCCAATCAAGGCGGCATCGGCACCTCGTCCAGCGTGACCGACGAGGCCAAGCAGGCGGTTGCCGCGAACACCGCGCTGTTCAACAACCTGGGCCTCGAAGCCGTGCCGTTCACCATCGTCAAGAACGTGCGCACCGGCCAGCCGGTGACCCGGGGCGGCTCCATGAAAACCCCGATGCTGGCCGAACTGATCGGCATCGACGCACCCTGACCGCGTTGGCGGCCGGGTGCGGAGCGCGCGCC
>CAXBDR010000250.1:0-6898 GCA_963974265.1 uncultured Rhodoferax sp.
GACGTGCCACGAAGACATGTCCATTTTCAACCAGTTTCGGGAAATGGCGAAAGAACAAAGTCAGCAAAAGCACCTGGATATGCGATCCGTCAACGTCGGCGTCGCTCAGGATGCAGATCTTGCCGTACCGCAGGCCGGACAGGTCGGGGCTGTCGTTCGGCCCATGGGGATCGACGCCGATCGCCACCGCGATGTCGTGGATCTCGTTGTTCGCGAACAGGCGGTCGCGCTCGACCTCCCAGGTGTTGAGCACCTTGCCGCGCAGCGGCAGGATGGCCTGGGACTCCTTGTCGCGGCCCATCTTGGCGCTACCCCCGGCCGAATCGCCCTCGACCAGGAACACCTCGTTGTGCGACAGGTCGCGGCTCTCGCAGTCGGTCAGCTTGCCGGGCAACACGGCCACGCCGGATCCCTTGCGTTTTTCGACCTTCTGGCCGGCCTTCTGGCGCACCTGAGCCGCCTTGATCGCCAGTTCGGCCAGCTTCTTGCCGTATTCCACATGCTGGTTCAGCCAGAGTTCCAGCGCCGGGCGCACGAAACCCGAGACCAGGCGCACGGCGTCACGCGAATTGAGCCGCTCCTTGATCTGGCCCTGGAACTGGGGATCCAGCACCTTGGCCGACAACACGTAGCTGGCACGGGCGAACACGTCTTCGGGCAGCAGCTTGACGCCCTTGGGCAACAAGGCATGCAGTTCGATGAAACTCTTGACCGCATTGAACAGGCCGTCGCGCAGCCCGCTGTCGTGGGTGCCGCCGGCACTGGTGGGAATCAGGTTGACGTAACTCTCGCGCAGCGGCGCGCCGTCTTCGGTGAACGCGACACACCACTGCGCTCCCTCGCCTTCGGCAAAACTCTCGTGTGCGGCATCGGCGAAGGACTCCCCCTCGAACAGCGGGATCACCGGATCGGTGGACAGCGCCTGCGTCAGGTAGTCACGCAGGCCGCCCTTGTACAGCCAGGTCTGGGTTTCGCGCGTCTTCTCGGTGGTCAGCGTGACGGTCACGCCGGGCATCAGCACGGCCTTGCTGCGCAGCAGGTGCAGCAGTTCGGCCATCGGGATGGCCGTGGTCTCGAAATACTTGCCGTCCGGCCAGACCCGCACCGCCGTGCCGGTGCGGCGTTCGCCGTCACCAGCCTCGCGCACCTGCAGCGGCTCCACGACATCGCCGCCGGCAAACGCCATGTGTGCGACCTTGCCATCGCGGCAGGACGTGACCTCGAGCCGCTTGGCCAGGGCGTTGGTGACGCTGACCCCGACACCATGCAGGCCGCCGGAGAAGCTGTAGGCCCCGCCCTTGCCCTTGTCGAACTTGCCGCCGGCATGCAGCCGGGTGAACACCAGTTCCATGACCGGCGCTTTTTCTTCCGGATGCATGCCGAACGGGATGCCGCGCCCGTCGTCCTCGAGGGTTACCGAATGGTCGGCATGCAGCGTGACCCGGATCTTCTTGCCGTGGCCGGCCAGCGCCTCGTCGGCCGAGTTGTCCAGCACCTCCTGCAGCACGTGCAGCGGGTTGTCGGTGCGCGTATACATGCCCGGGCGTTGCCGGACCGGCTCCAGGCCCTTGAGAACGCGGATGGAACCTTCGGAATATTCGCCGCCCGTGCGGCTGGTGGTGTTGCTTGCCATGGCCGGCATTGTATGCCGACGATTCTGTTTTTACTGGATGCAAACACAGGTTGTCGCCGCGCAGGTATCAGGGCCACCCGGATTCGGTACATTTGCCGCATGTCGTCATCGCCCAGAACCCTTTCCGTGGCCCAGGTCCTGCTGTGCGGCGGCGCCATCGTGACCCTGTCGATGGGGATCCGCCACGGTTTCGGCCTGTGGCTGCAGCCGGTGACACAGACGATGGACTGGACGCGGCAGTCGTTTTCGTTCGCCATCGCGATCCAGAACATCTCCTGGGGCCTGGCCGGCGTCTTCGCCGGCATGGTGGCCGACCGGTTCGGCGCCCTGCGCGTGCTGATGGCCGGCGCCCTGGCGTATGCCCTCGGGCTGGTGGGCATGGCGTATGCATCGACACCACTGCTGTTCGTCGGCAGTGCCGGCGTGCTGATCGGCGTGGCCCAGGCCGGTACCACCTATGCCGTCGTCTACGGCGTGATCGGCCGCAACGTGCCGGCCGAACGACGCTCATGGGCCATGGGCATCGCGGCCGCGGCCGGCTCCTTCGGCCAGTTCCTGATGGTGCCGGTGGAAGGTTTCCTGATATCCACCCTGGGCTGGCAAAGCGCACTGGTGGTGCTGGGGCTGATCGTGCTGACCATCGTCCCGCTGGCCTGGGGACTGCGCGAACCGGGATTCAGCGGTGGCCAGGCGCCGCAGCGGGACCAGAGCATCACCCAGGCGATCCGGGAAGCCTTCCGTTATCCCAGCTTCCAGATGCTGACGGCCGGCTATTTCGTCTGCGGCTTCCAGGTCGTATTCATCGGTGTGCACCTGCCCAGCTACCTGAAGGACCATGGCCTGGCACCACAGGTCGCCAGCTATGCACTGGCCCTGATCGGCCTGCTCAGCAGCGGCGTGCTCGGCCAGCGCGTGCGCAAGACCCGCATCCTGGCCTTCATCTACCTGGCGCGGGCCGTCGCCATCAGCGCCTTCCTGCTGGCACCGCTGACACCGGTGAGCGTCTACGTGTTCGCCAGTGTCATGGGACTGCTGTGGTTGTCCACCGTACCGGCGACGAACGCGGCGGTGGCGCAGATCTTCGGCGTGGCCCACCTGTCCATGCTCAGCGGCTTCGTGTTTCTCAGTCACCAGGTCGGCTCCTTCCTGGGCGTCTGGATGGGTGGCCTGCTGTACGACCAGACCGGCAACTACGATGCCGCCTGGTTGATCGCGATCGCGCTGGGCGTGCTGGCCGCGCTGATCAACCTGCCGGTCAACGAGGCCGCGATTCGTCGCGCACCGCCCCCGGTGCCGGCCACGGCGCAGGGTTGACCGGGATGGCGACCCGGACCTGGCGCCGACTGCTGGCCTGGAGCCTGGCCCTGGCCGTGCTGCTGGGCGTGTTCGCCCTGTACCTGCGGCCCGACTTCATGGTGCAGCTGTCCCAGCAGGTATGGGCCTGTTTCTGAACCGCACCATGCACCTCGTCGCAGGAGCCCCATGACCGGCACCGCACACGGCGGCGAAGCCGTGTCGCCATGGATCCGGCGCTGGTCGCATCTGCTGCCGGCAGCGGGCACGGTGCTCGACCTGGCCTGCGGCCGGGGCCGCCATGCGCGATGGTTTGCGATGCACGGCCATCCGGTCGTCGCACTCGACCGCTCGCAGGAAGCGCTGGACGCCATGGCCGACCTGCAGGCCGGCGCCGACGGCGCTCGCGTGCGCACGGTGCTGGCCGACATCGAGAACCAGCCCTGGCCATTGATGGATGCGCAGGCACCGCAAACCTTCGACGCGGTCGTCGTCACGAACTACCTCTGGCGAGCCTTGCTGCCGATCATCGTGCGCAGCGTGGCTCCCGGCGGCGTGCTGCTGTACGAGACCTTCGCCCACGGCAACGCCTCGGTCGGGAAACCGTCGCGCCCGGACTTCCTGCTGCGGCCCGGCGAGTTGCTGCGGGCCTGCCAGGACCTGCGCGTCGTGGCCTACGAGGACGGGTTCCTGGTCGACCCGCCGCGCTTCGTGCAACGGATCGTGGCGGTGCGCGAACCCCTGCGGCCGCAGGCTGGGACAGAGCCGCCACCGACCCGCTACCCCTTGTAACGGCCGCCGCAACCCGTCTGGGTAGAATGCGGATTTCCCGAACCTGACCGTGCACATGACACCCATTACTGGCAGCATCGTGGCCATCGTGACCCCGATGCACGACGACGGCAGCGTGGACTATCCGACGCTGCGCAAGCTGATCGACTGGCACATCGAGCAGGGAACCGATTGCATCTGTGTCGTGGGCACCACTGGCGAATCCCCGACCGTGACGGTCGAGGAGCATTGCGAGATCATCCGCGTGGCGGTCGAGCAGTCGCGCAAGCGCGTGCCCATCATGGCCGGCTGCGGCGCCAACTCCACGGCCGAGGCCATCGAACTGACCCGGTTCGCCCATGATGTCGGCGCCGACTGCCATCTGCAGGTCGTCCCCTACTACAACAAGCCGTCGCAGACCGGCCTGTACCGGCATTTCAAGGCCATCGCCGAAGCCGTCGAGCTGCCGATGGTGCTGTACAACGTGCCCGGCCGCAGCGTGGCCGACCTGGCCCATGACACCGTGGTGCGGCTGGCGCAGGTTCCAGGCATCGTCGGCATCAAGGAAGCGACCGGCAACCTGGAACGCGCACAATGGCTGATCCGCGACGTGCCCAAGGGTTTCGCGGTGTATTCCGGCGACGACCCCACCGCCGTGGCGCTGATGTTGTGCGGCGGCCAGGGCAATGTCAGCGTCACTGCCAACATCGCCCCGCGCCAGATGCACGAGTTGTGTGTCGCGGCCATTGCCGGTGATGCCCGCCGCGCCATGGAAATCCAGCGCACGCTGATGCCGGTGCACAAGCAATTGTTTGTGCAGGCCAACCCCATTCCCCTGAAATGGGCCATGCAGCGCATGGGCCTGTGCGGCGGCGCCATGCGCCTGCCGATGACGCCACTGGAGCCGGAATTCGAGCCCGTGGTGGAAGCCGCGCTGCGCCAGGGCGGCCTGATCTGACAAACCCATCCCGAAGGACTATCTGGTGAACGCTACTAAACGACTGGCCTTGCTGGGCCTGAGTCTGGCGCTGGGCGCATGCTCGGTGCTGGAATCGGACAAGGTCGACTACAAGAGCGCGTCGACGGCGCCCTCGCTGGCCGTGCCGCCGGACCTGACCCAGCTCAGCCGCGACAACCGCTACGCCGTACCCGGCGGACCGGTCACCGCCTCGAGTTACCAGCAGGACCAGGCCGGGCCCTCGGTTCCGGTGGCCGTGGCGACGATCGCCGATGTCCGCATCGAACGTGCCGGCAACCAGCGCTGGCTGGTCGTCAAGCGTCCGCCCGAGGTGCTGTGGGACCCGATCAAGGACTTCTGGCAGGAATACGGCTTCCTGCTATCGATGGAACAGAAGAACCTGGGCATCATGGAAACCGACTGGGCCGAAAACCGGGCCAAGATTCCACAGGACCTGATCCGCCAGTCGCTGGGCAAGTTGTTCGACTCGCTGTACTCGACGGCGGAACGCGACCGTTTCCGCACCCGGCTCGAACGCAATGCGGCCGGAGAAACCGAGATTTTCATCACCCACCGCGGCATGATCGAGGTCTACCGGTCGACCAACGCCGGAGTCGTCACCGGCGATGCATCGACCGTGTGGCAACCCCGCCCGGCCGAACCGGAACTGGAGACCGAGTTCCTGCGTCGGCTGATGATCAAGCTCGGCGTCTCGCAGGAACAGGCCAAGGCCGCCACGGCGGCCGGCGCGGTCGAGCCCCCGGCCCGGATCGCCCAGGTCAACGGCCTGCCGGTCGTGCAGATCGACGACAACTTCGACCGCGCATGGCGCCGGGTCGGCCTGTCGCTGGACCGCACCGGCTTTACCGTCGAGGACCGTGACCGCAGCCAGGGCATCTACTTCGTGCGTTACGTCGAGCCGAGTCCGGACAAGCAGGAGCCCGGCTTCCTGGGTCGCCTGTTCGGCAGCACCCCGAAAGCCAAGCCACCGATCAAGTACCGGATCGTGGTCCGCTCGCAAGGCAACGCCACCGTGGTGTCGGTGCTCAACGAGGCCGGTGCACCCGACAACTCGGCCAATGCACAGCGCATCGTCAAGGTGATCGCCGACGACATCAAGTAGGCGGGGCGGCGCGATGTTGCGTTTCAGGAACCTGGGCAGCGGCAGCTCGGGCAACGCAACCATCGTCGAGGGCCGCAGCGGCGCCAGCGTCACCCGCTTGCTGGTCGACTGCGGCCTGGGCATCCGCCAGCTGGAGCAGCGACTCGGTCTGGCCGGCCTCGCGGCCGGTGACATCGACGCGATCTTCATCACACACGAACACAGCGACCATATCGGCTGCGCACGCCAGCTCGCGCTGCGCCACCGCATACCGGTCTGGATGAGCCGCGGCACCCATGCCGGTGCCCGCGACGGCGATTTCGACGACCTGCTGCGCTACGCCAGCGACGGGCTGCCGATGGCGCTGGGCGACCTGTCCGTGATGCCGTTCACCGTCCCGCACGACGCGCGCGAACCGTTGCAATTGCGTTGCACCGATGGCGCCACCAGCCTGGGCATCCTGACCGACCTCGGCCACGCCACCGACCATGTGCTCGGACATCTGTCCGGTTGCCATGCCTTGCTGCTCGAGAGCAACCACGACCCCGCCTTGCTGGCCGCATCGTCCTATCCGCCGTTCCTGAAGAAGCGCGTGGGTGGCAAACATGGCCACCTGTCGAACGCCGCGTCGGCCGATATCGCCGCGGCCTTGCGGCACCCGGGCCTGTCGTGTGTCGTCGCGGCCCACCTGAGCCGCGAGAACAACCGGCCGGACCTGGCGCGTGCCGCGCTGGCCGACGCGCTGGGATGTGGCGGCGACGACGTCGGCGTGGCCGATCCGGTGTCGGGTACGGACTGGATCACCGCCTGAGTCAGGCAGTCACTGGCAAGCCTCCGTCACCTGCCCGTGTTGTTGCCGACAAACACAAAAGCCGCCCGATGGGCGGCTTTTGTGCGAAGGCGATCGGGAAAACCGAAGTCGCTCAGGGCTTCTTGACAGCCGCGGCAGCGGCGTCCACTGCGTTCTTCACTGCGTCGGCAGCGGCACCAGCGGCCGATGCGGCGTCAGCGACAGCGCCGGCAGCGGCCGATGCGGCACCGGTTGCGGCTTCAGCGGTGGCTTCGGTGGCTGCGGAAGCGGCTTCCTTGACCCTAAATCCGGCAGTTACCCTGTAGCCGGGAGGCCGATTGGGGGCCTGAA
>CAXBDR010000251.1:0-6819 GCA_963974265.1 uncultured Rhodoferax sp.
TCGTTGCGCAGGACTTCATGGAGCGTCGGTACGTCGGGCAATTCCTTCAGACGCACCGCGCTCGTGACCGCCAGTGCGCGCAACTTGCCACCCTTGACCTGCGGCACGCCGGTCCCGGCGATCGGGAACGCAAAGTCGGTGTCGCCGCGCAACAAGGATGCGGTGATCTCGACCGACCCCTTGAGCGGTATGTGCATGGCCTGCAGCCCGGCCAGCGTCACCAGCGTCGCGCCAGCCAGGTGCGCCGAGGTGCCGACACCGCCGGAGCCGTAGTTCATCTTGCCCGGCTGCGCCTTGGCCGCGGCAATCAGGTCCTCGACCTTCTTGTACGGTCCGTCGGCACGCACCACCAGCACGGTCGGCGACGACGCCATGTTGCTGACCGGCACGAACTCCGTCAACGGCTCGAACTTCAGGTTCGGCGAGAGGATCTTCTGGATCAGGTGGGTGTTGGAACCCATCAGCAGCGTATAACCATCGGCGGACTGCTGGGCCACGTATTGCGCGGCCAGCACCCCGGCGGCGCCGACCTTGTTCTCGACCACGATGGACTGGCCCAGCGCATCGGACAGCTTCGGTCCGACCTGGCGCATCTGCACGTCGGGCCCGCCGCCGGCGGCATACGGGACGATCACGCGCACCGGCCGTGACGGAAAACCTTCCGCCGCACGGGCACCGGTCGCGGCAAGCGCAGCAGCGGAAAAACTGGAAAGGCAGAAAAGTCGGCGGTCCATGGCGGTGTGTCTCCTCAAGTGATGTGGCGCAAGCTTACGTCGCCACATACCGTTCGAAAAGTGATATGTTTTCAGGCATTGCAAACCCTGGGTTATCGCCATGCCATCCGCCACCTCCTCGCTTGCGCCACCGACCCCGCACCTGGTGACCCGGCTGCGCTTCCGCCATCTGCAGATGTTGCTGGAACTGCAACGCTGCGGCAGCCTGCGCGCGGCCGCCGAGGTGCTGAACCTGACCCAACCGGCGGTGAGCAAGGCGCTGGGCGAGATCGAGTCGATGCTGGGTGTCGCGCTGTTCACCCGCACCGCACGTGGCCTGACGCCGACCGCTGCCGGCATCGCGACAATCCGCGGTGCCGGCTGGATGCTGGCGGAACTGGACCACATCCGTCGCGAGGCGCTCGACGGCGAACGCGCGACCGCCATCGTGCGCATCGGCGCGCCGCCATTCGTGGCGCAGACCTTTCTGCCGACTGTGTTCCAGCGCCTGTGCCGGGCGCCCGCGCCGGTGCGGGTGCAATTGCTGGAGGAACGTGTTCCGGCGCTGGTCCGGTTGCTGGACGCCGGCGAACTCGACGCACTCATCACCAGTTATCCCGCTCCCACGCCGCGTGCCGCCTCGACCAATCTGCGGTATGAGAACCTGTTCGAATCCGACTATGCCGTGATCGCGCCCGGCCAGCATGTGCTGACACGCGCACGCCGGGTCGAATGGCAGCGCCTGGCGCAGGAGCCATGGATCATGCCCGCGTGGTCGTCGATGGTGCGGCGCGCCCTGGTAGAAGCCTTCATGCGTGCCGGCGTCACGCCGCCCCCGCCCGTGATCGAGTCGACCAGCCCGGTCACCAACGTCGCACTCGTCGCCGCCGGCCTGGGCCTGTCCATGGTGCCGGCCGCGACCTTGCGCCTGGCCGCCAAGCCGCAGCAGGTCAAACGCGTGCGCGTGCACCCGATGATCCCGCCCGGACCGGTCGCCTTGGTATACCGCGCGCAGAATCCCCATGCGCGGGTCGAGCTGCTGCGCACGGCGCTGGGGTTGCGCAAGGCGGACCAAGGCATCGGTACAGGCGGTTGAACCGGTCGACGGCCAGCACCAACACCCAAGGCCTCTTCACGTGGCCGCACGTTTGCGGACTGTCGCCCAGGTGCATGTCGTGACTTCGCGTCCCGATACCTGTTCGATCATGCGCCTGAAGACCGGCCCACGCCCTGCCGCATCGCCGCCTCGGCGCGCTGCGCCAAAGTCGGCAAACGCGCCGACGGTGCGTCGAAGGCCAGGTTGCCGAAGCTCGACACGGTCTGGACGTTGCCGAAACCGGCCTGTTCGAAACACCGTCGCAGATCGGGCATGCGGGCATTGAGCGGGCTGACGCCACGCAGCAGAGCGACATAACGCGGCACGGCCCATCAACTCATGGCGCGAGCGCTGCCAGCGCCGCGGGCTCAGCCACGACCGGAGGAGGAAGTATCCCAGCCGCGAAACAAGGGATTGAGCTCGCGCCCCGGCGAGGCGACGAAGGCGTCGAACCGCCCCTCGGTGGCGATCTGCCGCGCGGCATCCATGAACGCATGCCAGGCGGCACCGGCCAGCGCACCCCCCACGCTGACGCGCCGCACGCCCAGCGCGGCGATGTCGGCCAGCGTCATGTCGCTGGCCCAGCCGACGAGCAGGTTGACCGGCTTCGGCGCCACCGCCTGCACCACGGCGACGATCTGCTCGCGGGTGCGCAGGCCCGGCGCATACAGGCAGTCCGCGCCGGCCTGCGCATAGGCCTTGAGCCGCGCGACCACCTCGTCGATATCGCCCTGGCCGACCAGCAGGCATTCGGCGCGCCCCACCAGCACCACGTCGCCACCGGCCGCGTCGATGGCCTTGCGCGCCGCACGCAGGCGCGCGACGGCGGCGTCCAGCGGATACAACGGCGCGGCCGCGTCACCGGTTGAATCCTCGATCGACAGGCCGGCGACACCGGTCTCGACCGCCAGCCGCACGTTGTCGGCCACACCCTGGGGGTCGGCCGCGAAACCGCCTTCGAAATCGGCATTGATCGGCACGTCCACCGCCTCGACCAGTTCGCGCAGATGGCCCAGCACCATGTCACGCGACACCCCGTTGTCGGCCAGGCCCTTCGACCACGCGAAGCCGGCGCTTGTGGACGCCAGCGCCTGGAAACCCAGGCTCTGCAGGTAACGGGCGCTGCCGACGTCCCAGGGATTGGGGATCGCGAAACAGCCGGCGGCGTGGAGTTGCTGGAAGCTGCGGCGTTTGTCGGAGATGGTGGGGTGGTGGGTGGGGGGCATGGGAGGGCTTTGGCTGGTGGCGTGGTTGCACTGTCGATGAATCCGGCAACGGGGCTGACCGGAGCTTGTTTCTATACCTTGGGCCGTCCAATTGCAAGGTATGGAGCCGACCCTCCGCGGGGGTGTCTGAATTCTTGTGTTTGAGGACCATTTTGAGACTTGTCCACCGCGGCGGGCGTCGCTTGCGAGGAACGAGCGACGCGGTGGACAAGTTGGAGCCACACCTTACGTGGCCGCTTCCTGAAACGATCCTCGCAGAGGATCGCAAATTGGTTCATTGCCTCCT
The DNA here is from genome assembly GCA_963974265.1 of uncultured Rhodoferax sp. Taxonomy (GTDB): domain Bacteria; phylum Pseudomonadota; class Gammaproteobacteria; order Burkholderiales; family Burkholderiaceae_C; genus CAISIP01. The sequence goes on from CAXBDR010000251.1 coordinate 3,322, forward strand.
TTCAATCCCAAGCAGCCTTGCCCCAGTCGGCCGTGATGTTGCGCAGTGCCAGCCAGATCAGCTTGTTGGCGACATCGTCACTGGGGAAGTGCCCGCGCGTCTTGATGATCTTGCGCAGCCTGTCGTTGATGCTCTCGATGACGTTGGTCGTGTAGATCACCCGGCGGATATGCGGCGAGGATGCGAAGAACGCAATCACGTGGCTTCAGGTCCGGCGCCGAGCGGCCACGACGGTTGGGATCCTCTTGCCCCAGGGTCCGGATTCGAAGGCGTCGAGTTCGGCCTGTGCGGCTTCCCCGCTGGACGCTGCGTAGATGGGCTTGATGGCCGCGGCCAACAACTTCCGGTCCTTCCAACTGGCGTAGTCCAGCGAATTTCGAATCAGGCGCGCGATGCAGGTCTGCAGCGTGGCGCTTGGGTATACGGCCGCCAGCGCCTCGGACATGCCTTTGAGGCTGTCGGTGACGGCGATCAGGATATCGTTGACGCCCCGGGCCCTGAGGTCGTTGAAAACCTTCATCCAGAATCTGGCACCCTTGGTGCTCTCGATCCACAGGCCCAGAATGTCCCGGCTGCCGTCGGGCCGCACGCCCAGCGCCAGGTCAATCGCCTTGTCGCGCACGGGCCCCAGCGTCGACTCCCAAGTCGCGTCCGACAAACCGCTGCATGGCACTTCACGCGATTTGGTCCGCAGCCGCCAGGATCAAGACGAGAACCCACCTGCTGACCGAGCGTGGGACCCGCCGCCTTCACGATTGAAGCGATGGCAGGAAATCCTCGTTGAACACGTCACCCGGTACGAATCCGCGCTCCGCCAAGAGGATTCGCGCCGCGGCCACCATGGAAGGAGGGCCACACAAATAGGCTCGCGCGCCCAACGAAGCCAAGCCAGCGAGGTCCTCCAATGCGAGAGCATCGACAACTGTCCCGGTCACGCCGGTCCATCCCTCGGGAGGCTGCGTGAGCGACATACGCAAACTCAGGCGCGGGAATTCCTGAAGCAGCTCTTTCATTCCTGCTGGCCAACACAGGTCAGTGGCAGCATTCGCACCGAAGCACAAGATGATCTCGCGGTTGATGCGGCCCGCGTGCCTGAGGGCCGATAACATTGCAAGGAACGGCGCCAGACCTGTTCCGCCGGCTACCCAGATAAGGGGCGCATCGCCATCCCGAAGATAGAAGCTGCCATAGGGGCCACGGACGGTCAGCTTCGAGCCAGGCTCCAGTTGTGCAAGTCGGGAGCTCATGGTGCCGCCGGGAATGAGCCTGACCAGAAACGCCATCTCCGGCCAGTCGGCCGTCGAAGTGGTCATCGAATAGCTGCGCTCTTCACTGCTGCCCGCAACTCCCACCCTCACGTATTGTCCAGCCAGATGCTCGAACTTGCTGTGTGCACCAAGCCGACACGTAACGGTGATCGCACAGGGCCCTGCTTCTTGCACGGACACCACCTCCACAGTCTTTTGCTTCACCGGGAGCAAGGACGCTCGCGTGTATGGTGCGACCAATTGCAGATGACGATCTGCCATGCCCTGGCAAGGCAAGACAGCGCCTTCCGCCTCCTGACCCGCGGTCAGGGTGAGTTTTTCACGGTTCGCATAGTGAACGCTGCCAAGGCGCAACTGCAGCTTGCAAGTCTGGCATTGCCCTTGCTTGCAATCGTAGGCCAAACGCACACCGGCGGTGGTAGCGGACTGCAAGATGGTCTGACCTCCCCTCGCGTCAATAAGCGTCCGCTCGCCGTCGGAAAATTCGATCTGGATCTGATGATTCATTGCACCTCTACCTTGAATGCTGAAGAAACGAGCGCAAGCGGCTCGATTGCGGATTGGCCATCACCTCTGCGGGCGGCCCTTGCTCCACGATGACGCCGTCCTCCATGAAGACGACCTGATCGGACACATCGCGTGCAAATTCCATTTCATGCGTGACAACCATCATGGTCATGCCTTCGTCCGCCAGTTCACGCATTACGCTCAGCACTTCACGCGAGCGCTCCGGGTCAAGTGCGGACGTGACTTCATCGAAAAGCATCACCTCAGGCTGCATACACAGCGCTCTTGCAATGGCCACACGTTGTTGCTGCCCGCCGGACAGGAACGCGGGATACGCGTCCGCTTTGTCGGAGAGGCCGACCTTCCTCAAAAGCGCATGGGCCTTGGCATGTGCGCGATCACGCGGCCACTTGAGCACGCGGATCGGCGCAAGCATCAGGTTCTCCATCACGGATAGATGACCAAATAGGTTGAACGCCTGGTAAACAATACCCACACGTGCGCGAAGAGCGGATAAATCCTTGTCTGATTGCCGCTTTCGGGTCGTGCAGTCGACGAACCCGACGGCTTTGCCTCCGATCTCGATGCAACCCGCGTCATAAGGTTCAATGAAATTGATGCAACGGAGCACCGTGGATTTGCCTGAGCCACTAGGCCCAAGCAGGCTGGTGACCTGGCCGGGAGCTACATCGAAGCTGACACCCTTGATAACCTCGGTGTGGCCAAAGGACTTGCGCAGGTCGCGCACGCGAATGGCGCTCACGACGGCTCTCTCCGGGCCGCAGCAGCGCGAGCTTCGAGGCGTTCGGCAAGCTTACCGAGCGGATAACACATGGCGTAATACATGAGCATGACGGTGAACATTACTTGGAAGGGGGCCAGCGTGCGTTCCGTCACTTCGCGCGCGGCGAATGACAGCTCCCATACCCCCACGATGGACACAAAGGCGGTGCACTTGATGAGGTGCACCGCGGTGTTGAGCAGAAGCGGCGCGGCAATGGTCGCGGCCTGCGGCGCCACCACATGGACCAGAGTCTGGAGACCACTCATACCCAGGCTTACAGCCGAGCGCACCTGTTCGCGTCCGACGGCAGCAATGGCGCCGCGTACATTCTCGAGCACGAGCGACGTGCCATACAAGACGAGCGCGGCGAGCACCGTGAGCGTGTCGGACAGGCGCACGCCGGTCTGAGGCAATAGAAAGTAGGCCAGGAAGATGAAGATCAGCACCGGGACGCCGCGCACGAAGTTCACGTATAGCGCGAGCGCCCATCGCAGCGGCGCGTTGCGCCCGGACGCAACTGCGCCCAACAATACTCCGGCGAGAAGTGAGAGCGCTATGGTGCCGAAAGCCAACAGAGCCGTCTGGCCCCAGCCTTTCATCAGATATGGCAGCGACGCAAGCATATCAACCTCCGAATCGGCGTTGTAGCCGTGATTCCAGGATGCGCACGCCGAATCCGAGCACCATTGTGGCGGTCAGAAAAGTCAGCGCAGCGATGGCGAACAGAGGCACGGCATTGCCGCTCTGCTCGGACAAGGCCTTAACCGTGAGCGTGGTCTCCATGATGCCGATCGCCGACACAATCGTGGTGTCCTTTAGCAGCAGAATCCCCTGGTTCGCAAGCGATGGCATGGACTTGATGAATGCCTGCGGCAGCATCACGTGCCCAAGGGTCTGCATGCGGGTCAGCCCCAGGCCCAGGCCCGCATCGACCTGACG
>CAXBDR010000252.1:0-6814 GCA_963974265.1 uncultured Rhodoferax sp.
CCCTGACCCTGTGCTCGCCCGGGTCCGTGGAGCGTGCGGTCGCCAGGTCTTGAAACGCGCGTCCCCCGCCTCCATGTAGTCGACTCGGGCCCGATGGCCGGGCCCCCTGTTTGACGGAGGACCCACCATGTATGAATCGTTGTTGAACTTCCCCGGCGGGCTGTTCGCGGATTTCGACCGGGTGCGCAGGGATCTGGACGCCCTGCTGTCCCAGGGCGATGCGCCACGCGGCATCCGCGCCGTGGCCGGCAACAGTTTCCCCAGTCTCAATGTCGGCCAGACCCCGCAGAGCGTGGACGTGTTCGCGTTCGCCCCGGGCATCGACCCGGCCAAGACCGAAGTCACGCTGGACCGCGGCCTGCTGACCGTCGCCGGCGAGCGCCCCAGCGCGCGGTCCGACGACTCCGACGACACCGCCAACGTCTACGGCCAGGAACGTTTCAGCGGGCGTTTTCGCCGCACCGTCAGCCTGCCGGAGGACATCGATCCGGACAAGGTCGACGCGCGTTACCGCGACGGCGTGCTGCACATCAGCATCGGCCGGCGCGAGTCGCTGCAACCCAAACGCATCGCCATTGCCTGACACCGGGAGGACGCCACCATGAACGACACCACCACCACCGTGACCCGCACCGACGACGCCGAGTCGACCACGCGCCAGCGCAGCGAGGGCGGCTACCTGCTGCCCCGCGTCGACGTGATCGAGGACAGCCGCGGCATCACGCTGCTGGCCGACATGCCGGGCGTGCCGCGCGAGAAGCTTGACATCCGGGTCGAAGGCAACAGCCTGACGCTCGAAGGCGAAATTGCGCTGCAGGCGCCGCAAGGCCTCAACGCCAGCTTTGCCGAGGTGCGCGCCCCGCGTTATCGGCGCGGCTTCGCGCTGAGCCGCGACCTCGACAGCCAGGCCATCGATGCGCAACTCAAGGAGGGCGTGTTGCGCCTGCGCATCCCGAAGATCGCCGCGGCACAACCGCGCCGGATCGACGTGCGCATCGACTGAGCACGACCCATCCGCCCCCGGGCCTTGGAGGCGGCGCTCCTTAAGCGTCGCTTCAGCCGGCCCCGGTGGCGGCGCGCCACAATAGGTGCAGGACGATCCGACAGGAGCCCGACGGGTGCGATTGCTGCTGGTTGAAGACGACACCATGATCGGCGAGGCGGTGCGCGAAGTGCTGCGCGCCGAAGGCTTCGCCGTGGACTGGGTGCGCGACGGCGCGGCGGCCGACGGCGTGCTGGGCAGCGAGGCCTTCGACCTGGTGCTGCTGGACCTGGGACTGCCAGGGCTCGATGGCGTCGAGGTGCTGCGCCGCCTGCGTACCCGCCGGAACACGACACCGGTGCTGATCGTCACCGCCCGCGACGCGGTGCAGGACCGGATCGCCGGGCTCGATGCCGGCGCCGACGACTATGTGCTCAAGCCCTACGACCTGGACGAATTGCTGGCGCGTATCCGCGCGCTGATCCGTCGCAGCCACGGGCAGGCCGACTCGGTGCGCGAAATCCACGGCCTGCGGCTCAATCCGATCACCCACGAAGCACTGCGCCTGTCGCCCGATGGGGCGGCGCCGACGCCCATCCATTTGTCGGCACGCGAGTGGGCCGTGCTCGAAGTGCTGATGGCACGCCCGGGTGTCGTGTATTCGCGCGCACAGATCGAGGACAAGCTCTATGGCTGGAAGGACGAGGTCAGCAGCAATGCGGTCGAGGTCTACATTCATGGCCTGCGCAAGAAACTCGGCACTGCGGTGATCGAAACCGTGCGCGGGCTCGGCTACACCATGCCGCGGGACGATGCGCCATGACGGCCGCCACACGCCATTCGCTGCGCCGGCGGCTGCTGGTCTCGGTCTCGGTGGCCATCCTGCTGGGCGCGCTGCTGCAAGGCATCTCTGCCTACCGCAGTGCGCTGGCACAGGCCGACACCTTGTTCGACTATCACCTGCAGCAGATGGCCAACAGCCTGATGGGCGGCCCGGCCCTGCCGAACTTCCCGCTCGACGCGCCGCGACGCGACGCGACACAGGACTACGTGATCCAGATCTGGAGCGCCGACGGCCGCCATGTGTTCCAGTCCAGCCGCATCGTGTTGCCGCCCCGAGCCGTGCTCGGATTCGCCGACGTGACGCAAAACGGTGTGTCCTACCGCGTGTATTCGGTGCAGACACCGCTGCAGACGATACAGATCGCGCAGAACATGGACGACCGGCTGGCGCGCGCACGGGCGCTGGCGGTGCGCGCCGTGCTGCCGCTGGCCCTGATCGCTCCGCTGCTGATGCTGGCGCTGTGGTGGATCATCAACCGCTCGCTGCGACCGCTGGAACACACGCGCCGGCAGGTGGCCGCCCGTGCCGCGGAAGACCTGACGCCGCTGCCCGACGCGGGCCTGCCGGACGAGATCCAGCCACTGGTGCAGGAGATCAACCTGCTGTTCGACCGGCTGCACGCGAGTTTCGACGCGCAGCGCGCCTTCGTCGCCAATGCCGCGCACGAACTGCGGTCGCCGCTGACGGCGCTGAAGCTGCAGGCCCAGTCGCTGGCACGCTCCGACGACCCGCAGGCACAACGGCAGGCCGTGGCCAGACTCAACCAGGGCGTCGACCGGGCGATCCGGCTGATGCAGCAACTGCTGCTGCTGGCGCGCCACGAATCGCAGCAGGAGCCGGCGCAGCACCGGCGGCTGGATCTGATCCCATTGGCGCAGCAGGCCGTCGAGGAGATGCAGCCGCTCGCACGCGAACGCGCCATCGACCTGTCGTGCGGGCAGGCGGCACCGGTCTGGATCGACGGCGATGCGGACAGCCTGTCGATCCTTCTGCGCAATCTGCTGGACAACGCGATCAAGTACACGCCCCCCGGCGGTCGCGTGCGAGTCGAGTCGGAGCTGCGCGATACACACCCCGCGCTGTCGATCGAGGACTCCGGCCCCGGCATCGGCGATGACGAGCGCGAACGCGTATTCGAACGCTTCGTGCGGGGCTCCGACCCGCAGGCGGCGGGCAGCGGACTGGGCCTGTCGATCGCCCGGGCGATCGCCCAGCGTCACGGCGCCAACCTGACGCTGGGAACGTCGGCCCGGCTCGGCGGCCTGCAGGCTTCAGTGCTCTTTCCTCCCGCGCGCGCGGCCTGACGCGACCGCGGCGCGACGGCGCGGCCGCCCGCCCGCCCGCCAGGGGCCCCGATTAAGACTCGTCTAAGACCACGGTCGCATATTCATGGCATTCCAACTTCCCGCACAAGGAGTCGCCATGAAACTGTCTTCACTCTCACCCTCGCGCCTGGTACTGGCATTGGCCACCGCCGGCATCGTCGGCGGCACCGGCGTCACCGCCCTGCAACTCGTCGGCCCGGCGCACGCCGCCAATGCCGTCACCGCGACCACGCCGGTCACCGCAGCGGTCACACCGATGGCCCTGCCCGACTTCTCGCGCATCACGGCCCAGAACGGACCGGCGGTCGTCAACATCAGCGTCACCGGCACCAGCCGGACCGCAGACCGGCCAGCGGCCTCCCGCGGCGGTCGCAACGCCGACCCGTTCGGCAACGACCCGTTTTTCGAATTCTTCCGCCGCTTCCAGCCCGGCCCGCAAGGCGGCATGCCGCGCGAAATGCCGACCCGCGGCCAGGGTTCGGGCTTCATCGTCAGCGCCGACGGCATCATCCTGACCAATGCCCATGTCGTGCGCGACGCCGACCAGGTCACGGTCAAGCTGACCGACCGGCGCGAGTACAGCGCCAAGGTGCTGGGTTCGGACGCCAAGACCGACGTGGCCGTGCTCAAGATCGAAGCGAAGGACCTGCCCACGGTGACCACCGGCCGCATCCAGGACCTGCGGGTCGGCGAATGGGTGCTGGCCATCGGTGCGCCGTTCGGCTTCGAGAACACCGTCACGGCCGGCGTCGTCAGTGCCAAGGGCCGCTCCCTGCCCGATGACAGCGCCGTGCCTTTCATCCAGACAGACGTGGCCGTGAACCCGGGCAATTCGGGGGGCCCGCTGTTCAACACCCGGGGCGAGGTGGTCGGCATCAACGCGCAGATCTACAGCCGCACCGGCGGTTACCAGGGCCTGTCGTTCGCGATCCCGATCGACCTCGCGCTCAAGGTCAAGGACCAGATCGTCGCCACCGGCAAGGTCGAACATGCCCGGCTCGGCGTCACGATCCAGGAAGTCAACCAGGCGCTGGCCGACTCGTTCAAGCTCGAGCGGCCCGAAGGCGCGCTGGTCGCGTCGGTGGAATCGGGCAGCCCGGCCGACAAGGCGGGCCTGCAGACCGGCGACATCATCCGCTCGGTCGATGGCACACTGATCCGCTCGTCGGGCGACCTGCCGGCCATCATCAGCCTGGCCACGCCGGGCGACACGGTGGCGCTGGACATCTGGCGCAAGGGCCGGTCGCAACGCATCGAGGCGCGGTTGGGCAGCGCCGGCGACACCACGAGGACGGTGGCGCGCAGCGACGCGCAGGCCAGCCAGGGGCGGCTCGGCCTGGCCCTGCGTCCGTTGCAGCCGCAGGAGGCGCAGGCGGTCGGCGCACCCAACGGGCTGGTCGTCGAATCCGTGGCCGGCGCCGCCGCCCGGGCCGGCATCAATCCGGGCGACGTGGTGCTGGCGGTCAACGGCACCGCGGTCAAGGACGTGGAACAGGTGCGCGCCATCGTGGCCACGTCCGACAAGTCGGTGGCGTTGCTGATCCAGCGCGACGGGGACAAGATCTTCGTGCCGATCCGGTTGAGCTGATGATGAGGCTGCGGGGCCGCCGGCGCTCGTGCAGGGCCGCCCCCCGCATCCGCTTCGGGCCCCGGCCCCCGGCCGGGGTCTTTTCACGTCTGCGGATGCCGAGCGCAAAAAAATTCAAGGCACGGACAGCAGGTTTCAAAACGGCAGCGGCGCGCTGCCGCTAACATGGCCGGCGACAACAAGGAGTCTGCCGTGCCCGTGATCACCAACATCGAAGACCTGCGCGTCCTGGCGCAAAGGCGTGTGCCCCGCATGTTCTACGACTACGCCGATTCCGGCTCGTGGACCGAAGGCACCTACCGCGCCAATTCGGACGACTTCCAGTCCATCCTGCTGCGCCAGCGCGTGGCCGTCAACCTGGAGAACCGCAGCACGGCGACCACCATGGTCGGGTGCCCGGCCAAGATGCCGGTGGCGATCGCCCCGGTCGGCCTGACCGGCATGCAGCATGCCGACGGCGAAATCCATGCGGCCCGAGCAGCAGAGAAGTTCGGCATCCCGTTCACGCTGTCGACGATGAGCATCTGCTCGATCGAGGACATCGCGGAGCACACCAGCGCGCCGTTCTGGTTCCAGCTCTACATGATGCGCGACCGCGAGGCCATGGCCAACATGATCAAGCGCTGCAAGGTGGCCAAATGCAGCGCGCTGGTGCTCACGCTCGACCTGCAGGTGATCGGCCAGCGCCACAAGGACCTGAAAAACGGCCTCAGCGCCCCGCCCCGTCCGACCCTGGCCAACATCATCAACCTGGCCTTCAAGCCGCGCTGGTGCCTGGGCATGGCGGGCACGAAACGCCGCACCTTCCGCAACCTGGTGGGCCATGTCAAGGGCGTCAGCGACATGAGTTCGCTGGGCGCCTGGACCCGCGAGCAGTTCGATCCCCGCCTGTCCTGGCCCGACGTGGCCTGGGTCAAGGAACAATGGGGCGGCAAGCTGATCCTCAAGGGCATCATGGACGTCGAGGACGCGCGCCTGGCGGTGGCCTCGGGGGCGGACGCCATCGTCGTCAGCAACCATGGCGGCCGCCAGCTCGACGGCGCACCGTCGAGCATCAATGCCTTGCCCGCCATCGTCGACGCCGTCGGCAAGGACATCGAGGTCTGGATGGACGGCGGCATCCGCAGCGGCCAGGACGTGCTCAAGGCCTGGGCCCTCGGTGCCCGCGGCACGATGATCGGCCGCGCCATGGTCTACGGCCTGGGCGCCATGGGCGAAGCCGGCGTCACCAAGGCGCTGGAACTGATCCACAACGAGCTCGACACCACGATGGCCTTCTGCGGCCACACCGACATCCAGACCGTCGACCGCAGCATCCTGTTGCCCGGCAGCTACCCGGCCTGAGCGGCCGGTCGGCGCGGGCAGCATGGGCATGGAACTTCCGGCCTTGGCCAGCTGGGCCTGGATCCCGATCGTCGTCGGGGCGGCCTTCATGCAGACCATCCGCAATGCGGCCCAGCGCAGCCTGGTTTCGGAACTGGGCACGCTGGCCGCCACGCTGGTGCGTTTCCTGTACGGCCTGCCGTTCGCGTTGTTGTGGTTGCTGCTGGTTGTCGGTTTCTCAGGCGCCCGCGCCGTGTCATGGCCGGACTTCTCGCCGGCCTACCTGGCGTGGCTGGCCGGCGGCGCCATCAGCCAGCTGGCGGCCACCGCCTTGTTGCTGGCGGCGATGAAACAGCGCAACTTCATCGTCGGCGTGACCTTCTCCAAGACCGAGGTGCTGCAGGTCGGCCTGTTCGGCGTCGTGGCGCTGCAGGAGCTGCCCACCGTCGCCGCCGCGATCGCGATGCTGGTCGCCACGCTGGGAGTCGTGTTGTTGTCCCTGCCGCGCGAGCCCGGCAAGGTGCTGGCCAACTGGCGTGGCAACGCCGCCTGGTTCGGCCTGGCCAGTGGCGCCTGTTTCGCGCTGGCCAGCGTCGGCTACCGCGGCGCGGCGCTGCAATGGCCCGGCGTGTCGGCCTGGCTCGTCGGAGCCCTGGGCGTGTTGCTGGCGCAGTTGTTGCAGACCCTGCTGCTTGGCGGCTGGTTGTGGCTGCGCCAGCCGGGCATCATGGCGGCCATCGGCCGGGCCTGGC
>CAXBDR010000253.1:0-6735 GCA_963974265.1 uncultured Rhodoferax sp.
CGACCGTCTTGTAGGTGGCCAGGCCGTATTCGTTCAGGCCGCCGGGCTTGGCGTTGGCGTCGAACACCACCACGTCGTGCCCGAGCCGGGCCAGGCCGTGGGCGCAGGCCAGGCCGGCGGGTCCGGCGCCGACCACGGCGATGGTGCGGCCGGTCGCTGCCGCGCGGGTGAACAGCGGCAGGCCCGGGTTGGCGAAATACGCGTCAGTGGCATAACGTTGCAACTGCCCGATCTCGACCGGCTTGTCCTCCTGGGTATTGCGTACACAGGCCTCCTCGCACAACACCTCGGTCGGACAGACCCTTGCACACATCCCGCCCAGCGGATTGGCACTGAGGATGGCGTGCGCGGAGCCGCGGATGTTGTTGTCGGCAATACGCTGGATGAAGCTCGGAACGTCGATACCGGTCGGACAGGCCGTCTGGCAGGGCGCTTCGAAACAGTAGTAACACCGGTCCGCCTCGATCCGGGCCTCGGTCAGCGTCAGCGGTGGATGCGCGTCACAGAAATTGCGCGGATATTGCCCGGCATCGAGGCGACCGGCCCGGATGTCCGGTGGCGCAGTGGGGGAGGTCTCGGCTGAACTCATGGTGTGCCTCGTTGTGGTGCGTTGCGTCTTCAACTCTTACCATCTGGTAAACATTTGGTGCATTTGATCGTCATCGCGGTGCCCCTTCAACTAGGGATTACCCGCTTTCCCGTCTCTGCAAGAGTCGGGCCAGGGGGCGAGAGTAATTGCCGCTACCATGCGCGGCATGGCGATCAAGCGAAAACCGGCACCGGTCAGGGAAAAGCGAAGCGACAGCCGGGAGCGGCTGGAACAGGAAATCCTCGAGGCGGCCAAACGACTGTTCGCACAACGCGGATTCGGTGGCGTGTCGCTGGACCATATTGCGCGCGAGGTCGGCACCGCGAAGCAGAACCTGCTGTATTACTTCTCGAGCAAGGAAGCCTTGTACCGCCGCGTGTTGCACGGGGTGCTGGACGTGTGGTTGTCATACATGGCGGCAATCACCGAGAACGCCGACAACCCGGAGCGGGCGTTGCGCCGATACATCGCCGGCAAGCTGCGTTTCTCGCGCGAGCATCCGTTCGATTCACGGGTGTATGCCAACGAGGTCATCTCCGGCGCGCCGCTGTTCGCGCAGGAGATCCGCGACCGCGTGTTGCCGGCCCTGCAGGCTGACATCGCGGTCTTCAACCAGTGGGCCGAACAAGGAGTGTGCCGCAAGGTCGATGCGGCGCACCTGATGGTGATCCTGTGGTCGTCGACCCAGGCCTATGCGGACTTCGCCAGCCAGATCTGCCTGGTGCTGGGAAAGCCGCAGATGGAGCCCGAAGATTTCGCCGCCGGCGAGCAGTTGCTGGTCGACATGGTGCTGCGCACCGTGCTGATCCGGGGCGACTGAGCGCTACCGGTCCGCCGGATTATTGGGTACCGAAGATCCGGTCTCCCGCGTCGCCCAACCCCGGCAGGATATAGCCGTGGTCGTTGAGCTGGCGGTCGACGGCCGCGGTGAACACCGGCACGTCGGGATGCGACTTGTACATGGTGTCCAGCCCTTCCGGGCAGGTCAGCAGGCACAGGAACTTGACCGACTTGGGGCGCATGGCCTTGACCTTGTCGATCGCGGCGACGGCCGAGTTGCCGGTGGCCAGCATCGGGTCGACGACGATCACGTCGCGCTCCTGCATGTCCTGCGGCATCTTGAAGTAATACTCCACCGGCTGCAGCGTCTGGGGGTCGCGGTACAGGCCGATGTGGCCGACGCGGGCGCCGGGCACCACGCTGAGCATGCCGTCGAGGATGCCGGTGCCGGCGCGCAGGATGGACACCAGCACCAGCTTCTTGCCGTCGATGGTCGTGCCGCTCATGGTCTCCAGCGGCGTCTCGATCTCGATCGGCTGGGTCGGCATGTCGCGCGTGACCTCGTAGGCCATCAGCGTGCTGAGTTCGCCCAGCAGGCGCCGAAAACCGTTGGTGCTGGTCTCCTTGCGGCGCATCAGCGTGAGTTTGTGCTGCACCAGCGGGTGGTCCACCAGGTGCAGGTTGGGAAAGCGGGAAAGATCGGTCGTCATGGGTGAGTCCTCGTCGTGAATCTGGTGTGCGTCGCGGCTTCGCGCCGGGTTCAGCGCTTCTTGCCCCCGAATATGCCACCGAGCACACCGCGGATGATCTGGCGCCCGACCTCGCTGCCGATGGCGCTGGCGGCGCTCTTGAACAACTGCTCGCCGGCACTCATGCGTCGGCCGCTCCTGCCGCCGCCGAGCAATCCACCCAGCGAGCCGAGGATGCCGCCGCCGTCGTCGACTGCCGCGCCACCCTGGTCCTTCGCCGTGCGTGCCATGCTGGCGGCTTGCTCCTTGGCGGTGGCCTCGTCGGCCATCGTGGCCTCGACGCGGGCCTTGATGGCTTCGTGTGCCGAGGCGCGATCAACGGATTTTTCGTAGACGCCGGCGACGATGGAGCCGGCGATCAGGGCCTGTCGCTGCGCGTCGGTGATCGGTCCGATCTGGCTGCGGGGCGGCAATACGAACACGCGTTCGGTCACGCCCGGGCGACCCTTCGAATCCAGGAAACTGACCAGCGCCTCGCCCACGGCCAGCTCGGTGATGGCCTGTGCAATGTCGAGCGCCGGGTTCTGGCGCATCGTATCGGCGGCGGACTTCACCGCCTTCTGGTCCCGCGGCGTGAACGCCCGCAGGGCGTGTTGCACCCGGTTGCCGAGCTGGGCCAGCACCGCGTCGGGAATGTCCAGCGGGTTCTGGGTCACGAAATACACGCCCACGCCCTTGCTGCGCACCAGGCGCACGACCAGCTCGATACGCTCGATCAGCGCCTTGGGCGCGTCGGCGAACAGCAGGTGCGCCTCGTCGAAGAAAAACACCAGCTTGGGCTTGTCCAGGTCGCCCACCTCGGGCAGGTTCTCGAACAGCTCGCTGAGCAGCCACAGCAGGAAGGTCGCATACAGCCTTGGCGCGTTCATCAGCTGGTCCGCGGCCAGCACGTTGACCACGCCCTTGCCGCTGCCGTCGGTCTGCATGAAGTCGGCGATGTTGAGCATGGGCTCGCCGAAGAACTGGTCGCCGCCCTGGCTCTCGATCTGCAGCAGGCCACGCTGGATTGCGCCGATGCTGGCCGCGCTGATGTTGCCGTAGCTGGTCGTGAACTGCGACGCGTTGTCGCCGACGAACTGGCACATGCTGCGCAGGTCCTTCATGTCCAGCAGCAGCAGGCCCTGGTCGTCGGCGATCCGGAACACCAGCTGCAACACGCCGGCCTGGGTGTCGTTGAGGTTGAGCATGCGCGCCAGCAGCAACGGACCCAGGTCGCTGACGGTGGCCCGCACCGGATGTCCCTGCTTGCCGAACACGTCCCACAAGGTGACCGGGAACGGGCAGAAGGCCGGTGTGTCGAGCTTGCGTTCGGCGATGATCTTGCCCAACTTGTCGCCCAGGGTGCCGGCCTGGGAGATGCCGGTCAGGTCGCCCTTGACGTCGGCCATGAATACCGGCACGCCGGCCGCGGAGAATGCCTCGGCCAGCGTTTGCAGCGTGATGGTCTTGCCGGTGCCGGTAGCGCCGGTGATCAGTCCGTGGCGATTGGCCTTGTCCGGTTGCAGGCTGCACCGGATGGCGTCGCGCTGTGCGATCACGAAGGGTTCGATCATGGAGATTCCCAAAAGTACAATCGTGGTGCAAGGGTAACCAATTTTTTGAAGGAATCCGCGTGGCAGGACACAGCAAATGGGCCAATATTCAGCACCGCAAGGGGCGGCAGGATGAAAAAAGAGGCAAGGTCTGGACCCGTGTCATCCGCGAGATCATGGTGGCTGCCCGTACCGGTGGCGGCGACCTGACGGCCAATCCGCGGTTGCGGCTGGCGGTCGAGAAGGCCAAGGCGGCCAACATGCCGGCCGATACCGTCAAGCGCAACATCGACAAGGCCACCGGCAACCTGGAAGGCGTCAACTACGAGGAGATCCGCTACGAGGGCTACGGCATCGGCGGCGCGGCCATCATCGTCGACACCATGACCGACAACCGGGTGCGCACCGTGGCCGAGGTACGCCATGCCTTCAGCAAGCACGGCGGCAACATGGGCACCGAAGGGTCGGTCGCCTTCCAGTTCAAGCACTGCGGCCAGCTGGTCTATGCACCCGGCACCGACGAGGAGAAATTGATGGACGTCGCGCTCGAGGCCGGTGCCGAGGACGTGATCGTCGACGACGACGGCGCCATCGAGGTGTTAAGCGTGCCGGGTGACTTCGAGGCGGTCCAGTCCGCGCTGGACGCGGCCGGCTTCAAGGCCGAGGTCGCAGAGGTCACGATGCGGGCCGACAATCCGATCGACCTCCAGGGTGACGATGCCTCCCGGATGCAGAAACTGCTGGACGTGCTCGAAGACCTCGACGACGTGCAGGCGGTCTACCACAACGCCGCGCTATGAAGGTACTGGTCATTGGCGGCGGAGGCCGCGAACATGCGCTGGCCTGGAAGCTGGCCCAGTCCAGCCGGATCGAGACCGTATTCGTGGCGCCGGGCAACGGCGGCACGGCGCAGGCCGAACGGATCCGCAACATCGAGATCACCGACCTGGCGCAGCTGTGCGACTGGGCCGTGAACGAGAAGATCGGCCTGACCGTGGTCGGCCCCGAAGTGCCGCTGGCTGCGGGCGTCGTCGACCTGTTCCGCGAACGCGGACTGCGCATCTTCGGCCCGACCAGGGCCGCGGCCCGGCTCGAGAGCTCGAAGGCCTTTTCCAAGGACTTCATGCAGCGCCACGGCATTCCGACGGCCTTGCACATGACCTTCTCCGACCGGGCGCAGGCACATGCCTTTGTCACGGACCGGGGCGCCCCCATCGTCGTCAAGGCCGATGGGCTGGCGGCCGGCAAGGGCGTGGTTGTCGCCCGCGAGATCGAACAGGCGCATGAGGCCATCGACCGCATGCTGCCCGAAGTCGCCGATCCGGACACCCGGGTCGTCATCGAGCAGTGTCTCGAGGGCGAGGAGGCCAGCTTCATCGTCATGTGCGACGGCAAGAACGTGCTGGCGCTGGCCACCAGCCAGGACCACAAGCGCCTGCTCGACGGCGACCAGGGTCCGAACACCGGCGGCATGGGGGCGTATTCGCCGGCTGCCGTGGTGACACCGGCCGTGCACGCCAAGGCCATGCGCGAGATCATCCTGCCCACGATCCGCGGCATGGAGAAGGACGGCATCGCCTATACCGGCTTCCTGTATGCCGGACTCATGATCGATGCCCATGGCCAGCCGCGTACGCTGGAGTTCAACTGCCGGCTCGGCGACCCCGAGACGCAACCGATCCTGATGCGCCTCAAGACCGACCTGCTCGAGTTGTTGCTGGCGGCAACCGAGACCGGCGATGACCGCAAGCTCGACCAGATCGAGCTGCAGTGGGACCGGCGCACGGCCCTGGGTGTCGTGCTCGCCGCCAAGGACTATCCGAAGCAACCGCGCACCGACGACCGCATCCGGGGCCTGCCGCAACCCGGTGCCGACGTGATGGTCTTCCACGCCGGTACCCGGCGCGAAGGCGAGGACGTGTTCACCAGCGGTGGCCGGGTATTGTGCGTGACCGCGCTGGCCGACAACGTGCGCCAGGCCCAGCAGCGGGCTTATGAGGTGGTGCGCGAGATTCAGTTCGATGGAATGCAATACCGTGGCGACATCGGTCACCGTGCCGCCTGAGCGCGCCGGCGGGCGTCTCGCTGTTCACCATGATGTCCGCTGAGCCGAGCCTGCCGCCCGAGCAGCGCGTGCCGGCGGTGCGCAAGTACCTGCTGGACCTGCAGCAGCGCATCTGCACGGCAATTGCCGCCATCGACGGCACGCCATTCCTCGACGATGCCTGGCGCAAGGAACCTTCCGAGCCGCTGCAAGGCGATGGCCTGACCCGCATCCTGGAACAGGGCAAGGTATTCGAGCGTGCGGGTTGCGGCTTCTCGCATGTGCGCGGCAAGGCGCTGCCGCCATCGGCGACACAGAACCGGCCGGAACTCGCCGGCGCGCCGTTCGAGGCGCTGGGCGTGTCGCTGGTGTTCCACCCGCGCAACCCCTACGTGCCCACGGTCCACATGAACGTGCGCATGCTGGCGGCGTTTCCGGGCACGGACAAGCAGGTGTGCTGGTTTGGCGGCGGCATGGATCTGACGCCGTATTACGGTTTCGACGACGATGCCGTGCATTTCCATGCCACCTGCAAGGCTGCGCTCGAACCCTACGGGGCCGAGCTGTATCCGCGCTTCAAGCAGTGGTGCGACGAATATTTCTTCCTCAAGCACCGGCAGGAGCAGCGGGGCGTGGGCGGCATCTTCTTCGACGACTTCAGCGCATCCGATTTCGACGGCGGATTCGCACTGCAGCGCTCGGTCGGCGACGCCTTCCTGCAAGCCTACCTGCCCATTGTCGAGCGACGCGGCGCGATGCCGTTCGGCGAGCGCGAACGAGAGTTCCAGCTGTATCGACGCGGACGGTATGTCGAGTTCAACCTGGTGTGGGACCGTGGCACCCATTTCGGCTTGCAGTCCGGCGGGCGCACCGAGTCCATCCTGCTGTCGATGCCGCCCCTGGTGCGATGGTCATACCAGGAACAGCCTTTGCCGGGAACGGCCGAGCACGACCTCGTGCATCGTTTCCTGGTGCGAAGGGACTGGGTTTGAGCCCAGCGAACGGCGACGTGCGGCGCCTGGGTGTGTTCGGAGGCGCCTT
>CAXBDR010000254.1:0-6734 GCA_963974265.1 uncultured Rhodoferax sp.
TCACCGAGATGCTGATGGTGGGGGTCATCTTCGCCGGCATCGCGCTGGCAACGCTGGCACATGAACATGTCACGGTCGACCTGCTGACCACGCGCATGAGCGCACCGGTACAACGCGTGCAGAAAATCGCCAGCCAGGTGCTGGCCACCGGCATCAGCCTGCTGCTGTCCGTGGCCACCTGGAGCCAGGCCACGTCAGCGCTGGACTTCGGCGACCAGACCACGATGCTGGGCCTGCCGCTGGCACCGGTCATCTTCTTCATGAGCGCCATGTTGCTGGTCAACGCACTGATCCACGCCTGGCAGACCTGGCTCGCGATCGCCGGACGGGATGCCCATCCATGACGGAAGCCCTGATCGGTTTCGCCGCCATGCTGCTGCTGGTGCTGATGCAGGTGCCGGTGGCATTTGCCATGGCGCTGATCGGCGTGCTGGGCCTGGCCTGGATCCGCAACTGGCCCTCGGCCTACACGCTGGTGGGTTCGGTGGTGCAGGAAAGCGGTTTCCAGTACCTGCTGTCGGTGGTGCCGCTGTTCATCCTGATGGGCAACCTGATCACGCAGTCGCGCCTGTCGCGCGAGCTGTATGCCGCCGCCTATGCCTTCCTGGGCCACCGCAAGGGTGGCCTGGCGATGTCGACCATCGTCGCCTGCGGCGGCTTCGGCGCGGTGTGCGGCTCCAGCCTGGCCACGACGGCCACCATGTCCAAGGTCGCCTATCCCGAGATGCGTGACCTGGGTTACGACAAGGCACTGGCCTCGGGGTCGATCGCCGCGGGCGGCACCCTGGGCATCCTGATCCCGCCGTCCGTCGTGATGGTCGTCTATGCGATCCTGACGCAGCAAAGCATCGGCAAGATGTTCGCCGCCGGCATCCTGCCCGGCCTGCTGGCCATCGGCCTGTACCTGCTGGCCGTGCGCTGGACCATCTGGCGCCGACCCGAGGCCGGCCCGCGCGGCGCGCGCCTGCCCTGGCCGCAGCGCCTGCAGGCCTTGCGCGAGGTCTGGGGCGTGTTGCTGCTGTTCGCCATCGTCATGGGCGGCATCTACGGCGGCGTGTTCACGGCCACCGAGGCCGCCGGCATCGGCGCCTGCGGCGCCTTCGTGTTCGCATGGGCGCGCAAGCGCCTGAGCTGGGCCATCCTGTCCGAGGTGCTGGTCGAGTCGGCGCGCACCACCGGCATGTTGTTCATGGTGCTGATCGGCGCGCTGATGTTCGCCAACTTCATCAATTTCACCTCGCTGCCCGGCGACCTGCAGGACATGGTCAAGCAGTTCTCCATCCATCCGATCATGGTCATCGTCGCCATCTGCGTCATCTACGTGCTGCTGGGCTGCGTGCTCGAGAGCATGTCGATGGTGTTGTTGACGGTGCCGGTGTTCTACCCGCTGGTGCAGGGCCTGGGTTTCGACCTGATCTGGTTCGGCATCATCGTCGTGGTGGTGACCGAGATCAGCTTCATCACGCCGCCGGTGGGCCTGAACGTGATGGTGCTCAAGAGCCTGCTGCCCGACGTGCCGATGCGCACCTTGTTCGGCGGCGTGATGCCCTTCGTCGTCGCCGACGTGATCCGGCTCGGGCTGCTGATCGCGTTTCCGGTCATCACGCTGACCTTGCCGCGTTACCTGGGCTGACGATCGTCGGGCCGGTTCGGCGCGGGCAGGTCGGCGCCGGCAATACCCTGCCCGGCAAGGTCATGCGGGCTTGCACTACAGTGGGGCGATCGAAGCAAGAGGATCAGCATGGGCGTCGAGGATCGCGACTGGTGGAAGGATGCGCAACGCAAGCGGGACGGCAGCGACGCCCCGCGGCCTGGCCGCTTCGGTCGCGCCGCCGACCGTGCAGCAGCCCCGCGGGCCGACGAACAAGGCATTACCCCCGGCTTGAAATGGGGCCCGCTGGCCATCGTCGTGTTCTGGCTCGTCATCATGGCGGCGGTCTATGGCGGCATCAAGATGGTGATGAAGCCCCGGGAGATCACGGTCTCGATGGCCGGCGACATGACGATTCCGCGCGCGCGGGACGGCCACTTCTATGCCCCGGGCACCATCGGCGGCCAGCCGGTGATCTTCCTCGTGGACACCGGTGCCAGCTACGTCACGGTCAGCCAGGCGTTTGCCGACCACGCCGGCATCCGCGGCGGTTCGCCGACGCGGTTTCACACCGCCAACGGCGTCATCGAGGGCCGCATCGTGTCCGACGTGCCGGTGTCGCTCGGGCCCGCCAGCGTGTCCGGCGTCAAGGTGGCGGTCGGCATGAACGGCATCGCCCGCGACCAGGCGCTGCTGGGGCAGAGTTTCCTGTCGAAGTTCCAGATCACGCTGAGCGGCAACGAGATGGTGTTGCGCCGGCCGTAGGCGGGCCGCGCCTCAAGCGGCCATGCGCATGGCCGCATGCGCGGCGCCACACAAGACCGCAACCAGGGCCGCCGGATCGGCCGGCATCCGGTCACCCCGCCACACCACATGCTGGTCGGCGCGGCACAACACCAGGGCGTGGCGGTAGGCTTCGGGCAGCGCGTCTCGCGGATGCACGTCCAGCACGGACAAGGGCATGCGCCGGGCGTTCGCCGCGTCGACCAGCGGGCCGACGTCGACCCCGGCGCGCAGACGCAGCAGGGTGTAACCGGGTCCGAACGCGTCGTACAGGGAACGCCCGTCGGCGAGCCACAGATGCGGCACGCGGCAACCCGGCACGGTGGACGGCGTGAAATCGCCCATGCTGTAGGCCGGCGGCGCTTCATCATCGGACACGATGATCGGCGAGCCGCTGTAGAAATAGCCGAAGTTCAATCCCGCGCAGCAGAACTGCTGCACGTTGAGCTCATACGACTCCTGGCCCACCAGCGCGCGTGCGGCCGCGCCATCGGCGTCCGCGGACTCGATATTGGATGGCACGGCGCGGCGCGCGCGGATCATCTTCTGCGCATGATCCATCGCGAAGTTCGACACCTGCTCGGTAATGGGCTGGCGTTCGGCCTCGTAGGCATCGAGCACCCCTTCGTCGGCCCAGCCCTGCAAGCGCGCGGCCAGCAACCACGACAGGTGGATGGCGTCGGCGATGCCGGCGTTCATGCCGTAGCCGGCGTACGGCACCCACAGGTGGGCGGCATCGCCCGCGATGAACACGCGCCGGTCGCGGAAGCGGTTGGCCACCAGGCGCCGGCCGACCCAGTCTTCCTTGCTGATGATGTCATAGTGGAAATCGTCACCGACCCCGAGAATCTCGCGGATCGACCGATCCCGGTCCACCGAATCGAACTCCGGTTCCTCGGCATGCAGATGGTTGTGCACCAGCCATGTGGTCTCGCCGTCGATGGCGAAGGTGGTGCCGCAACGCCGCGGATTGACCGAATAGCAGGACCAGGCCGGCTTGCCCGGAATCAGCGCCTTGAGACCGGGCGCCCGGATATACGTGGACTGCACGCGCTGGATCACCGCCGTGCCTTCGAGCCGGGCTCCCATGCGCTTGCGCACGCCGGAACTGCCGCCATCGCAACCCACCAGGTAACGGGCCCGCCAGGTGTGCTCCTGGCCATCGTCCAGGCCGCGGGTGGTCGCCGACACGCCGGTCGCCGACTGGTTGAATCCGGTGACCTCGGTGCGGTTGAGCAGCGTCACGCCCGCCAGGGCCGCGACATGCTCGAGCAGGATGGGTTCGAGGTATATCTGGTTGATGCGATGCGGCGGCTCTGGCGTGGGCCACCAGCCATCCGGCCCGCTGGTGTCGTCGTAGCGATCGCGCCGGCAGGGAATCGGGATACGCGTGAGTTCGGTGCCGGTCAGGCTGGTGCGGAACACCACGTCGTTCGGGTAGTCCTCCGGCAGGCCGGCGCTGCGCAGCTTGTGGGCCACGCCCAGGCGCCGGAACTGCTCCATGCTGCGCGACGAGACATGGTTGCACTTGACGCTGGGCGGCTCCGCGTAGCGACGGGTCTCGGCGATCACGACCCGCACGCCGCGCCCCGCAAGGTCCATCGCCAGCGTCAGGCCAACCGGGCCTGCCCCGACGATCAGTACGTCGCAGTCGGTCGCGTCATCGCTGTTGTCGTTCATGGGTTTCACTCGAGCTTGATGTTGGCCGTCTTGATGACGCGTGCCCATTTGTCGGTTTCGGCCTTGATGTAGGCTTCGAACGATGCGACCGAGCCGGGCGCGGGCTCCACACCCAGATTGCGCATGTTGGTCTTGATGGTCTCGTCGTTGAGTGCCGCGGTGATCTCCGCGTTCAGGCGCGCAATGATCGCCGGCGGTGTTCCGGCTGGTGCGACCACGCCGAACCAGCCCGTGGAGTCGTAACCCGGCAGGCCGGCCTCGGCCACGGTGGGCACGTCCGGCAACATCGGCAGGCGCTGCGGACTCGTGACGCCATAGGCGATCAGCTTGCCGGCCTTGATGTGTTGCAGTGCCGACGGCAGGTCCACGACGGCCAGCGGGACCTGGCCCGACAACACGTCCAGCGCGGCCGGGCCCGAGCCCCGATACGGCACCTCGACCAGTTTCACGTCGGCCATCTGTGCGAACAGGGCAGCGGTGAGATGCATGGCCGTTCCGTTGCCGCCATGCGCGATCGACAACTTGCCCGGCTGGGCCTTGGCCAGTGCGATCAGGTCGGCCTGGTTGCGCGCCGCCACGGACGGGTGGCCGATGATGACGAACGGAATGGCGGCCAGCATGCTCACCGGCCTGAGATCCTTGACCGGATCGAACGGCATCTGCGCATACAGGCTGACGTTGGCCGACAAGGCGCCGGCCGCGCCGACGCCCAGGGTGTAGCCGTCACCCGGAGCGGCCTTGGCGACCACCGTCAAGCCGATGTTGCCGCCCGCGCCCGGCCGGTTGTCGACGATCACGGACTGGCCCAGCTTGTCGTTCAGCCGCGGCACCAGCATGCGCACCACCGCGTCGGCGCTGCCCCCCGGCGGGAAGGTCACCACGATACGAACGGGTTTGCTGGGAAAGTCGGTGGACTGGGCGGCGGCCGGCACGGCGAAGCTCATGGCCAGCGCGGCGGCCGTGGCACAGCCGGCCAGGGCTCGGTAGATCGATTGCATGGTGTCTCCTGATGTCGTTGGGGTAGCGGGAGCGGTGAGCCTTGATTGGAATCAAACTTCATTCATTCGTAAATCGACAATTTGCGAATGACATATGATGAAAATTCATGAATCAGCATTTCAGCCCGACCCTGCGGCAATTGCGCGCCTTCGCCGCCGTCTACCACCTGCGCAAGCTCAGCGCGGCTGCCGAACAGCTGTTTGTCACCCAGTCGGCGGTCAGCGTGCTGATCCGCCAGATCGAGGAAGGCCTCGGCGCGCGGCTGTTCGATCGCACCACGCGCGCGCTGCAGCCGACCCAGGCCGCGCACGAGGCCATCGTCGTGGCCGAGCGCATCCTGCGCGACGTGGATTCGCTCGGCGCGGGGTTGCGCGACCTGACCGGCCTGCGCCGCGGCCGCGTCTGCATCGCGGTCACACCGACCCTGGCCGAGATCCTGCTGCCCAGGGTGATCCGCGCCTTCACGGCACTGCACCCCGAGATCCATGTCGTGATCGACGACTGCGCACCCGAACAGTTCGTATCGCGCGTCATCGGCGAACATGTGGACTTCGGCATCGGCACGCCGGAACGGGCCGGCGCCGACGTGGAAACACGGACGCTGTTGCGCGACCACCTCAGCGTCGTGTGCCAGCGTAACCATCCGCTGGCCACTCGGCGCACCGTCCGCTGGACCGACCTGGCCGGCCATCCGGTGATCACCGTGCGGCCGGGTTACGGCATTCGTCCGCTGATCGACGGCACGGCAGCCCAGGCGGGCGCGATGCTGGACGTGGTCAACGAGGTCTCGTTCCTGTCGACCGCGTTGTGGATGACCGGCGCGGGCCTGGGTGCGTCCATCATGCCGTCGGCGTTTGCCGCCTGGTCGCATGACGCCAGCCTGGTCGTCAAGACCTTGACCTCACCCAAGGTATCGCGCGACATCTCTGTCGTGACCAAGCGGGGACGGTCGTTGTCACCGGCCTGCGACGGTTTTCTCGATGTGATGCGTGCGGAGCTTGGCCGCAAGCCCGCCTGACCGGCTCCACCCCGCAGCGTGGTCGACGGCGACTGTGCCGGCCGACCAACCACAACGGGACGGGCCAAGACATGCGGCAGCCCCGGCGAGCCTGCAACGCACGGCGCGTTCAGACCGGACGCGTGACCTGGGGTACGGGTTCGCCAAGCGCCTTCCTGCGTACGAACGGATCGGCGCTGGCACTGTTCGCGCTGCTGGTGGGACCCACGGGTACATTGGCGGACCCATCGGCGCTTGCTGTACCGATGCGATCTTCCGCCAGTTGCTCAAGCCAATCCGCTTGCGCCTGTGCGTCGACGCTAGCCCCGCACGACTGACGCGCACCCGTAGGCGATGCTTTGGGAGACGGGCCGGGTTTCCTTGCTGCGCTGCTGTTGCTGCTGCTGTTGCTGGAATTCTTCATCGTTGTCTGTCCTTTCACGGTCTCGACGTACACGGCTCGTTGACGCCGAGTCCACGCACCTTCAAGTTCGCCGGCAACGCCTACCGAACAAACATTGTTTCGCACATGTGCAAGGATGGTCCACCCGACTGTCTGCCGCATGCCTGTAGGAGAACATCCCACGTGCCACGGTGACCGCAGCGCGCGCGTTCCGTACCCGATTCCATTGATCCTAAATCCGGCAGTTACCCTGTAGCCGGGAGGCCGATTGGGGGCCTGAA
>CAXBDR010000255.1:0-6708 GCA_963974265.1 uncultured Rhodoferax sp.
CAAGGGGGAATGGATCGCGATCATCGCGCGATTGTGCGACAGCCCGGTGGCGCGGCTGCGTCCGGCATGCGACATCCGGCACGTGCCGGACGCCCTGGAGCCGCCGGCAAACATATATGCTCGGTGCTGGCATGCCACCGGCATGACACATCCCATGCGCGACCACACCCCTTCGACCCGCTTGCCCTGGCACGTGCCGCTGATCTTCGCGATCACCTTCATCGTGCATTACCTCGACCGCAACGTGATCGCGTTCGCGCTGCCGCGCATGGCGCAGGAACTGCACTGGAGCGACCGCCAGGTCGGCGCATACGGGCAGTACCTGCTGGGCGCGTTTTTCCTCAGCTACGGACTGGCGCAGTTGCTGCTGTCGGGCGCCGCCGAACGTTTCGGCGCCAAGCGCAGCCTGGTGATCGTGATCATCGGTTTCTCGTTCGTCAGCATGGCCATGGGACCGCTCGGCGGCTCGCTGGCCATGCTGGTGCTGTTGCGGCTGCTGCTCGGCCTGGCCGAATCGGTGCATGTGCCGATGATGGGCGTCATCACCGCGCGCCAGTTTCCGCAGGCGGTGCGGGCACGCGCCAACGCGATCTGGAACGTCGGCATCATCGTGGCCACGGCCAGCGGCGCGCTGATCACCGTGCCCATCATCGCGAACTGGGGCTGGCGCAACGCCTTCGTCATCGTCGGCGCCGCCGGCCTGATCATTGCCCTGCCGCTGGTGCTGCTGTTCGTGCATCACACCAAGCCGGCGCCCGGCACGGTGTCCGGCGCTCCCCGGATCTACCGCGGCGGGCCCGACTACTGGCTGTACGTGAGCATCGGTGTGCTCAATGCGTTCTGCGGATTCGGCATCCTGGGCTGGTTGCCGAGTTATTTCGTGCGCGCCAAGGGTATCGACTTTGCCGCGCTGGGCTGGCCGCTGAGCATCGTGTTCGGCGCCGGCGTGGTCGGCACGCTGGCCATCGCCTGGCTCGGGGACTGGTTGCAGCGGCGCGTGCTGCTGGCCAGCATCGGGTTCGCCGGCGCGGCCGTCGCGCTGGTCTTTGCCATCCCGTCGCAGGCGCTGGCGCCAATGGTTGCATTGTTCGCACTGGCCGTGTTCTGCCAGAGCGCATTCCAGGCGCAGGAACACGCGACGATCCAGAAGCTGGCCGGCGACGTCGACGTGGGCGCGGCCACCGGCACCTACAACGGCACCAGCCTGATCGTCGGCGGCGTCGTGGGCTCGATGGTGCCGGGCGCCATCGTCGCGTCCACCGGCAGCTTCGACATGGCGCTGTCGGCGATCGCCGTGGCCGCGCTGCTGGCCAGCCTGCTGGCGGCGCTGCTGGCACGGCGCCTGCGCGAGGGTGCCATGCCCGCGGCCACGGGGAAACCGGCATGAGCGGCACGCTGCCCG
Organism: uncultured Rhodoferax sp.; assembly: GCA_963974265.1. Taxonomy (GTDB): domain Bacteria; phylum Pseudomonadota; class Gammaproteobacteria; order Burkholderiales; family Burkholderiaceae_C; genus CAISIP01. The sequence continues at coordinate 1,403 of CAXBDR010000255.1, forward strand.
AGCGCGGACGCGATCCGCAGCACATCCTGTCCGAGCTGGCGCAGATGGGCGCAGGCGACCCGGCCTACAAGAAAGGCCGGCTGTGGAGCCTGGTGTATTACCTGGACGAGTCCTACCACGCCTTCCAGGGCCAGGCCTGGCAGATGTACGCCTCCAGCAACGGGCTGAACCCGACTGCTTTCAAGAGCCTCAAGCGCTTCGAGAACGACATCATCGCCAGCACCGCCGAACTGCACCATGGCTCGCCCGAGGTGTGTGGCGTCGTCACCTCCGGGGGCACCGAGAGCTGCCTGCTGGCGGTCAAGACCTACCGGGACATGGCGCGCGCCACGCGCGGCGTGCGCCGACCCGAAATGGTGTTGCCGCGTACCGCCCACGTGGCCTGGGTCAAGGCATCGTCCTATTTCGGCGTGCGCATCCGCTGGCTGGAACTGGACGGGCAGTTGCGCGCCGACGTGTCCCGGCTGCCAGGGCTGATCAACCGCAACACGGTGATGGTGCTGGCGTCGGCCCCCGAATACCCGCACGGCACCATCGATCCGGTCGCGGCGATGGCGCGTATCGCCCAGGACCGCAAGGTGCCGCTGCACGTCGACGCCTGCGTCGGCGGCTTCATCCTGCCTTTCATGGAGATGAACGGCGTGGAACTGCCACCCTGGGACTACCGGGTGCCGGGCGTGACCTCGATCTCGGCCGACCTGCACAAATACGGCTACGCGTCCAAGGGGGTGTCGACCATCACCTACCGCAGCATGGACCTGCTCCGGCACCAGATGTTCGTCGACGTCGACTGGCCCGGTGGCGTGTTCGCTTCGCCCGCGCTGCTCGGAACCCGGCCCGGCGGCGCCTACGCGGCGGCCTGGGCCGCCCTGCAGTATTTCGGCCGATCCGGCTACCAGGACCTGGCCCGGCGCACGATGCAGGCGTTCACGCGCATGCGCGATGGCGTGCGGGCCATGCCCGAGCTGCGCGTGCTCGGCGACCCCAGCGGCCCGCTGCTGGCCTACGGCGCGCGCGACAAGGCGGTCAACATCTTTGCGGTCGGCGACCAGATGGAACTGCGCGGCTGGCAGATCAACCGGCTGCAAAAGCCCGATGGCCTGCACGCCATGATCACCGCGCAGCATCTGGCGGTGATCGACGACTACCTGCGCGATCTGCGCGCCTCGGTGGATGCCGTCCGCGCCGACCCGACGCTGGCCGACCGTGGCGGCGCCGCCACCTACGGCATGATGGCCCACATTCCGCTGCGCGGCATGGTCAGGAGCCGCGTGCTGGACATGTTCTCCGGCCTCTACCGTCCCGGCGGCGGCGACATCGACCTGGCGCAGGCGGCCACGCCAACCGAACCGGGCCAGAGCCCGCCCCGCGCGGCATGGGCCGACCGGCTGGCGCAGTGGTTCGTGCGCATGCGGCAACGCTGAGCCTGCGTCCGGCGCACCGAACTGGAGCTGCGGCGCGCGGCACCGGCGCGGTGCGACCCACGACCGGGCGACGCGGGCCGGTGCATGTCGACACCGGTTCACGCCAACGGCCCAGGCGCGCCGCAACATTCACCTTTTGCGAGTTTTACCCACTGGTAAACCCCGATGGCGCAGGCCCGGCGACAGGACCAGAATCGCAGCCTCGTACCGGTTCCGTCGGGAGGATGCGAACCGCGGCGTTTCGGGCACTGTTCTTGCAACAGCAGTCCCCGTATCCCGTGCGATAACATCCCCGCCCGAGGTTCGGGTCCCTATCTTTCCCCCAAGGAGCTATTCGTGAAATCCATGTTTATCCGTTCCGCAGCGGCGCTGGCGGTGGCGACCGCGTTTGCGCTTCCCGCGACCAGCGTGCTGGCCGCCACGCCCAAGGACACGCTGGTCGTGACCTGGGCCATCGACGACATCATCACGATGGACCCGGCCGAGGCGTTCGAGATCTCGGCTGGCGAGGTGATGGGCAACTCCTATGACCGCCTGCTGCGGTACGACGTCAATGATCCGTCCAAACTGGTCGCCGACGTCGCCACCAAATGGTCGGTATCCCCGGACGGCAAGACCTATACCTTCGAACTGCGCCCCGGCGTCAAGTTCGCCTCGGGCAATCCGCTGACCGCAGAAGACGTCGTGTATTCGCTGCAGCGCGTGATCATCCTGGACAAGACGCCGGCCTTCATCCTGACGCAGTTCGGCCTGACCAAGGACAACGTCAAGGACAAGATCAAGCAGACCGGCCCGCTGAGCCTGACGATCGAGACCGACCAGGCCTACGCACCGACCTTCGTCTACAACTGCCTGACCGCCAACGTCGCGGCCATCGTCGACAAGAAGCTGCTGATGTCCAAGGAGGCGGGCGGCGACATGGGTTATGGCTGGCTCAAGACCAACTACGCCGGCTCGGGCCCGATGAAACTGCGCGAGTGGCGTGCCAATGAAGTCGTGCTGCTCGAGCGCAACGACAACTACTGGGGCGAGAAATCCAAGATGACACGCGTCATCTACCGCCACGTCAAGGAAGCGGCCACGCAGCGCCTGATGCTGGAGAAAGGCGATGCCGACATCGCGCGCAACCTGCAGCCGCAGGACCTGGACGCGCTGGCCAGCAACAAGGACGTCAAGACCACGGCCACTCCCAAGGGCACGGTCTGGTACTTCAGCCTGAACCAGAAACACCCGATCCTGTCCAAGCCCGAGGTGCGCGAAGCCTTCAAGTGGCTGGTCGACTACGACGCGATCGGTGCCACGATGATCAAGAACATCGGTGTCGTGCACCAGAACTTCCTGCCGGTGGGCCTGCTCGGTGCCAGCACCGACAAGCCCTACAAGTTCGACGTCGAGAAGGCCAAGGCCCTGCTGGCCAAGGCCGGCCATCCGAACGGCTTCAAGATCACCATCGACATGCGCACGACGCAGCCGGTGCAGGGCATGACCGAGGCGATCCAGCAGACGCTCAAGCGCGCCGGCATCGAGATGGAAATCCTGCCCGGCGACGGCAAGCAGACGCTGACCAAGTACCGCGCGCGCCAGCATGACATCTACATCGGCCAGTGGGGCGCCGACTACTGGGATCCGCACACCAATGCGGACACCTTCGCCCGCAACCCGAGCAACGCGGACGACGCCAAGTCCAAGCCGCTGGCCTGGCGCAATGCCTGGGACATCCCCGAGATGACCAAGAAAGCCGACGCGGCCGTGCTCGAGCGCGACGGCAACAAGCGCAAGGCCATGTACCTGGAACTGCAGGCCGACCACCGCAAGGTCAGCCCCTTCGTCATGATCGGTCAGATGATCGAGACGGCCGCGATCCGCAGCGACGTCAAGGACTTCAAGATCGGTCCGACGTCGGACGCGACCTACATGTTCAAGGTCAGCAAGTAACACCTGCCTGACGGTTCCGGTTTGAACGCTGCAGTGCAATCGCCGCCCGGTCGTCCGGGCGGCGTCCGTTTGGCAGGCGCCATCAAGAGTGGCGTCAACTTCCTGGGGGTCATCGCATTGACCTACCTGGGCCTGCTCGCGGTCACCTTTTTCATCGGCCGCGTGATGCCGATCGACCCGGTGCTGGCCATCGTCGGCGACCGTGCGCCGGAACACGTGGTCGAGCGGGTGCGCGAGGAAATGGGGCTGAACAAGCCCCTGTACACACAGTTCGGCATCTACCTGAAGAAGGTCGCGACCGGCGATTTCGGCACCTCGGTGCTGACCTCCAACCCGGTGATGACCGACATCAAGCGCACCTTCCCGGCCACCATCGAACTGGCCACGCTGGGCATCATCATCGGCGCCGGCATCGGCATTCCGCTGGGCGTGTGGGCGGCCGTGCGCCGCGGCGGCATGGTCGACCAGATCGTGCGCGTGATGGGCCTGGTCGGTTATTCGGTGCCGATCTTCTGGCTCGGCCTGATGGGCCTCGTGCTGTTCTACGCCCGGCTCGGGTGGGTCGGCGGTCCGGGCCGCATCGACGTCGCCTACGAATATTCGGTCACGCTGGAGACTGGTTTCCTGCTGCTGGACACCGCGCGGCAAGGCCAATGGGATGCGTTCCGCAACGTGTTGTCACATCTGATCCTGCCGGCCAGCCTGCTCGGATATTTCTCGCTGGCCTACATCAGCCGCATGACGCGTTCGTTCATGCTCAACGAGCTGGCGCAGGAATACGTGATCGCCGCGCGTGCCAAGGGGCTGTCGGAGACACGCATCATCTGGCGCCATGCCTTGCGCAATGCCATGGTGCCGCTGGTCACCGTCGTGGCCCTGTCCTATGCCGGCCTGCTCGAAGGTTCGGTGCTCACCGAGACCGTGTTCGCCTGGCCCGGCCTGGGCCTGTACATCACCAACTCGCTGCAGAACGCCGACATGAACGCCGTGCTCGGAGGCACCATCGTCGTGGGTTCGATCTTCATCGGACTGAACCTGCTGTCGGACCTGCTCTACAAACTGCTCGACCCGCGTACCCGTACCCGATGAACAGCCCCGCCGCATCCGCCCCGAAAGAAAGCCTGCACGACTGGCTGATGTCCGAGCGCCCGCAATCGCGGCGCCAGGCATCGCTGGGTCGTGCCTATGGCGCCTGGCGCACCTTCGCACGCAACCGGCTGGCCATGCTCGGCCTGGGCATCGTGCTGGCACTGGTGCTGGTGGCGATCTTCGCCAACCAGCTGGCGCCGTTTTCGCCGTACGAAGGCGACCTGCGCACCACACGGCTGCTCGAGCCCTCGAGCACCCACTGGCTCGGCACCGACGACCAGGGGCGCGACATCCTGTCGCGCATCATCCACGGCTCGCGCGTCACCTTGTACGTGGTGGCGCTGGTGGCGGTGCTGGCCGCGCCGATCGGCCTGATCGTCGGCACCGTGGCCGGTTACGCCGGCGGCTGGGTCGACGCCGCGCTGATGCGCATCACCGACATCTTCCTGGCGTTTCCGCGCCTGATCCTGGCGCTGGCATTTGTCGCCGCGCTGGGGCCGGGCATCGAAAACGCGGTGATCGCGATTGCCATCACCTCCTGGCCACCCTATGCACGCATCGCACGTGCCGAGACGCTGACCATCCGCCAGGCCGACTACATCGCCGCGGTGCAGCTGATCGGCGCCTCGCCCTGGCGCATCGTGCTGCGCCACATCATGCCGCTGTGCGTGTCCTCGGTCATCGTGCGGGTCACGCTGGACATGGCCGGCATCATCCTGACCGCCGCCGGGCTGGGTTTCCTCGGCCTGGGCGCACAACCGCCGATGCCCGAATGGGGCGCCTTGATCGCCAACGGCCGGCTCTACGTGCTCGACCAGTGGTGGGTGGCCGCGGCCCCTGGCGCGGCGATCTTCCTGG
>CAXBDR010000256.1:0-6678 GCA_963974265.1 uncultured Rhodoferax sp.
CAACGCCACCTTCACCCGGGCGCAACACATCATCGACCTGTACCAGGGCGAAGGCATCCATGTGGACCGGGTGCTGATCAAGGTCGCGGCGACCTGGGAGGGCATCCAGGCGGCGGCCAAGCTCGAGCAAAAGGGCATCCACACCAATCTGACGCTGTTGTTTGCGTTCTGCCAGGCCGTGGCGTGTGGACAGGCCAGGGTGCAACTGATCTCGCCCTTCGTCGGACGCATCTACGACTGGTACAAGAAATCAGCCGGAGCCGCCTGGGACGAAGCCGCCCATGCCGGCGCCAACGATCCCGGCGTGCAGTCGGTGCGCGCGATTTACAACCACTACAAGAAGTTCGGCATCGCGACCGAGATCATGGGGGCGAGTTTTCGCAACGTCGGCCAGATCCAGGCCCTGGCCGGTTGCGACCTGCTGACCATCAGCCCCGACCTGCTGGCCACGCTGGCCCAGTCCGACGCCGCCTTGCCGCGCGTGCTCGACCCAGCCGCGGCGCAGCAACTCGACCTGCCGCCGGTGCAGCATGACGAAGCCAGCTTCCGATTCGCACTGAACGAAGACGCCATGGCCACCGAGAAGCTGGCCGAGGGAATCCGGGCCTTCTGCGCCGACGCGGTCAAGCTCGAGAAACTGCTGCTCGCGGCTTGAACGGCGGACGACCGGAGGAACCTGATGACTGAACGTACCCGATGTGACCGTACCGCCGCCTGGAGCGCCTTGCGCGTGGCCCGTGCCGGAGAGGCGTCGAATATCGACCTGCGGCAGGCATTCGATGCCGACGCGGGGCGGTTCGAGGCATTCAGCCAGCAGGCCCCCCATGTGTTCGCGGACCTGTCCAAGAACCTGATCGATGCAGCCATCGAACGCGGCCTGCTGCAACTGGCCCGTGAATGCGGTGTCGAAGCGCATCGGGACGCGATGTTCGCCGGCGCCGCGATCAACAACACCGAACAACGTGCGGTACGCCATGTGTTGCTGCGCACGCCCCGGCCGGCCGCTGGCGCGGGCATGGAGCCCGACCTGGCCCTGGTGCACGAGACGCTGGACGCGATGCTGGCCTATGCCGAGCAGGTCCGCGGCGATCCGGCCATCACCGACGTCGTCAACATCGGCATCGGCGGCTCCGACCTCGGGCCGCAGATGGCGGTGCGAGCGCTGGACGCGTTCGCGCAGGCCGGCAAGCGGCTGCATTTCGTGTCGAACGTCGACGGGCACGAACTCGACGCGACGCTGCGCCATCTCACGCCCGCCGGCACCTTGTTCCTGATCGCGTCCAAGACCTTCACGACCATCGAGACCATGACCAACGCGGCTTCGGCCAAGCGCTGGTTCGAGGCGCAGGGCGGCAGCGACATCGCGCGCCATTTCTGCGCGTTGACGACCAACGTCGAGGCCGCCAACCGTTTCGGCATCACCACCACCTTCGGTTTCTGGGACTGGGTTGGCGGGCGGTACTCCTTGTGGTCGGCGATCGGCCTGCCGATCGCGATCGCCATCGGTGCCGACGGTTTCCGGGCCTTCCTCGGTGGCGCCCACGACATGGACGAGCATTTCCGCAGCGCGCCGCTCGAGCGCAACCTGCCGGTGGGGCTGGCGCTGGTCGACATCTGGTACCGCAACTTCTGCGGCTTCACCAGCCGCAGCATCGCGCCGTACCACAGCGCGCTGGCGCGCTGGCCGGCCTACCTGCAGCAACTGGAGATGGAAAGCAACGGCAAGCGGGTCGACGCCCAGGGCGAGACATTGCCATTCGACACCGCACCGGTGCTCTGGGGCGAGCCGGGCACAAACGGTCAGCATGCGTATTTCCAGCAACTGCACCAGGGCACGGGCGTGGTTCCGGTGGAGTTCGTCGCCGTCAAGACACCGCGCCACACGCTCGAAGGCCACCATGACCTGCTGCTGGCCAACGCGCTGGCTCAGGCCCAGGCGCTGATGGTGGGGCAGTCCGACGCCGGCGGCCATCGGCACTTCACCGGCAACCGCCCGAGCACCTTCCTGCTGCTAGACGAACTCGATCCGGCCAGCCTGGGTGCCTTGATCGCGTTGCAGGAGCATCGGGTCTTCGTCAGTGGTTCGATCTGGGGCATCAACAGCTTTGACCAATGGGGCGTCGAACTGGGCAAGGTACTGGCCAAGGCGATTGCGCCGCGCCTGGCCAGCGGCGACGTCGCGGGCCTGGACGGCTCCACGGCCGGCTTGTTGCGGCGCCTGCACACGAGGCCGTGATGCCGGGCGGCAACGCGCCGGTGTTGTCCTTGCAGCAGGCGCGCAACCTGCAACTGGCCGCCCAGGGCCTGTTGCGGCCTGCGGCCCGGGCGGCGACACCGGCGGCCCTGCGGCGCTGCATCGGGCGCATGGAGCTGCTGCAGATCGACACCATCCATGTCGTCGCACGCAGTCCCTACCTGGTCCTGTTCTCGCGCCTGGGTGACTATCCGATGGCGTGGCTGGACCAGGCCCTGGCGGCGGGGCATGTGTTCGAGACCTGGGCCCATGAGGCCTGCTTTGCCCCGATCGCGCAACTGGCGCTGCACCGCAGCCACAACCGCGGCACGCGCCAGCATTGGGGCCTGGCGCTGGGCCGCACGGCGGACACGCAGCAGCAGTCCCACCTGGCGCGCCTGCTCGAGCACGTGCGCAGCAACGGGCCGGTACGTTCGGCGGACTTCGCCCGCACCGACGGGCGCAGCGGTGGATGGTGGGGCTGGAAGGATGAAAAGCTCTGGCTCGAGGCCTTGTTCGCGCGTGGCGACCTGATGGTCGCGCGGCGGGAGCGGTTTCAACGCGTCTACGACCTGGCCGAGCGCGTGTATCCGGGGGTGGAGGCGTTGGCGCTGCCCGATGCCGCCGCCGTGCGCGACGCGTTCATCGAGGCATCGGTTCGTGCGCTGGGCATCACCCAGGCGCGCTGGATACACGACTATTTCCGGCTGAAACCGCGGCTGCGCGATGCAGACCTGGATAAATGGGTGGACGACGGACGCCTGGTACGGGTCGCCGTGCACGGATGGGAGCGGCCGGCCTATGTGCATGCCGATCACCTGTCCCTGTTGCGACAGGCGCAACGCGGGCGGCTGCAGGCCACGCACACCACCGTGTTGTCGCCGTTCGATCCCCTGGTGTGGGACCGGGAACGCGCCTCGGCCCTGTTCGGTTTCGACTACCGCATCGAGTGCTACACGCCGGCGGACAAGCGCGTCTATGGCTATTTCGTGCTGCCGCTGCTGCACCGCGGGCGGCTGGTTGGCCGGCTCGATGCGAAGGCGCATCGCGAGCAGGGCATGTTCGAACTCAAGTCCCTGTTCCTGGAGCCGGGCGTGGAAGCCGACGACGAACTGCTGCAGGCGCTGGCACCTGCGTTGTGGCGGTGCGCGCGCTGGCATGGGGCGGATCAGCTCCGTCTTGTGCGAACATCGCCATCGGCGCTCGCGCCACGCATGCGACGGGCGCTGCGGGAATGCGAGCAGGAGAACGCATGACAACCGATGTGGTGTTCGATTTTGGCGCGGTGCTGTTCAGCTGGCGGCCTGACCTGCTGGTGGCCGAGCAGTTTCCGACGCAGGCCGCAACGCCGCAGGCGGCGCGGGCACTTGCGCACGACATCTTTCACCACGACGACTGGGTGTCGTTCGACCGTGGCGTGTTGGCGCTGGACCACGTGATCGAACGCACCGCGCGGCGCCTGGCACTGCCGCACCACCACATGTCGACGCTGATGTCCGGCATCGGGGAGCGGCTGGCGCCGATACCCGATACGCTGGAACTGCTCACGCGCCTGCGCGCGCGGCGTGAGCAGCACGGCGACGTGCGCCTGTATTTCCTGTCCAACATGCCGGCCCCGTTCGCCCGGGTGCTGGAACACCGCCATGATTTCCTGCGCTGGTTCGATGGCGGCGTGTTCTCCGGCGACGTACAACTGACCAAGCCCGATCCGGCGATCTACGCCTTGCTGGAGACGCGATTCGGCCTCGAGCCGGCACGCACCGTCTTCGTCGACGATCTTGCGGCGAACGTGGCCGTGGCGCAGGCGCGCGGGTGGCGCGGAATTCGTTTCGAATCCGCGGCGCAGGTCGAGCCCCATCTGATTCGCCCCCTCGCCTGAGCAGGCCCGCCATGGCCGCAGCAACGGTTGCAACTCGGGTCGAAGGATGCCCGGGTGTGATTGCTGTCGCCAATACCCGACTGCGCCGGCGTCCCGACTCGTGTCCCCTGTCTTTTCCGTTGATTGGTTTCACCAGTCGATGCTAATGTTTCGATATATCGAAACGGGGCGATCGTGATCCGAAGCCTACATCCCTCAACCTTTTACTTATCAGGAAACCTTTCTCATGGAAACCTCCAGTCTTGGATTTGTCGTTCGCCTGGCCAGCAGCGAGCAGGATTTTCGCGACGCGTGCGCGGTTCGCGCCGCTGCATATGGTCACCACGATGCCGCATTGGGCCCGCAGTTCGCCGAGGTGGAGCCGCTGGACCGAGCCGAAGGCACGGTCGTGCTGGTGTGCCGTGACCAGGCCACGGGCGAATGCCAGGGCACGGCGCGCATCCAGGTCAGTGGATTCGGGCCCTTGACGCTCGAGTCCAGCCTGCGCCTGCCCGAATGGCTGGCCAATCGCCCACGCGCCCAGATCTCGCGTCTGGCCGTGGTGGCGGGGGCCAGCAACGTGGTCAAGTTGCTGTTGATGAAAGCCAGCTACCAGTATTGCCTGGCCACCCAGGTGCGCTGGATGGTGATCGGTGCGCGTTCGGCGGCGCTGATCCGCAATTACCGCAGCCTGGGGTTCAAGGACGTCTTCGAGGGCGGCGAATGGATTCCGCTGGCCAGCGCCGGCGGATTGCCGCACCAGATCCTGGCGCTCGACGTCGCCGGCGCCAAGGAGGCCTGGCAGGCAACCAAGAACCGCCTGTTGGGTTTCATGACCGAGACCGTGCATGCCGACGTGCAGGTGGTGGCGGCCAACGACGACAACGCGGTATCCCGCCCGGCAGCCCTGGTGGCCTGACGCGGACCGGCGCGGCCGACGAAACCTGTCGTCCTCGAAAAAAACCCGCCGGGCTTGCGCCCGCGGGGTTTGCCGTGGCTGAGGTCGGGCGCCATGTGGCGCCCGAACCAGCATGGGAACTTTACATGCCCATGCCGCCCATGCCAGCGCCCATTCCCTCGTGCATGCCGCCGCCGGCGGACTCGTCTTTCTGAGCCTCGGCGGTCATGGCCTGGGAGGTCAGCCGTTGACGCGGACCGAAGACTGAGCCACTGGCGGTGCGGGCATGGAGGAGGCGGGACATGTCGGGCATAGCGGCCCGCTTGAACAATTGATCGAGCGGTTCGACACCGAATTGTCCCGGGCAGACCGGTGCCTGGCGCAGCGGCAGCTTCTCCGTGAGCGTCCGCCTTGTTTCTCAAGCCGACCTGTAGTAACTTACCTTGAAAAACCAGGACTGAGATCATGCACAAGTTGATCCGATCCGTTGCACCGATCCTGCTCATCTCCGAGCATGCTGGCGACACCGATTTGGTCAAGAGCATGCTGGAGAAGGAATTCGGCAACATCGAAGTCTCGACCAATGCGAAATTCTTCGCCGATGCCTTCGACAAGCAGCCCGCGGATGTGCTCATACTGATCTTCCATGACCTGGAGAAGGCGGAACAGCACTGCCAGGCGTTGCGCAAGAAGAGCCAGGTCGTGCAGCAGCATCCGCATCGCACCGTGGCGCTGTGCGGCAAGGATGAAGTACGCAAGGCCTACGATGCTTGCCGCAGCGGGTTGTTCGACGACTACGTGTTGTTCTGGCCGATGACCCACGACAGTCCCCGCCTGCTGATGGCGGTTCATCTGGCGCTGCGTGAATTGGCCGCCTCCAGGAACAGCGGGCCGACGGTCGAGGAGTTCGCCGCGCAGGCACGCCATATCGCGTCTCTCGAAAGCACGTTGGCCCGGCATATGGCGCAGGGGGAAAAACGTATCCAGAACACCATGTCGGTGGCAGCCAAGGCCGAACAACAGGTCGGCCGTGCACTGGAAGGGTTCTCGCGTCGCATGGTGGGCGGAGGCCTCTGGGAGGCACTGGAAATGAAGAACGCCGCCGGATGGGGCAAGGTGTTCGATCGTTTCAAGGAAGAGGAAATGCATCCGCCGCTGCGCGCCGTAGGCAAGGCGGCCGAACCGCTGGTGGATTGGGTCGAGGAGTTTCGCTCAGACGTCGAGCCCCACATGGAGGCCGCGCGTTCATTGACATCGATGTTCAAGCGGGACAAGCTCACGGTGCTCGTCGTGGAGGACGACGACGCACAGCGCAAGCTGGTCGACATCTTGCTGCACGGTGACGACTATCGCCTGCTATTTGCGGTCAGTGGCCTGGATGCGCTGGGTATCCTGCGCAAGGTGCGGCCGGACCTGATCCTGATGGATGTCTCCATGCCCTACATGGACGGGCTGGAGACGATGCGCAGAATCAAGGCTATGCCTGCAATCGCGCAGATCCCGGTGATCATGGTCTCGGGCAAGAGCGAAGGCAGTGTCTTGAAGGACAGCCTGGCCGCGGGCGCCGCCGGGTTCCTGGTCAAGCCATTCGACCACGCTGCATTGATCGGCAAGATCGCGCGGGTCATGCGGGCTGCCCGGCCAGGCGCCTGACACCGGCAAGAAAAAACCCCGCGAAGCTTGCGCTCG
>CAXBDR010000257.1:0-6656 GCA_963974265.1 uncultured Rhodoferax sp.
CCTGGTCGCGGTGTTCCCGGCCATGCTGGTCGCGATGGCGGTGGCCGGCGCGGTCGGCCTGGCCTTCGAGCGTTTCATCGTCAAGCCGGTCTACGGCCAGCATCTCAAGCAGATCCTGATCACGATGGGCGGCATGATCATCGGCGAGGAACTGATCAAGGTGATCTGGGGCCCGCAGCAGATCCCGCTTCCGCTGCCCGAGGGCATGCGCGGCGCCATCCTGGTCGGCGACGCGGCGATCGAGAAATACCGCATCATCGCCGTCATCGTCGGCCTGGTGGTGTTCGGTGCGCTGGTCTGGACGCTCAACAAGACCAAGATCGGCCTGCTGATCCGCGCCGGCGTGCAGGACCGCGAGATGGTCGAGTCGCTGGGCTACCGGATCCGGCGGCTGTTCATCGGCGTGTTCGTCATGGGCAGCGCGCTGGCCGGCCTGGGTGGCGTGATGTGGGGTCTGTACCAGCAGACCGTGACGCCGCAGATGGGCGCGCAGGTCAACGTGCTGATCTTCATCGTCATCATCATCGGCGGCCTGGGTTCGACCGCCGGCGCACTGATCGGCGCCTTGCTGGTCGGCCTGATGGCGAACTACACCGGCTTCCTGGTGCCCAAGGTGGCGCTGTTCTCCAACATTGCCTTGATGGCGGCCATCCTGCTGTGGCGGCCCCAGGGCGTCTATCCGGTGGCCAACCGCTGATCGGGGGAAATCACCATGCTGACCCGTCTGTTGTCCAACGACCTGCCGCGCAGCCGCATCCTGGCGGTGTTGCTGCTGGCGCTGCTGCTGGGCCTGGCCTTCGCGCCGTTCCTGTTTCCGGGTGTCAAGGCGCTCAACGTCGCGGCCAAGGTGCTGATCTTCATCGTGCTCGTGGCCAGTTTCGACCTGCTGCTGGGTTACACCGGCATCGTCAGTTTTGCGCACACGATGTTCTTCGGCATCGGTGCCTACGGCATCGCGATCGCGACCACCCGCATGGGCCCGACCTGGGAGGCACTGGCGGTCGGCCTGGGGTGTGCGCTGGTGTTGTCGTTCCTGCTGGCGCTGCTGATCGGGCTGTTCTCGCTGCGGGTGCGGGCCATCTTCTTTGCCATGATCACGCTGGCCGTGGCCTCGGCCTTCCTGACGCTGGCTTCGCAGTTGTCCGAGATCACCGGCGGCGAGGACGGGCTGACCTTCAAGGTGCCCGAGATCCTGTCGCCGAGCTGGGAATTCATGGACGAGGAGTTCCTGGGCGTCATGCTCGATGGCCGCCTGGTGTCCTACTACCTGCTGTTCGTGCTGGCGCTGGTGCTGCTGCTGACGCTGCTGCGCATCGTCAATTCGCCGTTCGGCCGGGTGTTGCAGGCGATCCGCGAGAACGAGTTCCGGGCCGAGGCCATCGGTTACCGGGTCGTCATCTACCGCACCATCTCCAGCATCCTGTCGGCGCTGTTCGCCTGCGCCGCCGGCGCGATGCTGGCGCTGTGGTTGCGCTACAACGGCCCCGACACCTCGATGTCGTTCGAGATCATGATGGACGTGTTGCTGATCGTCGTCATCGGCGGCATGGGGACGATGTACGGCGCGGTCGTCGGTGCGACCCTGTTCATGATCGCCCAGAGCTACCTGCAGGACCTGCTGCGCCTGGGCAGCGAGGCCACGGCGGCCTTGCCCTGGCTGTCGGCACTGCTGTCGCCGCAGCGCTGGCTGTTGTGGCTGGGCGTGTTGTTCGTGTTGTCGGTGTATTACTTCCCGACCGGCGTCGTCGGGCGCTTGCGACTGCGCGCTGCGACCCGCCTGTCTGCCGGAGGCAAGTCATGAACGGCCGCAGCGCGATGCAGGCCGCCGGTCCGACCTCGCACTACGCGCATTGCGCCGGACGCGAGATCCACTTCACGCAATGGGGCACGCAGCACACCAAGGTGCTCATCGCCTGGCACGGCCTGGCGCGTACCGGCCGCGACATGGACGCACTGGCCGCATACCTGAGCGCGCCCGAACACGGTTATCGGGTCATCTGCCCGGACACCATCGGCCGCGGCCTGAGCCAGTGGAGCCCCGATCCGGACCGGGAGTACTGCCTGGACTTCTATGTGCAGATCGCCCGTGCCCTGGTCGACCAGCTCGGCCTGCGGCAGTTCGATTGGGTCGGAACCTCGATGGGCGGCTCGATCGGCCTGGTCGCCGCGGCCGGCCCGTTGCGCGGGCGCATCACGCGGCTGCTGCTCAACGATAACGGGCCGGAACTGGCCGCCGCGGCAATCGACCGCATCCGCAGCTATGCCGGTCATCCGTCGGCGTTCGCCACCGTGACCGAGCTCGAGCAGTATTTCCGCACCGTCTACAAGCCCTACGGGTTCCTGTCCGACAGTCAGTGGCGCCAACTGACGGAGACCTCGACACGGCGCTTGCCCGACGGTCGCGTCACGCCCCATTACGACCCGGCCATGGTGCAGCAGTTCGTGTGCCATCCCGACGACTACCTGCGCTGGCCGGAATACGACAGCCTGGACATCCCGGTGTTGTGCCTGCGCGGCGAGGACTCGGACCTGCTGCTGGCCGACACGGCCGTTCGGATGGCGCAGCGCGGGCCGCGGGCACGCATCGAGACGATCGCCGGCTGTGGCCATGCGCCGGCACTCAACGTGCCGCACCAGCTAGCGCTGGTGGCCGACTTCCTGTCGGCCGCGCTCTGACGCAGCGCGGTCGCTCCGAAGCCGGGTGCGGCGTTGCCGATGGCGCTTTGCGCCTGAGCTGCGCCGGCCTCCGGCATGGTGCACCCGCCCCACGTCTACAAGGACCTCGGATGCGACCCCCTGACCGATTTCGTGGCGGTCGCGCAACTGGTCGAAAACGATGCTGCGCTGGCGATCCACCCCAAGGGCTGAACCTCCCGGCGTTCGCCGCCAGGTGCCACGCGCATCCGGACCGGGCCACCTTCGCCTCGCCGGGCACCGGTTCCTCGCCGCGCCGGATGGGGCTGCAGATTGCCAAGGCACCGGACAGGTCCGTATGCCGGCGACCGCCGGACGGACCCGCTCCGCGACGCTGCCGCAGCTGCCCACGTTCGACGAACTGGGCGTGAAGCAGCTGACGTTGACCGAGGCAATCTGGTTGCTGGCGCCGGCCGGCCAGATGCGCGCGCACCATGCCCAGCGTGGCGCGCAGATCAGGTCGTTCGGCTTTTCCGCTGCGTTGTAGCGCCAGCTGCTGTCGTCGTGCTGCGGCGAGGCCGTCTTGCGGCAGGGCAAAATCGGGGGCACGCCGGTGCCATCGGCGAGCACCACGAAAGGATGATCCGAACCATGCCTTCCATTGACACGCAGCTGACCGCATTGGCGAATGCCCTCGATCGGGCTGCGCAATACCGCGAACCGATCGCGCAGTGGTCGGAGGCCGAGCCGCTGAGCCTGGCGCAGGCCTACCAGGTGCAGTCGGCCCTGGTGGCGCAGCGCTGTGCGCGCGGCGACGCGATCGTCGGCCTGAAGCAGGCTTTCACCAACCGCGCGATGATGCAGCGCATGGGTGTGGCCGAACCGGTCACCGGCCTGTTGTGCCGCGACATGCAACTGGCCGACGGCGGCACGCTCGACATGGCCCGGGTATTCAAGCCGCGGGTCGAGGTCGAGGTGATGTTCAAGTTGGCGCGACCCTTGCCCGCCGATGCCACGCCGGAGTTGGCGCTGGAGCACATCGAAGCGTTGGCCGTCGCGATCGAGATCGTCGATTCGCGTTACCGCGACTTTCGCTTCAACGCCAACGACGCGGTGGCTGACAACGCGTCGGCCTGCGGTTTCGTCATGGGCGCCTGGTTGCCGCCGACGACCGACGTGGCCGGGCGCGGGGTGACGCTGGAGATCGATGGCGCGGTCGTGGCCAGCGGCAATACGGCCGCCATCCTGGACCATCCGCTGCAGGCCTTGTGCAACCTGGCGCGCCTGGCTGCGCGCGACGGGCGCCCATGGGCGGCAGGGTCGCTGGCGCTGGCGGGCTCGGCAATCGATCCGTTCGGCATCGGGCCCGGCCAGCAGGTGCAGGCGCGTATCGACGGCGTGGGCACGGTGGGGTTTGTCGCATCCGGCGGTTGAGCGTTCGCCGCGGGTCGCGGCCACGGCCTCCGCAGGTCTTGGTCGCCGGAGTGCGGCTTGATGCAGGTCATTGCCATCCTTGTCCGGGCTTGTTAGGGTGGACCGCTCTGCAATACGCAGCCATGCGCGTTCCGATGGAGGTGCACCGTGTTCAACAATCGTTCGGATGCCGCCGCCGCACTGGCCGATCGGCTGGCCGATTTCCGAGGTCGCAACCCGCTGGTGCTAGCGATTCCGCGGGGAGGCGTGCCGCTGGGGAGCATGATCGCGCAGCGGCTCGGCGGTGAACTCGACCTGGTGCTGGTGCGCAAGCTCGGTGCCCCGGACAACCCGGAACTGGCCGTGGGCGCCGTGGACGAAGGCGGCGGCCTGTATGTGGCGCCTTTCGCGCACACACTCGGCGCCGATGCCGCGTACCTGGAAGCCGAGACGCAGCGCCAGCTGGCGACCATCCGTGCGCGCCGGGCGCAACTCGGCCCGACCCGCCCGGCACGCGACCCGGCGGGCAGGGTGGTCATCGTCGTGGACGACGGGCTGGCCACTGGTGCGACGATGATGGCGGCCTTGCGCGCGGTACGCGCGCGCAAGCCGCAGACGCTGGTGTGTGCGGTCCCGGTCGCGCCACGAGACACGCTCGATGCGGTCGCTGCGCTGGCCGATACGGTGGTGTGTGTCGACGTTCCCGGCGACTTTCATGCGGTCGGGCAGTTCTACCGCGACTTCCCGCAGGTGGATGACGCGCAGGTGGCAGCCTTGCTGGCCGGTTCCTGACCCCGGACCGCCTGCCCGTGTCGCAGCTGCGATGCACGGCATGCGCCAGCGGCGGTGACGGACCGATGTACGCCGCTGTCACACCAGCCGCAGTTCCCGCGCCGCCGCCTGCACCTCCTGAGCGAAACGCACGATGCCGGGCGGGGTTGCCGCCTGCTTGCGAAAGATCAGCTTGACCGGTGCGAAGTTGGCGCCCAGCTCGTAGCGCAACACGCTCAGGTGGCCCTGGGCCCGGCCCTGCAGGCCCATGCCGCGCGGCAACACGCCGAGCATGGCCGTGCGCGCGATCAGGTGGTACATGCGCTCGAAGCTGTTGCATTCCACGGCCACCGCGGGACGCAATGCGGCGTTGCCGGTGAACAGGCTGTCGATGCGGTTGCGGATCGGTGTGCCCGCGGCGGCCAGGATCCAGGGCTCGCCGTTGAGTTGCTCCAGCGTGAGCTGGCGCCTGCGCGCCAGCGGATGGTCGGCGCGCGCGGCGATGACGAAGGACTCGTCGTAGACGTCGATGATCTCCAACTCGCGCGCCAGGTCCAGATCCAGCACGCGGCCGAACGTCAGGTCCAACTCGCTGCGCTGCAGCCGCTCGACCAGGTCGGACGCCGGCGCCTCGGTGATGATGAAGCGCATGCCGGGATAGGCCGCGCGGGTGGCCGCGATGGCGGCCGCCAGCAGGTCCGACGACACCGACGGCAAGACCCCCAGGCGCACCTGGCCCACCGCTCCCAGCGACATCAGCTGCATCTCGGTGCGCATGGTCGCGACGTCGCCCAGCAGCACCGCCACATGCCGTTGCAAGGCCTGGCCGTAGTGCGTCAGTGCCATGCCGTGCCGCCCGCGCTCGAACAGCGGCACGCCGAACATGTCTTCCATTTCCTGGATCAGCTTGGTCGCCGCGGGCTGCGTCATGCTGGCGGCGCTCGCCGCCCGATGCAGGTTGCGATGCGCACAGACATGGTTGAACAGGCTCAGGTGCTTGAGCTTGAGCCGGCTGGCCAGGACCGCGGTGTCGTCGCGCTGCGCGGTGTCGTCACGATCGGTCATGGGAGTCCCGGCAATTGCCATTCAATAACGAATTCATATCAAAACATGGAAAAACTTGATTATTCAGGAATCGTATTCTGGCGCACAGTCGGGGCCCAGGTCCACACATACGGAGACATCGATGACGACACCGACACCTCGGCGCCGCCCCAACATCCTGCTGATCACGTCCGACCAGCAACGCGCCGATTGCTACGGATTCGAAGGGCGCAAGGTCAAGACACCGCATCTCGACCTGCTGGCCCGCCAGGGCACCCGGTTTTCGGCCTGCATCACGCCCAACGTCGTGTGCCAGCCGTCGCGCGCCAGCATCCTGACCGGCATGTTGCCGTCCACCCATGGCGTGTCCGACAACGGCATCGACCTGCCCGACGCGGTGGGCGAGGGCGGCTTCGGCGGCGTGCTGGCACGCCAGGGGTATGCCACCGGCATGATCGGCAAGGCGCATTTCGCCACCTACATGACCTTCGAGCCCACGGGCTCGCCCGAATGCGTCGAGAGTTCGCGCGACTTCCCGCCGCCGTGGAGCGGTCCGTACATGGGTTTCCAGCATGTCGATCTGATGCTGCTGGGCCACAACTACTGGTTGCCCTACCAGGCGCCACGGGGCTTGCACTACGAACACTGGTACCACGGCGACGGCCTGGGCGACGAGAAGAACCGCATGTATGCCGGCTACGCGCCGCACACGCCGACACCCCAGACCTTCCACTCGCAGCTGCCCGAGGCCTGGCACAACTCGACCTGGGTCGGCAACAAGACGATCGACTTCA
>CAXBDR010000258.1:0-6557 GCA_963974265.1 uncultured Rhodoferax sp.
AGCGCTACATGCGCGAGGCGGTCAAGGTCTCGCACGATTCGCCGGTGTTGCTGGATCGATTCCTGAACGACGCCATCGAATGCGACGTGGACGCCATCTGTGATGGCGAGCGGGTTTTCATCGGCGGCGTGATGGAACATATCGAGCAGGCCGGCGTGCACAGCGGCGACTCGGCCTGTTCGTTGCCTCCGTATTTCCTGTCGGCGGCCACCGTGGCCGAACTCAAGACGCAGACCGCGGCGATGGCGCGTGCGCTCAACGTCGTCGGCCTGATGAACGTGCAGTTCGCCATCCAGCAGATTGCCGGCTCTGACGGCGCCATGCAGGACGTGATCTTCGTGCTCGAGGTGAACCCGCGTGCATCGCGCACTGTGCCCTTCGTCAGCAAGGCCACCGGCATCCAGCTGGCCAAGGTGGCCGCGCGCTGCATGGTCGGCCAGACCCTGGACTCGCAGGGCATCACCCAGGAAGTCACGCCGCCGTATTTCAGTGTCAAGGAGGCGGTGTTTCCGTTCGTCAAGTTTCCGGGAGTCGACACCATTCTTGGCCCCGAGATGAAGTCCACCGGCGAGGTCATGGGCAGTGCCAAGACCTTCGGCGAGGCCTTCGTGAAGTCCCAGATCGCCGCCGGTACCAAGTTGCCCCGTTCGGGCAAGGCCTTCATCTCGGTCAAGCCGAACGACAAGCCGCGCGCGGTCGATGTCGCGCGTGGCCTGGCTGCGCTGGGTTTCGAGCTGATCGCCACCAAGGGCACGGCCGCCGCGATCACGGCCGCCGGCCTGGCGTGCCAGACGGTCAACAAGGTGACCGAAGGGCGCCCGCACATCGTCGACATGATCAAGAACGACGAGATCGCGCTGGTGGTCAATACGGTCGAGGAGCGTCGCAACGCGATTGCCGACTCCGGCCAGATCCGTACCTCGGCCCTGGCGGCCCGGGTCACGACGATCACGACCATCGCGGGCGCCGAGGCCGCGGTGGAAGGCATGCAATACCTGGACCAGCTCGATGTGATCTCGGTGCAGGAACTGCACCGGCAACTCGCGGCATAATTTCAGCACAACCGCAGGGAGCACCCGGTGCAGCGCACCGGGTGCTCCCTGATACTTTTCAGGCAGACGATTCATGACGACCATTCCCATCACCAAGCGCGGCGCGGAAAAACTCAAGGCGGAACTGCACCGGCTCAAGACCGTGGACCGGCCCTCGGTCATCAACGCGATCGCGGAAGCCCGGGCCCAGGGCGACCTGAGCGAGAACGCCGAATACGAGGCCGCCAAGGACCGTCAGGGATTCATCGAAGGCCGTATCCAGGAAGTCGAAGGCAAGTTGTCGGCGGCCCAGATCATCGACCCCAGCTCCGTCGATGCCGGTGGTCGGGTTGTGTTCGGCGCCACGGTCGAGCTCGAGGATGAAGCGTCGGGCGACAAGGTCACCTACCAGATCGTCGGCGAGGACGAGGCCGATCTCAAGCAGGGCCTGGTCAACATCAGCAGCCCGATCGCGCGCGCGCTGATCGGCAAGGAAGAAGGCGACAGCGCCGAGGTGCGGGCGCCGGGCGGGACCAAGTACTTTGAAATCGTCGCGGTCCGCTACCTTTGACTGGATCGCTGCCTGGCCCTTGTGGCTGGCGGCCTTGTGGTGGGGCAGCCTGACCGCCCTGGGAATATGGGTCGTGCCGACCCTCTTCGCGCAGCTGCCGACCAAGGCGCTGGCCGGCAATGCGGCGGCAGCACTGTTTGGCGCGCAGTCCATGGTGTCCGCGGTGCTGGGGGCTGGCTTGCTGCTCGCCTCGCGCGACGATGCAACCCGCTGGCACGGCGCCCAGGCCCGGGCTGCGCGTGGCTTCGTGCTGGCCGGCATGTTGCTGGCCTTGCTGCTGGAGTTTGCGGTCGCACCCCGGATCACCGCCCGAATCGACCTGCCCTTGTGGCACGGCCTGGGCACGGCGATGTTGCTGATGCAGTGGGTGTGCGCTGCGGTCGTGTTCTGGAAGCTGGCACGCCCCGCGCGCACCGCGCAGATTCAGGACTGACTGCGTTTCTTGATGCTGACCGTCTTGGGCTTGGCGCGCTTGATCTGGCCGCCGGGCGTGAGTCGCTGGTTGCCCAGCACCCGCAAGGTACGCACCTCGGGGCGTTGTCCGCCGCGCTTGCTGTACTTGAGCACCTTGACGTCGCGGGGGCCGGGCTTGCGGTCCTCGTCCAGTGTCTTTTCCCGGTCCGGCAGCGGGCGCCAGAGAACCAGCAACTTGCCGATGTGTTGTATCGGCGCCGCACTCAGCTCTTCGGCGATGGCCTGGAACAGCGCCTCGCGCGCCACGCGATCATCGGAGAAGACCCGGATCTTGATCAGTCCGTGCGCGGCGAGCGCGGCATCGGTTTCCTTGCGGACGGCTGGGTTCCAGCCGTCGGAGCCGATCATGACGACGGGGTCGAGGTGATGGGCGTTGGCGCGGTGCTCCTTGCGTTGCGCCGGCGTGAGTTGGATTTGGGGCATCGCGCTATTATCGGGCGAACCAGCAGCCTTGCGCGACTGCCGGGGGCAAGTGCCTCCAGCACGGGAAAACGGAAATGCAGTCATGAACAAGAGCAAGAGCAAGAAGGTCAACCGGGCCTGGTTGAACGACCATGTCAACGACCCCTACGTCAAGATGGCGCAGCGCGACGGATATCGGGCCCGTGCCGCGTACAAGCTCAAGGAGATCGACGAGGCGCTGGGTCTGATCAAGCCGGGCGACCTGGTCGTGGACCTCGGTTCGGCGCCGGGAGCATGGAGCCAATACGTGCGCAACCGGCTGTCACCCAGGACGGCCACCGGCGGCGGCGCGGCCGTCGGCGCGCTCAATGGCAGCATCATCGCCATGGACATCCTGCCGATGGAGCCGGTCGAGGGCGCTGTCTTCCTGCAAGGTGACTTTCGCGAGCCGGAGTTGCTCGAGCGTCTCGCATCGGCGATGCAGGGCCGATTGGCCGACGTCGTGGTCTCGGACATGGCGCCCAATCTCTCCGGCATTGCGTCGGCCGACGCGGCCCGTATCGCCCATTTGGTCGAACTGGCGGTTGACTTCAGTCAACGCCACATGAAGCCGCAGGGGGCGCTGGTTGCGAAGGTGTTCCATGGCAGCGGCTACAACGAACTGGTAAAACTCTTCAAGGAGTCGTTTCAGGTCGTAAAACCGATCAAACCCAAGGCTTCGCGCGACAAATCCTCCGAAACCTTTCTGGTCGGGCTGGGTCTCAAGCCTGTGAGGCCGTAAACGACGTGCAAGGTATTGCCGCGACAATTGCCGACAAACCCTCTTCGTCGCAGAGGTTGAAGCGCCGCAAAATCGTCATTGAGCACCTTGAAACGCCTAAAATGAGTCGCAACTACCCTCAGGGTCCGTTTATGCCCCAGGATTGGAGCCTTGCTTGAATAATCAGTGGTTTTCTAAAGTCGCCGTGTGGCTGGTCATCGCCATGGTGCTTTTCACGGTCTTCAAACAGTTCGATACGCGCAGCGCCGCGGCATCGGGTTACATGGGCTATTCCGACTTCCTGGAGGAGGTCCGTGGCAAACGCATCAAGAGCGCGCTGATCCAGGAAGGCCAGGGCGGTACCGAGATCATCGCGGTCACGAACGACGACCGCAAGATCCGCACCACGGCCACCTACCTCGATCGCGGCTTGATCGGCGACCTGATCAGCAACGATGTCAAGTTCGACGTCAAGCCGCGCGAAGAGGGCTCCTTGCTCATGACGCTGCTCGTGAGCTGGGGCCCGATGCTGCTGCTGATCGGCGTCTGGGTGTACTTCATGCGCCAGATGCAGGGCGGTGGCAAGGGCGGTGCCTTCAGTTTCGGCAAGAGCAAGGCGCGCATGCTCGACGAGAGCACGAACCAGGTCACTTTCGCCGATGTCGCCGGTTGCGACGAAGCCAAGGAAGAGGTCAAGGAGGTCGTCGACTTTCTCAAGGACCCCCAGCGCTTCCAGAAGCTCGGCGGTCGTATTCCGCGCGGCCTGTTGCTGGTCGGCCCTCCGGGCACCGGCAAGACCTTGCTGGCCAAAGGCATCGCCGGCGAGGCCAAGGTGCCTTTCTTCTCGATCTCCGGTTCGGACTTCGTCGAGATGTTCGTCGGCGTGGGCGCGGCGCGCGTGCGCGACATGTTCGACAACGCCAAGAAAAACGCGCCGTGCATCATCTTCATCGACGAGATCGACGCGGTCGGGCGCCAGCGTGGTGCCGGCCTGGGCGGCGGCAACGACGAACGCGAGCAGACGCTCAACCAGATGCTGGTCGAGATGGATGGTTTCGAAACCAATGCCGGCGTGATCGTGGTCGCCGCGACCAACCGCCCCGACATCCTCGACGCCGCCCTGTTGCGGCCGGGTCGCTTCGACCGCCAGGTCTACGTGACGCTGCCCGACATCCGCGGCCGCGAGCAGATCCTCAACGTGCACATGCGCAAGGTCCCGTTGGGCCAGGACGTCAATGCAA
Source organism: uncultured Rhodoferax sp. (assembly GCA_963974265.1). Taxonomy (GTDB): domain Bacteria; phylum Pseudomonadota; class Gammaproteobacteria; order Burkholderiales; family Burkholderiaceae_C; genus CAISIP01. The sequence continues at coordinate 4,480 of CAXBDR010000258.1, forward strand.
GCATCATCGCGCGCGGAACACCCGGCATGTCCGGCGCCGATCTGGCCAACCTGTGCAACGAGGCCGCGCTGATGGCCGCCCGCCGTGGTGCACGCGTGGTGGAGATGCAGGACTTCGAAAAGGCCAAGGACAAGATCCTGATGGGCCCGGAGCGCAAGAGCATGGTGATGCCCGAGAGCGAGCGCATCAACACCGCCTACCACGAGTCCGGCCACGCGCTGATCGGCCGCCTGCTGCCCAAGTGCGATCCGGTGCACAAGGTCACCATCATCCCGCGCGGTCGTGCGCTGGGCGTCACGATGAGCCTGCCGGCCGAAGACCGCTACAGCTACGACAGTGAATACATGCTCAACCAGATCAGCATGTTGTTCGGTGGTCGCATCGCCGAAGAGGTGTTCATGCACCAGATGACCACCGGCGCGAGCAACGACTTCGAACGTGCCACGCATATCGCCCGCGACATGGTCACGCGTTACGGCATGACCGATGCGCTGGGCCCGATGGTGTATGCCGAGAACGAGGGCGAGGTGTTCCTGGGCCGTTCGGTGACCAAGACCACCAACATGAGCGAGCAGACGATGCAGAAGGTCGATGCCGAGGTGCGCCGCATCATCGACCAGCAGTATTCGCTGGGGCGCAAGCTGATCGAGGACAACCAGGACAAGATCCACTCCATGGCCAAGGCCTTGCTCGAATACGAGACCATCGACATGGACCAGATCGACGACATCATGTCTGGCAAGCCGCCACGTCCGCCCAAGGACTGGACGCCGCGCACGCCGGCACCTGGGGGTGGCGGCGGCTCGGGTGGCAACCCGGCGGTGACCACCGATCCCGCACCGACGGCGGCCTGAGGCGTGTAGCCACCGCATTTCTTTCACCATGGGGCTGCGGCCCCATTTTCGTTCCACCTCTCATGATCTGGCAGACTTCCCGATTCCGTCTGGACCTCTCCCGGCCGTGCATCATGGGAATCGTCAACGTGACGCCGGACTCGTTTTCCGACGGCGGCCAGCATGCGCGCGCAGCGGACGCCCTGCGTCACTGCGAGAAACTGCTCGAAGACGGCGCCCACGTGCTCGACATCGGCGGCGAATCGAGCCGTCCGGGGGCGCAGCCGCTGTCGCTCGATGAGGAACTGCAGCGCGTGTTGCCGGTCGTCCGTGGCGCCGTGGCCATGGGCGCGGCGGTCTCTGTCGACACCTACAAGCCGCAGGTCATGCAGGCTGTGCTCGACCTCGGGGCCGATGTCATCAATGACATCTGGGCGTTGCGCCAGCCGGGGGCGCTGGACGTGGTGGCGCGGCACCCGGCTTGTGGCGTGTGCCTGATGCACATGCATCGCGAGCCGCAGACCATGCAGGCCGAACCCATGCAGGGCGACGTGCTGGTGCAGGTGCGGGACTTCCTCAGTGCCGCCGCATCCGGGCTGCGCGCGCGCGGCGTTGCGGCGGAGCGCATCGTGATCGATCCGGGCATCGGCTTCGGCAAGACAGTGGCACAGAATTTCAGCCTGCTGGCGCGCCAGCGCGAGTTGCTCGCGGCGGGTTATCCGGTGCTGGCGGGCTGGTCGCGCAAGTCGTCGCTGGCCAGCCCCACCAGCCGCTCGCTGGCGGACCTGGCCACGCTCGACGTGCACTCGCGCATGGTGCCCAGCGTGGCGGCCGCATTGCTGGCGGTCGAGCGGGGGGCCCGCATCGTGCGGGTCCACGACGTGCGCGAGACGGTGCAGGCACTGGCAGTACTTGGCGCGACCCTGGAAGCGGGCAACAACAACATCACACAAGGGGAACAAGAACGATGACGCGACGATATTTTGGTACCGACGGCATACGCGGCACGGTGGGCAAGCCGCCGATCACGCCCGATTTCGTGTTGCGCCTGGCCCATGCGGTCGGACGCGTGCTCAAGCGCTCGGAAGAGCGCCCGACCGTGCTGATCGGCAAGGACACCCGGATCTCGGGATACATGCTCGAAAGCGCGCTGGAGAGCGGGTTCAACTCGGCCGGCGTCGATGTCGTCCTGCTCGGGCCGTTGCCGACACCGGGCGTCGCCTACCTGACGCGGGCCCAGCGTGC
>CAXBDR010000259.1:0-6525 GCA_963974265.1 uncultured Rhodoferax sp.
TGTCCGCCGTACGAGTGGCCAACCATGACCAGCGGCAGATCCGGGTGAGCCATGGCCTGCACGGCGGCCGCCAGGTCCTGCCGCGCCCAGTCCAGGTAGTTCATGCGAAACCCCTTGAGCGTGGGTGGGGCCGACAAGCCGATGCCGCGGTAGTCCAATGTCATCGTGTGGTAGCCGCGCGCGCTTGCGTATTCGGCGAAGCGGCGGTAGTAACCCTGGGGCACGGCGGTGGCGCCGGCCACCACCAGATGGGCTCGCGCCGGTCGTGCGGCCGGGTACAGCGTGGCGTGGATGGTGCATCCGTCCTGGGTCGTCAGTGGCAGGATCCGGGGCTGGTCAAGGTTCGTGGTCATCTCGGGGTTCCGGTCGAAGAGGTGTTCTGCAACAGCTCGAGCAAGGTTTGCGTGGCCAGCGCCATCGGTTCGCCGCTGCCGGCCACGCGGGCCTGCAACAGGCCGCCTTCGTAGGTGGCGACCATCAGGCTGGCCAGGCCACGTGCACGCGGCTCAGGTACGCCGGCGCCGTTCAGCGCTGCCGCGATGCGGCCGCGGATGTCGGCAAACGCGCGGGCCAGGGCCGTGCGCAAGGCGATGTCGTCGGCCGTGGATTCGAGTGCGACCGTTGCCAGCGGACAGCCCCGCTCGAACCCGCTGGCGTCGAGCCGACGCTGGGCCGACGCGATCCAGCCGTGCAATGCCGGGATCGGATCGTGCTGCTGGTGCATCAGGCGTTCCAGGCTCTCGGCGATCCGTGCGGCGATGGACTCGATCGCAGCCACGGCCAGCGCCGTCTTGCCTCCGGGGAAGTGGTGGTACAGCACGCCCTTGGGGGCCTGGGCCTGGGCCAGCAGTTCGCTCAGGCCCACGCCATGGAAGCCGCGGCGCTCGAGCAGGTCGCTCATCGCCGCGATCAGGCGTTCACGGGTCGGGTTGGTTTCCATGGAGTCGCAGTCTATAGACCGGTCGGTCTATTGTCAACGGAAAACGCGCGGCAGTGTCGCAGACCGGACAATGCGCAAGCCTTGATGCCCCTGCCATTGCAAGCGGCGCGATCGCACCCATGTGCTGCAACAACCGATCACCCGCCCACCGATCCCTTGTCTTTCCTGATCTTCTCCCTGCTCGCGCTGGTTTTCGTGACCTGGCTGCTCGCCCGGCCCTGGTTGCTGGAGCGCCGTCGTGCGCGCCTGCGCGCCCAGCCCTTCCCGGCTCCGTGGCGCGCCGTGTTGCAGCGCTTGCCCTTCGTGCAACGCCTGCCTGCCGACCTGCAACTGCAACTCAAGGCGCACATCCAGGTGTTCCTGGCGGAAAAGCCGTTCATTGCCTGCGGCGACATCACGCTGACGGACGCGATGCGGGTCACGATCGCGGCCCAGGCCTGCGTCTTGCTGCTCAATCGCGACGCCGGGTATTTCCCCAGCCTGCGGCAGATCCTGGTCTACCCGGGCCCCTTTGTCGTCTCGCGCGCACAGCCGGTGGGCATGGGCGTGATGCAGGACCTGCGCCAGGTGTTGTCCGGCGAGTCCTGGTCGCAAGGCCAGGTCATCCTGTCCTGGCAGGACGTGGAAAACGGCATCACCGACCCGGGCGACGGGCGCAATGTCGTGATCCACGAGTTCGCACACCAGCTCGACCAGGAAAGCGGCCAGGCCAACGGTGCACCGGCGCTGGGCAGCCGGCGCTCCTACCGCGACTGGTCCCGGGTGTTCGGTGACGAATTCGCCGCCTTGCAGCAACGTGTTGCCGCCGGCCACACGGGCGGCCTGCTCAGCGACTATGGCGCGACCAATCCGGGCGAGTTCTTTGCGGTGGCGTCGGAAGCGTTTTTCGAACAGGCGCAGCGCATGGCGCAGGAGCACCCGGCGCTGTTTGCGCAGCTGCGCCAGTATTACTGCGTCGATCCGCTGAGCTGGTGAAATTCCGCGACCCGCACCGCATCGATGCTACGCATCGAGCTGGGGATATCTGCGAAAAATGCCGTCCTCGTTGAACGGGATGCGGCGCGCGCTGGCGAGGTAGGCGGCCAGGCGCCGCTGGCGTGGCACCACCTGGCGCAGCCGTGCGAGCAGCGGGTACTGGCGCATCTGCCGGCGCATCGCTTTCGGAAACGCGTAGTGCAGGCCCTCGACCACCTGGAACAGCGACAGGTCGGCATACGAGAGCCGCGCGCCCACCAGACAGGCTCGGGTCGCGTCGGCGTTGGCCGGATTGCGCGCCAGGATGGATTCGAACCAGCCCAGGTACTTGGGCAACCGGGTGCCGCGAAACGCGCGCGCGCGCTCGATCGCCTGGGGGATCTGCTGCTCGAAATAGTGCGCCGAGGAGATCGGGTGGTGCGTGTCGTGTACCTCGCCGACCAGGTCGGCCACCGTCAGCTGGATCTGGTGCGTCCACAACTGCGCGGCCGCGCTCTTGCCGACCAGCGACAAGCGCGGCCCCAGGTATTGCAGGATGGCCGTCGTCTGCGCCACCATCACCTTGCCGTGGCGCAGGAAGGGCGGCGCATACGGCGGATGTGGCTGCCGGGTGTCGCCCATCAGCGCCAGCATGGCTGGCACGCCCTGCCCGTGTTCGGCGTCGCCGCGCGCCACGTCCACATAAGGCGCTCCCGCCGCCTCGAGCGCCAGCCGCACGAATTCGCCGCGGCCCTGGATCGTCGGCCAGTAATACAGTTGGTACACCATTGCCTGTCCTCTCATTGATTGCATGGTGTCATTTGCCGGCCAGTCCCATGGACCGGGTGATGACTTCCTTCATGATCTCGTTGGTGCCGCCATAGATGCGTTGCACCCGCGCGTCGGCGAAGGCTCGCGTGATCGGGTACTCCCACATGTAGCCGTATCCGCCAAACAATTGCAGGCATTCGTCCATGACCTTGCACTGCAGGTCGCTGCACCAGTACTTGGCCATGCTGGCCGTGGCGGTGTCCAGCTTCTCCTGCAACACCAGCTCCAGGCACTTGTCGACGAACACCCGCGCCACCTGGACCTCGGTCTGCAACTCGGCCAGCGTGAAGCGGGTGTTCTGGAAACCGGCCACGGTGCCGCCGAAGACCTTGCGCTCCTTGACATAGGTAATCGTCTGGTCGATCGCGGACTGCGCCGACGCCACGGCGCCAATCGCGATCTGCAGCCGCTCCCATGGCAGCTCCTGCATCAGGCAGACGAACCCCTTGCCCACCATCGCCTCGCCTCCCAGCACCTGCTCGGCGGGTACCCGCACGTTGTCGAAGAACAGCTCCGACGTGTCCTGGGCCTTGAGCCCGAGCTTCTTCAGCCGCTGGCCCTTCTCGAAGCCCGGCATCCCGCGTTCGACCAGCAGCAGGCTGATGCCGTGTGCCCCGGCCCCGGGATCGGTCTTGGCCACGACGATGACCAGGTCAGCATGCCAGCCGTTGGTGATGAAGGTCTTGCTGCCATTGAGCAGGTAGCTGCCATCGTCCTGCCGCACGGCCGTGGTCTTGATGCCCTGCAGGTCGGAGCCGGCCGCCGGCTCGCTCATCGCGATGGCACCGATGATCTCGCCGCGCGCCATGGCCGGCAGGTATTTTTCCTTCTGCTCCGCCGTGCCGTAACGCTCGATGTATGGCGCGACGATCTCGTTGTGCAGGCTGAATCCGATGCCGCTGTAGCCGCCGGCGGCGTTCACCTCCATCTGGGCCACCGCATACAGCCGGTCGGCCCCGGCGCCGCCATAGGGCTCGGGCATGGTCATGCACAGGAAGCCGTTGGCGCCGGCCTTCTCCCACACTGCCCGGTCGACATAACCCTGCTCCTCCCAGTTCGCATGGTGGGGGGCGATCTCCTTGTCGGCGAAGCGCTGGTAGCTGTCGCGGAACGCGACGTGTTCGGGGGTGTAGAGGGTGCGTTCGATCATCGGGCGTCCAGGGATGTGACAGGGACGTCGATGGCGCCCCACGGTTGCCTCATGCTAGCGCACTGGCGGCCCGACCGGCACCCCGGGCACCTCGGCGACAGCATCACCGGCATGCATGCCTATACTCTTTTGCTGGCCCCAAGCGCAGTTGCGCGCCGTGCGCCGCGTGCGCCGGTCATGTCCATCGACCCACAGGAGACGCCACCATGAGCACCGAAGCATTCGTCTATGACGCGATCCGCACCCCCCGCGGCAAAGGCAAGAAAGACGGCAGCCTGCACGAAGTCAAGCCGGTCAACCTGCTGGCCGGCGTGCTGACCGAATTGCAACGACGCAACGACTTCGATACGGCGCAGGTCGATGACGTGGTCATGGGCGTCGTCTCGCCCATCGGCGAGCAGGGATCGGTCATCGCCAAGGTGGCGGCGCTCAAGGCCGGCTGGGATTTCCGCTGCTCGGGCGTGCAGCTCAACCGCTTCTGCGCCTCCGGCCTGGAAGCCGTCAACATGGCGGCGCAGAAGGTGCGTTCGGGCTGGGAGGACCTGGTCGTGGCCGGCGGGGTCGAGAGCATGAGCCGGGTGCCGATCGGCTCCGACGGCGGCGCCTGGGCGCAGGATCCGGAGACCAACAGCGCCACCGCCTTCGTGCCCCAGGGCATCGGCGCCGACCTGATCGCGACCATCGAGGGCTTCGCGCGCGAGGACGTCGACGCGTTTGCACTCGAAAGCCAGAAGCGAGCCGCACGCGCGCGCGAAGGCGGCTTCTTCGCCGGTTCGGTGGTGCCGGTCAAGGACTTCCTGGACCAGACCATCCTCGATGCCGATGAATTCATCAAGCCGCACACCACGATGGAAGGCCTGTCCGCCCTGCGGCCGGCGTTCGAGCAGATGGGCGCGATGGGGTTCGACCAGGTCGCCCTGACCCGTTACCCGCAGGTCGAGCGCATCCACCATGTGCACCATGCCGGAAACTCCTCGGGCATCGTCGATGGTGCCGCCGCCATCCTGATCGGCTCCGAGGATGCCGGCAAGACGCACGGGTTCGTGCCGCGTGCGCGTATCGTGGCCGCCGCGCTCAGCGGCGCCGACCCGACCATCATGCTCACCGGGCCGATGCCGGCCGCACGCAAGGCGCTGGCCAAGGCCGGCATGACGATAGACCAGATCGACCTGTTCGAGGTCAACGAGGCCTTTGCCGCGGTGCCGATGCGCTTCATGAAGGAGATGGGCGTGCCGCACGAGAAGGTCAACGTCAACGGCGGCGCGATCGCCATGGGCCATCCGCTGGGCGCCACTGGCGCGATGATCCTCAATACGCTGATCGACGAACTGCATCGGCGCAAGCTGCGCTACGGACTGGCTACCCTGTGTGTCGGCGGCGGCATGGGCATCGCGACCATCGTCGAGCGCGTCTGAGCGCAACCGCACTGCAACCCGACCCGAACCCGCAACGATGAAAACCATTCGATACGAACGCGACGCCGACGGCATTGCGACCATCACCTTCGACGAGCCGGGCTCGCCGGTCAACACGATGTGCCGCGACTGGCAGCAGGACCTGACGACGGTCACGGAGCAGGTGGTGCGCGAGAAGGACACGATACGCGGCATCATCCTGGCCTCGGCCAAGACGACCTTCTTCGCCGGCGCCGACCTCAAGGGCCTGATGCGGCTGCAGCCATCCGACGCCGGTGCCTTGTTTCGCGAGATCGAGCAGAACAAGAAGAACTTCCGCCCCCTCGAGACCCTGGGCAAGCCGGTGGTCAGCTGCCTCAATGGCGCTGCGCTCGGGGGCGGCTGGGAAGTTGCGCTGGTCGGGCATTGCCGCATCGCCGTCGACGATCCGAAGATCCAGCTCGGCCTGCCCGAAGTCACGCTCGGGCTGATCCCCGGCGCATCGGGCATCACCAAGATGGTCCGGCTGCTCGGCCTGATGGGGGCCCAGCCCTACATTCTGGAAAGCCGCCTGTTCAACCCGCGCCAGGCGCACGAGATGGGACTGGTCGACGAACTGGTGGCTGACGCCGGCGCCTTGCGCGCCGCCGCCCTCACCTGGATCGCCGCCCATCCGGTGGCGCTCCAGCCCTGGGACGACAAGAACTACCGGATCCCCGGCGGCCTGCCCAGCAGCCCGAAGCTGGCACAGGCCTTGTCGGTGGCGCCGGCCATGCTCAAGAAGACCTCGCGTGGCCTCTACCCCGCCCCCGAGGCGGCGCTGGCAGCCATGGTCGAGGGCGCCCAGGTCGATTTCGACACCGCCTTGCGCATCGAGAGCCGATACCTTGCCCGGTTGATCGTAAGCCCGGTGGCGAAGAACATGGTCAACACCTTCTTCTTCAACCTCAATGCGATCAAGTCCGGCGCCTCCCGGCCCAAGGACATCCCGCGTTTCCGACCGAACCGGGTCGGCATCCTGGGCGCCGGCATGATGGGCGCGGGCATTGCCTACGTGCAGGCCGGTCGCGGCATCACCACCGTGCTCAAGGATGTCACCCAGGACAAGGCCGATGCCGGCAAGGCCTACAGCACCCTGCGCACGCAGGCCCGTGTCGACAAGGGGCAGTTGGGGCCGCACGAGCAGGCCGAACTGCTGGCGCGCATCCAGCCGACGGCCCAGGTGAGCGACCTGCAAGGCAGCGAACTGATCATCG
>CAXBDR010000260.1:0-6478 GCA_963974265.1 uncultured Rhodoferax sp.
GGCGGCAAGCATCCGGTGTTCGGCACCAACCCGGTGGCCGCGATCTTCCCGCGCCGCAACGGCGACCCGCTGATGATCGACCTGTCGCTGAGCGAAGTCGCTCGCGGCAAGCTGATGGTGGCGGCCAAGGCCGGCCAGTCCATCCCGCTGGGCTGGGCCGTGGACGCCGACGGCGAACCCACGACCGACCCGCAAAAAGGCATGATGGGCTCGATGTTGCCGGTCGGCGCCGCCACCAGCCCCAAGGGCGCGATGCTGGCGCTGATGGTCGAGCTCATGGTGACCGCCGTCATCGGCGCGCAGTTCGGCTTCGAGGCCAGTTCGTTCTTCGTCGACGAAGGCAACCAGCCGCGTATCGGGCAGGCCTTCATCGTCATCGATCCGGGCGCACTCGCCGGCACCGACACCTATTACGACCGCATGGAGACCGTGATCACCGAGATGCTGCGCGACGATGGCGTGCGGCTGGCCGGTGCGCGGCGGCTGGCGCTGGAACGCAAGGCGGAGCGCGATGGCTTGCAGGTGGCGGATGCGATGGTGACGCAACTGGAGAAACTGGCGCAGGCCAGCGCGGGTTGACCGCAGGCAGGTGATCGCCCGTCCACCGGGCCACGTGACAGGCCTGCGCACCGGGAAACAGCCGCAAGGCGCGCCGCGCACCCCGGCGCCGTCGGCGAAAATGAACGCCCCCGCTCATCGGCTCCCGCATGTCAACAGCTTCGAACTCCGTCTCCCTCGTCCTCGGCAGCGGCGGCGCGCGCGGCCTGGCGCATATCGGCGTGATCCAGTGGCTGAACGAAAACGGCTACCGCATCCAGTCCATTGCCGGGTCGTCCATCGGCGCCCTGGTCGGTGGCATCTACGCCGCGCACAAACTCGAGGTCTATGCGGAATGGGTGCTGGCGCTCGAGCGCATGCATGTGCTGCGCCTGCTCGATCCGACGATCGGCCGACCCGGCCTGTTCAAGGGCGAACGCATCATGACCGTGTTGCGCGAGCTGATCGGCGACTGTGCCATCGAGGACCTGCCCATGGCCTTCACGGCAGTGGCCACCGACATGCACTCGAGCGAGGAAGTCTGGCTGCGCCAGGGCCAGATGTTCGACGCCATCCGGGCGTCGATCGCCACGCCCTTGGTGTTCACGCCCTTCCAGCACGGCGAGCGCACCTTGCTCGACGGTGCCCTGGTCAACCCGGTGCCCATCAGCCCCACCCTCGATGACCCCACCGACCTGAAGGTGGTGGTGAACCTGAGCGGCCCCGAAGAGTCGAACGCCCTGCCCGAAGTCAGCGCCTCCCTGATCGAGGACAACAGTTACCGCACCCGTATCGCGCGGTTCATCGACAACCTGCAGCCGGCACGCGCCGACAGCGGCCCGCGCCACGGGCTGATCGACGTGGCCTTCCTGTCCATGCAGACCATGCAGGACACGATTGCGCGACTGCGCCTGTCGACCTATTCGCCGGATGTGACGATCGAGATCCCCCGCAATGCCTGCGGCTTCTTCGAGTTCTGGCGCGCCGAGGAGTTGATCGATCTCGGGCGCGAACGGGCCGAGCGGGCGTTCGCCCGGCGCGAGCCATGACGATCGCGCCGCGCGAACGCCGCGAGCGCGGGCCGACGCTCAGGTACTCCCGCGCGCCACGATGCGTGGCCGGATCTCGCATTGCTCTGCCGCCACGGGCGGCGACGACTCCGGATACACCATGGCGAGCACTTGCTGTGCGCAGATCGTGCCCAGCGACTGGCGATCCACGCTGACGGTGCTCAGCCCGGCGCCGAGCTGGGATGCGATCGGATAGTCGCCGAAACCCAGCATCGCCAACTGCGCGGGCACCGCGATGCCGGCGTCCTGCGCCGCCAGCCAGGCGCCGGCGGCCGGGAAATCACTGGCGAAGGCCATCGCACGCGGTACCACCCCCTCGGCCCGCAGTTGCTGCAACACGGCGCGCCCGGCCGCCATGGGCTCGAGCCGCGGCATGTTCACCAGGCGCACCCGGGCCCGCGCCGTGCGCGCGACCCGCACAAAGGCCTTGCCACGTTCATGCGCGCGCAGGTCGTGCGGCACGCTGTTGTCCACATAGACCAGGTCATGGTGGCCCAGCGACAGCAGATGCCGCGCCATCAGTTCGCCGACCCGCGTGTGATTGAAACCGATCTGCACGAAACCACTGGCACGCGCGTCGAAATCCCAGATCTGCACCACCGGCATGCCATCGGCCTGGGCCTGGCGCAGCAATGCGCTCGCCGCCGGCGTGCGCGTGCGCCCGGTGACCACCAGTGCCGACGGCGACCAGGCCAGCACGGCGCGGATCTGCTGCTCCTCGCGCTGCGGGTCGTAGTTGGTGGCGGCCAGCAGCAACTCCAGTTCACGCGGCTGCAGGCCGTCGCTGAGCGCCTGCACGGTTCCGGCAAAAGTCGAACTGGCGATGCTGGGCACGATCACCGCGACGATGCTCGAGCGGCGTCCGGCCAGCATGCCGGCGTGTTTGTTCGGCGTGTAGCCGGTGCGCTCGAGCGCGGCACGAATCCTGTCGGCGGTCTCGGCGGCCACCTGCTGCGGCGCCCGCAGGAAACGCGACACCGTCATCGTCGTCACGCCGGCCTGCGCGGCGACGGTGGCCTGGGTCGCGCGGCCGAGCCCACGCCCGCGCGCCTGCGGCTTCGGCTTGGTGCCCGCCGCATCCGGGGGAATCGGTGATCTAGATGACTTCATAGGGGTTTGCCATGATGACAGGTGGCTGCCGGCCGGTTAATGTTAGCGCTAACAGCTTCCCGAGACATCCGTGAAAACACCCCCCTCCAAGACCCTGGACCAGCTCCGCAGCCGGCGCTGGTTCGCCGATGCCGGCATGCGCGGATTCGCGCACCGCCAGCGCATGCAGCAACAAGGCGTGCGGCGCGAAGACGTGATGGACCGCCCGATCGTGGCCATCATCAACACCTGGAGCGATCTTTCGCCCTGCCATGCCCACCTGCGCGAACGCGCGGAAAGCGTCAAGCGCGGCATCCTGCTGGCCGGCGGCTTCCCGGTGGAGCTGCCGGCGATGAGCCTGGGCGAGGTCATGGTCAAGCCCACGACCATGCTGTATCGCAACTTCCTGGCGATGGAGGTCGAGGAACTGCTGCGCAGCCTGCCGTGCGACGGCGCCGTCATCCTGGCCGGCTGCGACAAGACCACGCCCGGCACGCTGATGGGCGCGATCAGCATGGACATACCGACCATCTTCTGCCCGGCCGGGCCGATGCTCAACGACCGCCACGTCAAGGGCGGCGTCTCGCGCACCGTCGGCGCCGGCACGCACACCCGGATGTTCTGGGACGAATACCAGGCCGGCAACATCGATGCCGCGGAATGGCAACACCTGGAGTCGCGCATGACCCGCGCGCCGGGCACCTGCAACACCATGGGTACGGCCTCGACCATGACCGGCATCACCGAGGCACTGGGGCTGACCTTGCCCGGCGCCAGTTCGATCCCGGCCATGGACTCGGCCCATACCCGCATGGCCACCGACTGCGGCGAACGTATCGTCGGCATGATCTGGGAAGACTGCAAGCCCTCGACGCTGCTGAGCGCCTGCAGCTTCCACAATGCAATCGCGGTGCAGATGGCGCTGGGCGGCTCCACCAACGCCGCCGTGCACATCATCGCGATGGCACGGCGTGCCGGCGTGCCGCTGACACTCGACGACCTGGACGCGATCGGCCGCAAGGTGCCGGTGCTGGCCAACCTGTTTCCCAGCGGCGACCGGCTGATGGAAGACTTCTATTACGCCGGCGGCCTGCCGGCGCTGATGCATCAGATCCGGCCGCACTTGGCGCTCGACGCGATGACGGTCAACGGCCGCAGCATCGGCGACAACATCGCCGGCGCCGAGGTGCTCGACGCCCAGGTGATCCGGCCGCTCGACAACCCGGTGACCGACGCCGGCGCGCTGGCGGTGCTGCGTGGCAACCTCGCGCCGCAGGGCGCGGTCATCAAGCCCAGCGCCGCGTCGAAGAACCTGCTGCGCCACAGCGGTCGGGCGCTGGTGTTCGACAGCCAGCCCCAGATGCTGGCGGCCATGGCCGACCCGGACCTCGACTGCGACGCGAACACCGTTCTGGTGCTGCGCAACGCCGGACCGGTCGGCGCGCCCGGCATGCCGGAATGGGGCAACCTGCCGATTCCGAAGAAGCTGCTCCAGGCCGGCGTGCGCGACATGTTGCGCCTGTCCGATGCGCGCATGAGCGGCACCCACTACGGCACCTGCGTGCTGCACATCGCGCCCGAAAGCGCGGTCGGCGGCCCGCTGGCGCTGGTGCGCACCGGCGACACGATCACGCTCGACGTGGCGGCGCGCAGCCTGCACCTGGACGTGTCCGACGACGAACTCGCGCGTCGCCGCGCGGCCTGGAGCGCACCGGCGCAGCCGTTCCAGCGCGGCTTCACCTGGCTGTACCAGCGACACGTGACGCAGGCCCACGAGGGCTGCGACTTCGACTTCCTGCACGGCACGCAGCCCACGCCGGAACCCGTCATCTTCTGAAACACCGATGCCCATGAACAACCCCTTCAAGACCCTCCTGGCCCGCAAGGACCTGCCTGCCGGCTACCCGGTGGGGACCTTCGCGATGGCCGCTTCCCCGTTGACGGCCGAGGCGCTCGGATGTGTCGGCTTCGACTGGGCCGTCGTCGACATGGAGCACACGCCGCTGGACCTGGACAACCTGGTGCGCATGTTGCAGGCCATTGCCGGCACGCCGATGCTGCCGATCACCCGGGTGCCATGGAACGACACCGTGATGGTCAAGCGCGTGCTCGACGCCGGCGCGCAGACCGTGATGTTCCCGTTCGTGCAGGACGCCAACGAGGCACGCAAGGCCGTGGCAGCCTGCAAATACGCGCCACAAGGCGTGCGCGGCATGGCTGCGATGAGCCGCGGATCGCGGTTCGGTACCCAGCCGGACTACTTCAAGGTCGCCAACGACGCGATCAGCGTCGTGGTGCAGATCGAGACGCCCGAGGCGTTGACCCAGGTCGACGCGATCGCCGGCGTCGAGGGTGTCGACTCCGTCTTCCTCGGCCCGGGCGACCTCAGCGGCGCCATGGGCCATGTCGGCAACCCGATGCACGCCGATGTCGTGGCAGCCATGGCCCGCGCCGTGGAGCGTATCCACGCGGCCGGCAAGCCGGTGGGCAGCGTCGCCGGCACGGCCGAAGCCGTGGCCATCTACCGGGGCATCGGCATCGACTACATCGGCTGCGCGTCCGACCTCGGGCTGATGATGCGCCAGTGCGCCGCCGTCTTGTCCACCATCCGTTCGCAGAAGGTTCACGTCAACACCACAGGCTACTGAAAGGAAGACCATGCATCCCAAACACCCCATCGCCGCCGCGCGCCGTCGCACGGTATTGATCGCGTCGGCCGCCGTGCTGGCGCTCACCGGCCTGGCCGGGCAGGCACAGGCGCAGGCCTGGCCCAGCAAGCCGATCAAGCTCGTCGTCGGTTTCCCGCCCGGCGGCGGCATCGACGCGGTGGCGCGCAACCTGCAGCCCGGCCTGCAGGAGGCGCTGGGTCAGCAGGTCATCGTCGAATACAAGCCCGGCGCCGGTGGCGTGCTGGCCGCCGGTGAATTGACGCGCACGCCAGCCGACGGCTACACCATCCTGGTGGCCAACATCGGCCCCTTCGTGCTGGTGCCCAACATGGTGTCGAAGAAGCCGTACGATCCGCAGAAGGACTTCACCTACATCCACCAGACCTCGGGTTCCGGTTTCATCGCCGCCGTGCCGGCGAACCATCCGGCCAACACGCTGGCCGAATTCATCGCCTGGGCCAAGGCGAATCCGGCCAAGGCCAACTTCGCCAGCGGCGGCGCCGGCTCCATCACCCACCTCAACGGCGAGATGCTCAACCAGATCGCCGGCACCAAGCTGGTCCACGTGCCCTACAAGGGATCGTCGCCGGCGGTGCAGGACCTGATCGGCGGCCAGACCAACCTGCTGGTCGACGTGTCCACCGTCTTGCTGCAGCACATCCAGAGCGGCCGGCTCAAGGCGCTGTACGTGACCGATGCGCAGCGCATCGCCAGCCTGCCCAACGTGCCGACTGCCAAGGAGGCCGGTTATCCGGGCCTGGAGACCTCGGGCTGGCAAGGCATCGTCGGCCCGGCCGGCATGCCCAAGGACGTCGTCGCGCGTATCTCGAAGGCGATCAGCGAAACACTGGCCAAGCCGGACGTGCGCCAGAAGTTCGCCGCCAATGGCAGCGCCATCATGGAAAAAGGCCCGGAGGAATTCACCGCCTTCCACACCGCCGAGATCAACCGCTGGGTACCGGTGATCAAGGCCTCGGGCGCGACGCTGGACTGAACCCGGCCCGAGGCCGTCGACTCGCCCGCCCGCAGGTTTGTGGGGCGGGCGTTTTCGCGTCAGTGCGACGACAATGCCCCACTACCTACAGGACCCCCGTCATGGCGCAAGCAATCCGT
>CAXBDR010000261.1:0-6451 GCA_963974265.1 uncultured Rhodoferax sp.
CATGAAGACGCTGCTGGCCGCCGGCCTGCTGCACGGCGACTGCATGACCATCACCGGACAGACGATTGCCGAGGTGCTCAAGGACATCCCCGACGTACCGCGCGCCGACCAGGACGTGATCCGTCCGATCGACAAGCCGATGTACGCCCAGGGCCACCTGGCGATTCTCAAGGGCAACCTGTCGCCCGAGGGCTGCGTGGCCAAGATCACCGGCCTGAAGAACCCGGTCATCACCGGCCCGGCCCGGGTGTTCGATGACGAGCAATCGGCGCTGGCCGCCATCCTGGCCGGCAAGATCGTCGCCGGTGACGTGATGGTGTTGCGTTACCTCGGGCCCAAGGGCGGGCCCGGCATGCCCGAGATGCTCGCGCCCACCGGCGCGCTGGTCGGCCAGGGCCTGGGCGAGTCGGTCGGCCTGATTACCGACGGGCGCTTCTCCGGCGGCACCTGGGGCATGGTGGTCGGCCATGTGGCACCGGAAGCCGCCGCGGGCGGGAACATCGCGCTGATCGAGGAAGGCGACACGATCACCATCGACGCCCATCAGCTGCTGCTGCAACTCAACGTCGACGATGCCGAACTCGCGCGGCGTCGCGCGGCATGGAAGGCGCCCGCGCCGCGTTACACGCGCGGCGTGCAGGCCAAGTTCGCGTTCAATGCGGCATCGGCCAGCAAGGGCGCCGTGCTGGACAACTACTGATCGATCGATGAACGGCCGCGGCCACAGCGCCGCGGCTTCGACGACCGCCACGAGAGGCCCGACGCCCGCGCCTGCCCGCGCGGGTGCGAGGCGCGTGCCCGTCAGCGCCGCTTGCGCGGGCCGGTCCCGATGGCTTCCTTGTTCCGGTCGATGCGGTCCTTGCGCCGTGCGTCCTCGCGCTCCATCGCCTTGCGCTTGGTGTAACCGCTCGAGTCTGCCCAGGCCCACCAGGCCACCGCCAGGGCGAATGGGGAAAGAACCCACCACCAGCTCCAGGCGGCCACAGGCCCGATCTCCAGGTACTTCATCACCAGCAGGATCAGGCCCAGACCCAGAAAATACATCACGCTCTCCCAGAAATTCGACACATTTGCTGACACGGGGCGCCAAGCGCGTTACTTACAATCGCCCGCAGGAACTGTAACCCAACCAAGAGGAAGTCCATGATGAAAGCAACCTGGGCCAGCATGGCGATCGCGCTGTCTGCCACCATCGCCGCGCCGGCATTCGCCGACCAGGCCCTGGCCTCCGCGAAGAACTGCATGAGCTGCCACACGGTCGAGAAGAAGCTGGTCGGACCGAGCTACAAGGAAGTCGCCGCCAAATACGCCGGCCAGGCCGGTGCGGTCGACAAGCTGGCCGTCAAGATCATGAAAGGCGGCTCGGGCGTCTACGGGCCGGTGCCGATGCCGGCGAATACCCAGGTCAATGAAGCCGAGGCCAAGAAACTCGCGGCCTGGGTGCTGTCGATGAAATAAGCCGGCGGCGCTTGTGGCGCCCGCAGCGCCATACCCCTGCCAACCCGCCCGCCGTGCAACGGCCGGCGGGTTTTTTCATGGGCGAGACGGCGTACAAGCAGCCTTTGCATGGAACTCGCACCATTCACGATGGTCCCACGGGGAACACACGCGTCGCGAACACGCACACCGGCAGCATGAACCGATACCCCGTACCGAATCCGTCCCGTCGCCTTGCCATCGTGGCAGCCACCGCGTTCTGCGTCTTTGCCGCAGGGGGGCCGCAGCGCCCGGCCGGTGCGCAGGCCACCGTCGATGACACCGCTGCCTGGGACGCCTTGCGCACTGGCGCCATCGTGTTGTTTCGCCACGCCAACGCACCCGGCATCGGAGACCCGGCTACGTTCCGGATCGGCGACTGCGGCACCCAGCGCAACCTCGACGCCAGTGGCCGAGAACAGGCGCGCCGCATCGGCGAGCGCCTGCGCGCGCAACGCGTGGCGGTCGGCAAGGTGCTGGCCTCGCAATGGTGCCGCACCCGCGAGACGGCCGAACTCGCCTTCCCCGGCCGCGTGACGCCGGAGCCGGCCTTCAACTCGTTTTTCCAGGACCGCGACAACGCGCCGGAGCAGACTGCCGCCGCACGCGCGCTGCTGCTGCAGTGGAATGGCCCCGGCGCCCTGGTGGTGGTGACGCACCAGGTGAATATCTCGGCGCTGACCGGCACCTACACCGCGTCGGGCGAAGGTATCGTATTGCGCCGAAGCTCCGGCGCACTGGAGATGGTCGGCCGCATCCAGCCATGAAGGCCCGGGCGCGGCCGCCTGCTGCATGGCGGCGGCGGCCCGGCCTGCCTACAACTTCTCGGCCAGCTGGTCGAGGATGGCGGGATTCTCCAGCGTCGAGGTGTCCTGCGTGATCGCCTCGCCACGGGCCAGGCTGCGCAACAGGCGGCGCATGATCTTGCCGCTGCGGGTCTTGGGCAGGTTGTCGCCAAAGCGGATGTCCTTGGGCTTGGCGATCGGACCTATCTCCTTGGCCACCCAGTTGCGCAGTTCGGTCGCGATCTGCTTGGCCTCGTCGCCGGTGGGTCGGCTGCGCTTGAGCACGACGAAGGCGCAGATCGCCTCTCCGGTCACGTCGTCCGGACGGCCGACCACGGCCGCCTCGGCAACGAGGTCGGTCTTGGCCACCAGCGCCGACTCGATCTCCATAGTGCCCATGCGGTGGCCCGAGACGTTGAGCACGTCGTCGATGCGGCCGGTGATGCGGAAATAACCCCGATCCTCGCTGCGCACCGCACCGTCGCCGGCCAGGTACATCTTGCCGCCCATCTCGGGCGGGAAGTAGCTGGCCTTGAAACGCTCCGGATCCTTCCAGATGGTGCGGATCATCGACGGCCACGGCCGCTTGACGACCAGGATGCCACCGGTGCCGTTGGGCAGGTCCTTGCCAGCCTCGTCGACGATGGCCGCCATGATGCCGGGCAGCGGCAAGGTACAACTGCCGGGAACCATCGGCGTCGCACCGGGCAGCGGCGTGATCATGTGCCCGCCGGTCTCGGTCTGCCAGAACGTGTCGACGATCGGGCAACGCTCGCCGCCGACGTTCTTGTAGTACCACATCCAGGCTTCCGGATTGATCGGCTCGCCAACCGAGCCCAGGATGCGCAGGCTGGAGAGGTCCGAGCGCGCCGGGTGAACCTTCTCGTCGCCCTCGGCCGCCTTGATCAGCGAGCGGATCGCGGTGGGGGCGGTGTAGAAGATCGAGCACTTGTGTTTCTCGATCATCTGCCAGAACCGACCGGCATTGGGCCAGGTCGGGACACCCTCGAAGATGATCTGGGTCGCGCCGGCCGCCAGCGGGCCATACGCCACGTAGGTATGACCGGTGATCCAGCCGATGTCGGCGGTGCACCAGAACACGTCGGCCGGTTTCAGGTCGAAGGTCCAGTCCATCGTCAGCCTGGCCCACAACAGGTAGCCGCCCGTGGCATGCTGCACGCCCTTGGGCTTGCCGGTCGAACCCGAGGTGTAGAGGATGAACAACGGATGTTCGGCCGGCACCGCCACCGGCGGGCACTGGTCGGACTGGCCCTTGAGCGCTTCGGCGAACGTGATGTCGCGCCCTGCCACCATGTTGCAGGCGGTCTTGGTGCGCTCGAACACGAAGATGGTCTTGATCGTCTCGCAACCGCCCATGGCCAGGCCGTCGTCGACGATGGCCTTGAGCGGAAGTTCCTTGCCGCCGCGCATCTGGTAGTTGGCGGTGATCACCGCGACCGCGCCGGCGTCGATGATGCGCTCCTGCAAGGCCTTGGCCGAGAAGCCGCCGAACACCACGCTGTGCGTCGCGCCGATGCGTGCGCAGGCCTGCATGGCAATCACGCCTTCAAGCGTCATCGGCATGTAGACCAGCACCCGGTCGCCCTTGGAGATGCCCTTGGCCTTGAGCGCGTTGGCGAACTGGCTGACCTTGGACAACAACTCGCGGTACGTCGTGCGGGTCACGTGGCCGTCGTCGGACTCGAAGATCACCGCGGTCTTGTTCTCGACCTCGGTGCCCATGTGCTTGTCCAGGCAGTTGGCGCTGGCGTTGAGCTCGCCGTCGTTGAACCACTGGTAGAAGGGGGAATTGGACTCGTCCAGCGTGCGCGTGAACGGCTTGCTCCAGTCCAGGTTCTCCCTGGCCAGGCGGGCCCAGAAACCTTCGTAGTCCTTCTCGGCCTCGGCGCACAAGGCCTCGTATCCGGCCATGCCGGAAATTCGTGCGGCCTTGACGATTTCGGCGGAGGGCTCGAACACCCGGTTTTCGACTAGCACCGACTGAATTGCATTACTCATGCCTGCATCTCCTCGTCTGATTGATTGGACTGACCTTGACTGCCCATACTGTCGCGCAAGCCACTTACAAGGCACTGACGGAACGGGGAACGCCATCTGCGAACGGCTCGCACCCTTGCCCGAATCTACAATGCGCCCTTGTACTTTAACCCTGACTGCATGCCATGAGCGAGCCCGTGAAACCCCGCCCTGCGGGGATCGGCCCCCTGTCCAACCTGATCTTCGCCAGCCGCTGGCTGCAATTGCCGCTGTACCTGGGCCTGATCGCCGCGCAAGCCGTCTACGTGTTCCAGTTCTGGGTCGAACTCGTGCACCTGCTCGAGGCGGCCTGGGGCAACCAGGATGCCTTGCAGGCCCTGATCACCAGCACCGGCTACAAGGCCGACTACGAGATCAAGTCGCTCAACGAGACCGTGCTGATGCTGGTCGTGCTGGCACTGATCGACGTGGTCATGATCTCCAACCTGCTGATCATGGTCATCGTCGGCGGCTACGAGACCTTCGTCAGCCGCATGAACCTGCAGATGCACCCGGACCAGCCGGAGTGGCTCAGCCACGTCAACGCGTCGGTGCTCAAGGTCAAGCTGGCCACCGCCATCATCGGCATCTCGTCCATCCACCTGCTCAAGACCTTCATCAACGCCGCCAACTACAGCGAGAAGGTGCTGATGTGGCAGACCATCATCCACATCGTGTTCCTGCTCTCGGCGATGGCGATTGCGGTGACCGACAAGCTGATGGCCGGCCCGGCGAAGGCAGGCGTCAAGGGGCACTGACGCAGCCGACCGCGAACGTGCCTGGCGCGCGACCCCGAGGGCGGCAGCGCACGCAAACATCACTGAGCCGCGCGGGACTCCTCGACCGGCTTGGCACGCGAGGCCACCTGCAGGTGCAAGGCGGCCATGGCCATCAGGTTGGCCGCCACCGGTGCGGGGACGAACAGGAACAAGGTGATCAGCAGTTCGTGCACCGCGGGTTCGCCCCGCGCAAAGCCCAGCAGCATGCTCGCCAGCAGCACGCCGCCCACGCCCAGCGTCGTGGCCTTGGTCGGCGCGTGCAGCCGCATGAAGAAATCGGGAAAACGCAGCAGGCCGATCGCGCCCACCAGCGCGAACACACCGCTGACCACCAGCAGGAAGGCGGCCAGCAGTTCAATCCAGAGCGGGTAGTCGTGCATCGCCATCTCCTCCTGTCCCTTACTCGACCACGTCGCCGCGCGTGAGATTGCGCGCCAGCGCGACGGTGCCGACAAATCCCAGCATGGCCACGATCAGCGCGGCCTCGAACATCATCGCGGTCTGCCAGCGCACGCCGAGCAGGATCACCAGCGCCACGACGTTGACATACAAGGTGTCGAAGGCCAGTATGCGGTCCGGCATG
Organism: uncultured Rhodoferax sp.; assembly: GCA_963974265.1. GTDB lineage: Bacteria > Pseudomonadota > Gammaproteobacteria > Burkholderiales > Burkholderiaceae_C > CAISIP01. The sequence goes on from CAXBDR010000261.1 coordinate 5,661, forward strand.
TCGGGGCCGCGAAACAGCCGGATGCCACACAACACCATCGCCAGCGCAATGGCCAGCGTCGCAAAGTCCAGTGCCAACGGCAGGATCGTCATCCGAATATCTCCCCCAGCGGCTTCTCGTACCGCTGCTTGATGTCCCGTGCCATGGCGGCCGGGTCGCTGCAGTCCAGCGCATGGACCAGGATCAGGCGGCGCTCGTCGTCGACGATGCACGACACCGTGCCCGGTGTCGTCGTGATGATGGTCGCCAGCAGCGTGATCGCGGTCGGATGGGTCACGTCCAGCGTGATCGGCACCCATGCGGGCTGCGGATCGGACCAGGGCGACAAAACGATGCGCGCCACCGTGATGTTGGACACGACGATGTCCCAGAACACGACGAACAGCAGCCGCCAGGCGCTGCGCCAGCTGCGCACATGCAAACGCTCGCCGATGAATCCATGGACCAGGCGCGGTATCAGCCAGCCCAGCACCAGGGCGGTCAGAATCTGCGGCACAGCCAGGCTCTGTTGCAGCGCCAGCCATCCCAGCACCAGCAAGGCCGACAACACCGGATGGGGCAACCAGCCGCGCGGCTTCATGGCCTGGCTCCCGTTGCGCCGGTATAGGGCCGGGTGGTGCGCGCATCCGCCCCGCCCTGCTCGCCCAGCACCGCCGCCGCATAGGCGTCGCGGTCCAGCAATTGTTCGGCCGCCGGATTGGACTCCGGCCGGACTCCGGGGGCGTGGGGCGCGTTCACGATGTCGGCAATGTGCTGCAGCAACGAAAAAATAGAAAAAACATTCTAGGCGT
>CAXBDR010000262.1:0-6388 GCA_963974265.1 uncultured Rhodoferax sp.
GCGGATGATCCGGAGGTGGCAGTCGAACGTGCACGACATCGTCCGCTCGACCACCTGCCGCTGCCGTGAGCCCGTGCGTTTCGGCGCGCGTCGCGTCATGTTCGGGTCGCGCGACAGTCGCGACCAACAGATGCCCGCCACCGATCTGCAGGTCAGCCCGCAGTCCGAGATCCGCCTGGTCCAGGACGACCACGATCGTATCGGTTCTGCCGCGGCGAGATGCACGCGAGCTGCGCAGCGTATGGTCGTTTTCGATCGAACACCTGCCGGACGCCGCCGCGCCGACGCTGGCGCTGGCGGCGCAGGCACTGCCGTTCAGTGGTGCGCGATCCGTCATCTGCAGCGCCAATTCCGGGAATTTGGTACGGCAAGCCCGTTGCTTGCAAGCAGATGAACGTGACGGTGCAGGTGACTCGGCGCAAAATGGAACGTCCTGCCTGACCGGCTGAGCATGGCTTGGCGCGGCGGGCCCGTGGCAAATCGGCATCCTTGGATCGGAGGCCGATGCGCCGTAGTCACCGACATGTAGAAGGGAGCGACCATGGAAATGATCAAGCGGCTGTTCGGAGGCCCTGGCGATGCCGGCAACGCGAGCAGCGAACCGGGGTTTGCCGACTCGGCGGATCATGCCCAGGACTTCGCCGCCCAATTGCCGACGCGGCGTGAATTGTTGCGGGTGCGCACACGCAACACCTTGCGCATGGCCGGCATTCCCGAAACCTGGGTCGAGCCGCAGGTGCTGGTGGAACCCCAGGGCCGGCGCACCTTCCTGCATCTGCGCCTGGTCGTGCGTCACTGGGACGAACGACTGCTGCGTTACACCGTCGCGTTCCAGACCCGCCTGATGAGCGAGATCGAGCGCATCGATCCGCAGGCACGCCAATGGCTGCTCAGCATCGTCTGGTGTTTTCCGCTCGACATGGCAAGCCCCTATCCGGAGTTGCCGCAACCCTCGGCCTGGCTCGATGCCGAACCGCGGCAGCAGCCGCAGCAGTCGGAACCGCAACCGGAGCTGGACGACGTGCAGTCGGACCTTGCGCAACTGCTGGCGCTGCGGGACGCGGAATTGACCCGCACCGAGGCGCCAGGCGACGCACGTGGCCATTGACCGCCACCGCCGTGGCCCGTACGTGGGCTCCGCCGATTGGCGCCGAGCCTGTGAACGCACCGGCCTTGGTACCGGTAAGGTTTTGGCCCGCGGTGCGACTCAATGGGTAGCGGCTGGCCATGGGTGGCCGGCCGCCGACCGAAGGAGAAAGCACCATGCGTACCGTATTGCTGGCATTGAGCCTGTGTCTGTCGTCGATGTTCCTTCCCGCCGGGCTGGCGCAGGCGGCGAGTGATCCGGTCTACACCGGCTTCTTCAGCAACGTGGCCGTCGGCGGGTACGACACGGTTGCCTATTTCACCGAAAACAAGCCAGTCAAGGGGGACAGCCGTTTCTCGACGAGTTACAAGGGCGCGCAATGGCATTTCGCGTCCCAGGCCAACCGCGATCGGTTCATCGCGGATCCTGAGCGGTATGCGCCTCAATACGGGGGGTACTGCGCCTGGGCGGTATCGGAGGGCGACACGGCCTCGTCGGACCCCATGCTGTGGAAGATCGTCGATGGCAAGCTGTACTTGAACTACGATGCCGGGGTGCAGAAGAAATGGGAACAAGACATCGCCGGTCATATCCGCAAGGCCGATCGCAACTGGCCGGGGGTGCTGGGCCAGTGAGGCCTGGTGTGGCCATGGCCCCGCATGCCGCGGCCCTTGTGATCCGGCCCGGTGGCGGCGTGGTGTCGGGGCGGTTCCCGGCAAGTCCGACATGCTGAACCTGTGGCACGACGGCGTGGCTCTGTATGACGCGGCCGCGCGTGGCGCGGCCCAGCCCTGGGTCATCTGCATCATGTTGATCCTGACGACCTTTCTGCTCGAGGACCTGGCGATTGCCGTGGCGGCGGTGCTGGCGGTACAGGGCCTGCTGTCCTGGGAACTGGCGGTGCTGGCCGTGGCGGCCGGCATCGCATTGGGCGACCTGGGCCTGTACGGACTGGGCGTTGCGGCCAACCGGGTGCCCGCCCTGCGCCGGCGCCTGATCGATGGCCGCGGTCGCTGGATGGGCGAGCAGATTGCGCGACGGTATGCCGGCGCCATCGTGCTGGCGCGGGTGGTACCGGGCCTGCGCCTGGTCACCTACACCGCCTGCGGTTTCTACCGGCTGCCATTCGCGCCGTTCTTCCTGTGGGTGGTGCTGGCCGTCGCAGTGTGGACGGGGGGTTTGATGTGGCTCAGCGCCACCATCGGTTCCGTGCTGAGCGAGGCGCTGGGCATACCGCCCGCGCTGGCGGTGGCATTGCCGATCGTGTTGCTGGCCGTCCTGCTGATGTTCTGGAACCGCGAACCGCGCGCGCCGGTGGCGGGCGAGACAGGAGGGGCGCCGTGAGCCTGCGTCAGTGGAATTGTTCTGTTCGCGCGTCCATGGTGGTGGTGCCGTGCGGGGCCCCGGTATGAGCGCGTCGCTCGAATATGGCGCCGGAACCGGGCAGCTGCCGCACCAGGGCATGCCGCCGCTGGACGAATCCGGCCGGCCGCTGAGTTTCTTTGAGTTCTGGCCGATGTGGGCGTTTTATCCACCAGTGGTGGTGTATGTCCTGTGGCTGATGCTGCGTTACCGGGGCATTTTGCTGCCCACGGTGGCCAACCCCTCGTTTCCGGGCGGCGGCTTCGTCGGCGAATCCAAGGCCGAGATCCTGCAGCTGGCGATGCAACACACGCCCGAATGGGTCGCGCCGTTCATTGTCGTCGACCGGGCTGCGGCCGATGATGCCGCTGGCGAGGACCTGGATGCGGAAGTGGCGCTGGCTCTGCGCCGGCTCGAGGCCGCCGGCCTCGGCTTGCCAGTGGTGGCCAAGCCCGACCTGGGTTGTCGCGGCGCGGGCGTGCAGCTGGTACGCAGCGTCGACAAGCTGCGCCAGTACCTGGCCGCATTTCCGCGCGGCGCGCGGTTGCTGCTGCAAGCCTACGTGCCGTTCGAAGGCGAAGCCGGCATCTTCTACTGCCGCCAGCCGGGGCAGGAAAAGGGCCGCATCATTTCGGTCACGCTGAAGTATTTCCCGCACGTCTATGGCGATGGACGGCGGACCCTGCGCGAGCTCATCCTGGACGACCCGCGCGCGGGGCGGTTGCCGCACCTGTACCTGCGCCGGCATGCGGCGCGACTCGAGGAAGTGCCCGCGCCCGGACAGGCGATCCGGCTTGCGTTTGCCGGCAGCCACAGTCGCGGAGCGATTTTTCGCAACGGCAATGACCTCGTGACCACGGCAATGGAGGCGCGTTTCGATGCGATCGCCAAGCGCCTGCCGGAGTTCTATTTCGGGCGCTTCGACATCCGTTTTGCCGATTTCGCCCAGGTTCGCGAAGGCCAGGCCTTCACCATTGTCGAGGCCAATGGCGCCGGCGCCGAAAGCACGCATATCTGGGACCGTCGCACCACCTTGCTGCAGGCCTGGGCCGACCTGATGCGGCAATACCGGCTGCTGTTCCAGATCGGCCGCGCCAACCGCGATCGAGGCTTTCGGCCCTTGTCGCTGCGTGAGTTCCGGCGCTGGCACCGGCGCGAGAAGGAACTGACCCCGCTCTACCCTGCGACGGACTGATCGCGCAGTTGCCCAGGGTTCGCCATGACGCGTCGGCCTTGGACCGTGCGGGCAGGGCGCCAGCCGGCCCTGGCTCAGAGCTGGATGCCGAAACGCGCCAGCCGGCGTTTTTGCGTCGGCGAGGCGAGGTCGACCAGCGTGAGGAAGTCGATGGTGCCGAAATCCCGGTCGATCGCAGGTGCGCTGCACATCATCGCGCCCAGGCTCAGGTAGGCTGCCAGCAGTTTCGGCGTCTTGGGCGCGTCCGCGGCCACGGTGTCCAGCGGGCACGCGAAGCCAGGCATCGGCGTGGTGCGCCAGCCCGGCGGGGCCAGATGCGGCAGCAGGCGTTGCCAGGTGGCCGCGCCGATGGCGCCGTCCTGGCTGGTCAGCGAACTGCAGCCGATGAGGTAGCGAACCTGGTGCTGCTGCGCGTAGTCCGCAATGCCGCGCCACAACAGGCTGAGCACGGAAAAGGAGCGGTGATCGCGATGAATGCAGGCGCGGCCCAGTTCGAGCATGAGGTCCCGGTGGGGCTCGAACGGCTGGAAATCGAATTCCCGCGCGCTGTAGTAGCCCAGGTGCTCTCGGGCACGCAACCCGGTCTGCAACCGATAGGTGCCTACCACCTCGCCGCTGCGTGCATCTTCGACCAGCAGGTGGTCGCAGGCGGCGTCGAAGTCGTCGGCATCCAGGCAGGTCGCGAACGACTGCGCCAGGCCCTCGTGCATCTCGACGTTGAACACGAAGAATCGCAACATCTGGGCCGCGCGCAGGTCGCCGGCGCCATCCGCCAACCGCAGTCGGTAATCCGGCCCGCTGATGCGCAGGCGTTCGCGCAGGGGCCGTGACGATGCAGTGCTGTTCATGGGGCTGGCGGTCGGCATACGATCATCAGTCGCGCCGGATCGCAATAACTTTCATCATGCGTGCGCGGTCACCGGACCGCACCAGGGTTAAGCTGCGGCTTGTCGACCGATGAACCGAAAGTCCGAACATGCCCGAGCCTACTGTCCGTTCCGTCTCCGATCCGCCACCACGGCAAGCTGCACTGTATCCGACCAAGGTCGTCAACATCATCGGCGGGCCGGGGTGTGGCAAGTCCTTGTTCTCGGCTGCCATCATGCTGCATCTGCACCAGCACCACAAGACCGTGGAGCAGGTGCCGGACCATGCCAGGATGCTGGTGTGGAGCGGCGATCGCGATGCATTGCGCAACCAGTACCAGATCGCCTTGCAGCAGTTCCGCATGCTGGAGCTGCTCGACACCCAGGTGCAGTACCTGGTCTGCGAGTGTTCCTTGCCGCAGTTGCTCTACTACAACGCCCACTATGCCGACAACGTCTGCGATATCGCCCGCACGCGCGCGCAGATCCTGCAGTGGTACGGGCGCCACGACAACATCAACGTGCTGGTCGAGCGGGGCGACGGACCGTATGTCCAGGCCGGCCGCCGGCAGGACGAAGAAGGCGCGCGGGCGGTGGACCGCGCGTTACGCGTGTTGCTCGACCAGGAGCATATCGCGCACACCATCGTACGGGCCGACCTCGACGCGATTCGGGCGTTCGCCGACAGCCTGATGTAAGGCCAAGGCGTCGGGCGACGCGCAGCACGCGCCGCATACCCGTTCAGCGGAGTCGGCGGGGTGAAACGGCCTCGGCCTGGACCCCCTGCGCCAGCAGCGCGTCGGGTACTGGCTGGCGCAGCAGCAGCGCCGCCGCCAGCTCGGATGCTCCCGGCGCGCTCTGGATGCCGTAGCCGCCCTGTGCCGCCAGCCAGAACAGGCCCTCGCACGAAGGATCCCAGCCGATCACCAGTTCTCCGTCGGGCACGAAGGAGCGCAGCCCGGCCCAGGTGCGCAGGGGACGGCGGATCTGCAGCGTGGTGACCGATTCGATCTCGTGGATCGCGGTGGCGATGTCGATTTCCTCCGGCACCACGTCGTGCGGGACAGTCGGATCGGCATTGGCGGGCGACCCCAGCAGCACGCCGGCGTCGGGCTTGATGTACCAGTTCTCGTCCATGCTCGACACCACCGGCCAGCCAGATGCGTCGACTCCGTCGGGCGCACGGAAGGTGAAGGCGCTGCGCCGGTGTGGTACCAGCCCGATGGGGGGCGCACCACACAAGGCGCCGACTTCGTCGGCCCAGGCCCCGGCCGCGTTGACCAGGGCGCGGGCGCCAACGCTGCGCCCGTCGGCCATTTGCAGCTGCCAGAGGCCGTCGCCGCGGCGCGCCTGCGTGACTTCGGCCCTGTTGTACACGGTGCCGCCGCCGCGACGCAACATGCGCAGAAAGCCTTGGTGCAAGGCGTGCACGTCGATGTCCATGGCCATCGGGTCGAGCAGCCCGGAATGCACCTGCTCCGCCCGCAGGCAGGGGACCAACGCCAGCACCGCGTTGCGATCGAGCGTGCGCAGGCCAGGGCAGGTGTCGGCCAGTTCGTTGCGCAGGTCCTGCAACTTGTGTTCCTGGCCATGCAGCGCCAGATACAGGGCCCCGCGGTCGGACAGCAGCGCCGAGTCCGTGAAACCCGCGGGCGGTTGCAGGTAGAACGCGCGGCTGGCACGGGTCAGTGCGCGCACCATGGGCGGGCCGTAGCTCTCCATGAACATGGCGGCGGAACGCCCGGTCGAGTGGTATCCGGGTTGCGACTCGCGCTCGAGCAAGACCACGCTGGCCGTGCCTGCGACGCGGGCAGCAACCGAGGCGCCGCGTTGCAGCGGTTCTGCCGCAACCATATCGGAGGATTCAAGATTCCCCGC
>CAXBDR010000263.1:0-6371 GCA_963974265.1 uncultured Rhodoferax sp.
AGCGCCACGACTCGGCCGGCTTACACGAAGTGAAGCCGGACAGACGGGGGGCGTCTTTCACTTTATCCACCCAGGTAGGCGGCGATCACCGCCGGATCGTTCTGTACCGCCTGGGGCGTGCCCAGCGCCAGTACTTCGCCCATGTTCATGCACAGCACCCGGTCGGCGGCCTCCGACACCAGCGACATGTCGTGTTCGACCATGATGACGGTGATGCCCAGGTCCTTCTGGATGTCGTCGATCCAGAATGCCAGGTCGCGCGTTTCCTCCGGATTCAGCCCGGAGGCGGGTTCGTCGAGCAGCAGCAGGCGCGGCTGGGTGGCCAGCGCGCGCGCCAGTTCGACCACCTTGCGCACGCCGTAGGGCAGGCCGGCGACCGGGCTGTTGCGGTACGGCATCAGGTCGAGCAGGGTGATCACCTCTTCCACGTGAGCGCGCGACTGCGCCTCGGCGCGGCGCACCGACGGCGTCCACAGGCACTGCGCCAGCAGGCTGCCGTGCGAGAACCGGTGCCGGCCCAGCAGCAGGTTGTCGAGCACGGTGCCGCCCTCGAACAGTTCGATGTTCTGGAAGGTGCGGCCGATGCCGTGGTGCACCACCTGGTGGCGTGCCAGCTGCGTGATGTCCTTGTCCTCGAAGGTGACGCTGCCCGCGGTCGGGTCGAACACCCGCGTGATGACGTTGAGCATCGAGGTCTTGCCCGCGCCATTGGGGCCGATGATGGCGAACACCTCGCCCTGCTCGACGTCGAAGCTGACGTTGCCGATGGCCTGCACGCCGCCGAATCGCAGCGAGACGTCGCGTACCTGGAACACGCTCACGGGACAGCCCTCCATGCTGCGGGGCCGTGGGTCTTGCATGCGCTTGGCGGGCTCATTTGAGGATTGCCCTTCGCCTTGTATGTTTTCGGCGGGTTCATTTGTACCGCTCCGATTTCATGTAGGTCTTGCCACGCTTGAACATGTCCTTGCGGTACAGCGGGAAGGTCTGCAGGAAGGTCCGGAACTTGATCCAGCGTCCGTTCAGGCCCTTGGGCTCGAAAAGCACGAACAGGGCCAGCACCAGGCCGAATACGAAGGTCTCCAGGCCGAACTGCTTGGCGATCTGGTCGGGCATCAGCGGCTTGATGCGCGAGATGAAGGTCGGCAGCAGGCTGATCAGCATGGCGCCCAGGATGGCGCCGCGCAACGAACCCAGGCCGCCGATGGTGACCATCAGCACCAGCTCCAGCGACATGATGAGCCCGAACCCTTCCGGGGTCAGGTAACGCACATGGTGTGCCAGCAGGGCGCCGGCCAGGCCCGTGACCATGGCCGAGATCACGAAGGCCAGCACCTTGTAGCCGGCGACCCAGATGCCCAGGCTGTAGGCTGCGGCCTCCGAGTCGCGCACGCCCTGGAAGGCCCGGCCGGTCTTGGCCCGCAGCAGGTTGACCAGCCCCAGCATCACGACGAGCAGCACGGACAGGCACAGATAGTAGAAGGGCTGCAGCTTCGACAGGTCCCAGCCCATCAGCATCGGATTGTCGACGTTCAGGCCGTTGTAGCCGCCGGTGACGCTGCCCCAGCGCCCGATGATGTGCTCGGACAGGATGGCGAACGCCAGCGTGACCATGGCCAGGTACAAGCCCGAGACCCGGATCGCGGGCAGGCCGATCACCAGGCCGATCAGGCCGGCCACACCGGCGGCCAGGGCCATCGACGCGAACAGCGGCACGCCTTGCGACAGGAACCAGGCATGGGCATAGGCGCCGATGGCGATGAAGGCCGAATGTCCCAGCGAGACCTGGCCGGTATACCCCACCAGCACCATCAGGCCCAGGCTGGCGATACACATGATCAGCAGATAGGTCAGTTCGCCCACGTAGTACTTGGGCAGCAGCCACGGCGCGGCCAGCAGCGCCAGTATCAGCAGGCCGTAGGCGACGCGCCCGGGCGTGTAGCGCAGCAGGGCCTGGCCGTCGCGGTAGGAGGTGTCGTAGGGAAAACGCATGGGGGTCCTGGCCGGTTCAGACCCGCCGGCCGTGGGCCTCGCCCAGCAGCCCGCGGGGCCACACGATGAGCACGCCGATCAGCACGATGTAGGCCATCGCGTCCTTGAAACCGTCGGGCAGGTAGACGCCGGCGAACTGCTCGATCATGCCCAGCAGCAGTCCGCCGACGATGGCGCCCGGGATGCTGCCGAAGCCGCCCAGCACCACGGCCGCCAGCGCCTTGAGCACGACGATCCACAGGCCGATGTCGACCAGCGCGGTGGGTGCCAGCAGCAGGCCGCACAAGGCGGCGATGGCGCCGGCGATGGCCCAGACCAGCGACGTCACGCGCTTGACCCGAATGCCGCTGAGATAGGCGGCCAGCTGGTTCTGCGACGCGGCCTGGATCGAGATGCCCAGCGGCGTCTTGCGCAGGAACCAGAACAGCACCAGTGTCACCATCAACGCGGCCGCGACGATGACCAGGCTCAGGTCGGCGACGACGATGTCGCCGAACACGGTCTTCTCATCGCTCCACGGCGTGGGGTAGTTGCGCGACTCCGGGCCGAATCCCATGCTGACCGCGCCGCGCAGCATGAATGCGATCGCGATCGTCAGCATCACGCCGGCGAACTGGGGCTGGCCGACGATCAGCCGCATGACGCGCGCATCGAGCAGCCAGCTCAGCGTGGCGGCCAGCACCACCGTGCCCAGCGCGGCGAGCCAGAACGGCCAGCCCAGTCCGACGATCAGGCCCCAGCCGACGAAACTCGAGGCCATCAGCACATCGCCATAGGCGAAGTTCAGCACCTCGGTGGCCTTGTAGGTCAGCACCAGGCCCAGCGCGACCAGTGCGTAGATCGCGCCGATGGCCGCGCCGTTGATGGCGAGCTGGATCACCTGCGTCAGATCGGCATGCATGGCGACAGGTCCGGAACAGGGAGATCGGCGTGCATCGTGCTCGGTTGCTGGAGGATGGGCGACAGTGTAGGCAGTGCGTTCATGTAAGAAAGCAAAAACGGCGACGATTGAGGTTAAATCCCGATCAGAAACCGCGGATGCGTTCCACCACCATCGCGCTGGCGACCCCGGCCGCGCCGCAGATCGACAGGCAGCCGTAACGCGCATTGCGCGACTCCAGCGCATCGAGCATCACGCCGACCATGGCGGCTCCGGTGGCGCCCATGGCGTGGCCGATCGCGATGGCGCCACCGTTCACGTTGAGCCGGTCATGCGGCACCGCCATCTCGTCCATGAAGTGCAAGGCCATGGCGGCAAAACCTTCGTTGATCTCGAACAGGTCGATGTCGCCGCTGTGCAGGCCGGCGCGCCGCAAGGCGAGCCGCGCCGCGTCCACGGTGCCGGTGAGCGCCAGCGTGCGATCCGAACCGGTATCGGCGATGCCCAGGATGCGTGCCCGCGGCACGAGCCCGGCGCGCTCGAGCGCGCCGCGAGAACCGACCAGCACCGCAGCGGCGCCATCGGCCATTGCCGGCGAGTTGCCGGCATGGTGCACGTGGGTGATGGCCGGCAGGCCGTAGCGCCGGCACAACAGCGCGTCCCAGCCCTGGTCGCCACCCTTGGCGCCCCATTCGGCGAATGCCGCCGGCAGCGCGGCCAGCGTCTGTTCGGTGGTGGCGGGGCGGATGTTCTCGTCGCGCGCGAGCAGCGTGTCGCCGTCGGCGGCGGTGACGGCCACCATCGAGCGCGGCATGCCCCGTTCGGCCGCCGCGCCGGCGCGTTGCTGCGACTGCGCCGCATAGGCGTCGAGCATGGCGCGCGAATAACCGCGTTGCGTGGCGATGGCATCGGCGGCGATGCCGATCGGCACCAGTTGCGCCTGCAACTGCAGCGCACGGTCGTGGGTCAGCGGTCCCTGGTCGCTGCCCATGGGCACGCGTGACATCATCTCGATGCCGCCGCCGACGGCCAGGGTGTCGCCATGCAGTGCCTGCAGCGCGGCGAAGTGGGTGGCCGACAGGCCGGAGGCGCAATACCGGTTGATCGTGACCGCGCCCACGCTATCCATCCAGCCGGCCAACGGCAAGGCCACGGTGCCGACACTCGAGCCTTGCTCGCCGGTCTGCGAGACGCAGCCGAACACGGCATCGCTGACCTGCGCCGTGTCCAGCGCCGTGCGTTCGGCCAGCGCGCGCAGGGCCTGTGCCAGCAGTTCGGCCGGCTTGAGCGGCTTGAGGCTGCCCTTGTCGTTGCCGCGTCCACGCGGGGTGCGTACCGCGTCCGCGAGATAGGCATGTGTCATGGTGCGTCCTTTCGTGTCGCAGTCGGGAGTTCGTCCAGCAGCCGGGTGAAGGAGTCCGTCGCGCTGGCATGTCGCTGCACGGGCATCGCATGCAACTGCTTCATCGTGTCGGACAGGCCGGTGCCCGGCAGGGGCAGCGCATCGGTTTCACCGACACCGGCCAGTCTCAGCACACCGCCACCACAGACCAGCACCTCGCCGCTGACGTCGCAATCGGCGCCGGCCAGCCAGGCCACCAGGGGCGCGACCCGTTGCGGATCGAAGGTGTCTGCCATCGCGGCGGTCATGTAAGGCGCGGTCATCTGCGAATAACCGTAGGGCGCGATTGCGTTGACGCAGACGTCACGGCTGCGGCCTTCGATGGCCAGCGCGCGCACCAGGCCGATGACCGCGGCCTTGGCCGCCGAATAGGCGGCCTGCCCGAGGTTGCCGTACAGGCCGGCACTGGACGTGGTCAACACCACGCGTCCGTAGCGCTGCTCGATCAGGTGCGGCCAGGCCGCGTGCACCAGGTGCAGGTTGCCGAAGAAACCGGTGTCGAAGACGGTGCGGAAATCCGCCATCGACTGCCTGGCGAACCGGCTGGCTCGGTCGATGCCGGCATTGGCGATGACGATGTCGAGCCGGTCGAAGTGCTGGCGCGCCTGTTCCACCATCGCCGCGCCGCTGTTCGGGTCGGTGACGTCGCTCCAGTCGGGCATGGCCGTGCCGCCGGCCGCGCGGATCGCATCGACGGTCTGCTGCGCGGACGTATCCGCATCCGACTCTCCGGCGTGACGTCGGTTGTTGACCAGCACCCGGGCGCCCCGGCGCGCCAGGTGCAGCGCGTAGGCCCGGCCCAGCCCCTTGCCGGCACCGGTCACGATGGCCGTGCGGCCGTGCAGATCGTCCTGCGGGCGCGCCGTCATGGCCGGCTCCACGGAAAGAAGACTGGAACGCGGCGCATGTAGTCGGCATAGGCCGGCTTGGACTTGCGCAGGTAACGTTCCTGCATGGGGGTGGCCGAACCGGCGCTCATGAACCAGGTCACGTACAGCGGGCAGACCAGGGTCAGCCAGCCCCAGGGATGGACCAGGGCCAGGGCCGCAAAACTCCACCACACGACCGATTCGCCGAAGTAGTTGGGATGGCGCGACAAGGCCCATACGCCGGTATCGAGCACCTTGCTGCGATCGCTGCGTGTGCGCTTGAACCGTTCGAGCTGCAGGTCGGCAATGGCCTGGAAGCCGAACCCGACGGCGAACAGCGGCAGAGCCAATGCATGTTGCCAGCCCAGGGGCTGCGCACCGGCGGCGACGGCCGCCACCAGGCCGATCGACCACAACCAGATCATCACGCCCTGCATCGCAAACACCTGGAAGAAGCTCCACCACCACCAGTGCCGGCCGAAGCGCTTGCGCCAGGCGGCATACCGGGCGTCCTCGCCGTGGCCGGCGTTGCGCAGCCCGATATGCAACGACATGCGGGCCGACCACAGCCCGACCATGGCCGCGAGCAGGACTTCATGGGGCGACCAGCTGCCGCGCATCACCAGCAGCACCAGCACCGGAACGGCCGCCGCCATCGGGTAGGCGACGTCCATGATGCCGGCGTCGCGCCGGGCCAGGCTGATCAGCCAGACCAGGGTCAGCAGCGCGCCGTTGATCACGGCGGCCTTCATGTACAGCGACAGGAAGAAGTCGCCGGGCCATCCGGCGCGGCTGAGCCACCACCACAGGCCGATCGCCAGTGCGGCTGCCGGCATCACGAACTCGCGTGGCGTGCCGACCTTGAGCGCGCTCTGGCGGCGAAACACGAGCAAGGCCAGTACCCAGGCAACCCACAACACCGCGGCGGCGGTGACCAGCGTGGTCTTGATCATGCCGGCCTGCCGCTGAGCAGTCCGTCGCGCAGGTCCGCGCCGGGGGCCCAGCAGGAGTGGGTGCCGCTGCACAATTTGTGCGGCAGCGCGATGCGGCATACCGGGCCTTCGTCGAAACGCTTGCAGTCGATCAGCAGCGCCTCGGAGCCCTGGGTGTTTTCGTTGGTGACGAAGGTCACGAGATAACCGTCGTCCTCGTCCTTCGCATGCATGCGGGGTGCGAACGGCGCCTCGCTGGCGAACTGCCCCTCGGGCAGGCGTATTTCCGACGATTC
>CAXBDR010000264.1:0-6368 GCA_963974265.1 uncultured Rhodoferax sp.
AGCACTCGATCAACGGCCAACTACGACAAGGGAACTGCGTTTTCTAGGTTCAATCGGGCGATGGCGTGACCCAGGCCGTCGAGGTCGTGCCACGCGTGACCTGCAACAGCCAGTTGTCCTTGCAGCAACTGTGTGTCGCCGGCCTCGGGTTGGCGCTCATGGTCCGCATGGATGCCGACATCGATCTGCGCAGCGGCCATCTGGTCCCCGTGCTGCCCGACTGGGCCTTGCCGACGTTGCGCCTGTGGGCGGTCACACCCCAGCGTGACGGGAAGCCGGCCAAGGTGCGCCATGCGATCGCTGCACTGGAGCGCCACCTGGTGGATCAACCGGGCACGCGGCCTGTGTGAACGGGGTTCCATAACGGCCGCACGGCGATCAGTGCCGGTCGACGACGCAAGGAGCACACAGGAACGCCGCCCTACTACGGGTCTTGTGCCTGGAAAACAAAGGGGTCGACACCATCATGGCAATAAATGGATCCCCCGGCAGTGTGGCTAATCCGCCCGAAAACGCCGGACCGCATTCTCGCCAAACCTCGCCCCAAAGCTACACTGGCGCCGCGTGCAGGCTTCGAATGGCCACCGTTTGCCATTGTGCAGGAGCAAGGTGTCGAATCGACAGATATGCACCCGCAATACCCCCACAACCATTCCACCCGCGACACCCGGAGCCCTCACATGTCCGACCTCACCCTCGACCACGCCCAATCCATCGTCGCCCAAGCCATGGTCAAGGCGACGCAGGACTTCGGCGGCCGCCCCATTTGTGTCGCCGTGTGCGACGAGCGCGGCCTGCTGCTGGCGTTTGCCCGCATGGACGGCGCGCCGGCGCGCGGCGTGCGCATCTCGCAGGGCAAGGCGTATTCGGCTGCGCGCATGGGCATGACGACCCAGGCCGTGCTGGAGCGGCTGCACCGCGAGAAGATCGAGATCGGTTATTTCTGCGACCCGGAGATCACCGCCCTGCCCGGCGGATCGCCGCTGAGGAATGGTGCAGGCCGCATGGTCGGTGCGGTCGGGGTCAGCGGCCTCACGTCGGCCGAGGACCAGTCCGTGACCGATGCGATGGCCACAGGCTTTTCAGCCAGTTGACGCCATCGCCCGTATTCAGACGTTCAAGGTGTCCCGGTGCAGCACCGCCCGGCGCATCATGTCGCAGAAGTAGTCCGCCGCCGGTGTCAACGGCAATCCGGCCCGCCGGACCAGCCGGATGGCCGGGGCCGGCAGCAGTTCGCTGACCCGCAGCGGTGCCACCACGTCGCGCAGCAGCGGCGACTGGGTCCATTGGATCGGCAACATCATCAGAAGATCCGAATACGCCAGCGCAACCAGAAACGTCAGGGTCGAACGGGCACGCATCACCAGCCGCGGTGAGGGCAGGCCGTTCTGCAGGAACAAGGGCTCGAGTTCTTCCTGGGCCGCATGGGTGATGGACGTGGTGATCCATTCCGCGTCCACCAGATCCCGCAGCGAGCGGGCCTGCGCCAGCGGATGGCCTTTGCGGCCGACGATCTGGCGGGTGTTCTCGAACAAGGTCTCCGACAACAACTCGGGGCCGACATCGCCCGGTGTCGGACCGACGTACAGGTCGACCCGGCTTTCGCGCAAGTCGACTTCGACGGTCGGATAGACCGCCTCGAGGATGTCCATCACGACGTTCGGATACCGCGCGCGAAACGACCGCAACGCATTGGGCAACAAGGCGATATGCGAGACGCTGGACATGGCAACGGTCAACCGACCATGGGTTTCGCCGCGCAACTGATCGAGCTCCTCCTGCGCCATCCGCAACTCGTTGCGCACGCTGCTGGCGCGGCGCAGGAAGACCTGCCCCATCGGCGTGAGCTTGACACCGGTGGAACTGCGTTCGAACAACACGACGCCGAGTTCTTTCTCCAGCTCCTGGATGCTGCGGCTGATCGCGGGTTGCGAGCCGTCCGTCTGCCGTGCCGCCGCGCGCAGGCTGCCGCGCTCGGCGACCGCCAGGAAATCACGCAAGGCGTTGAGTTTCATGTGTCTTGTCCGTCCTGAGTTGCCGACCGCGGCCGACCCGGCGATGGGCGCACGAACACGATAACGCGATCGAATATTTGCATCGCCAAACAGATATTGTCATCTTCCTGCATCGCAGATGCATCCGTACGATCCCTAACCATTCCAGCCCGGTTCGTGGCTGGAAGCGGATCGTCAAGCAACAGGAGGAGACACGTGAATCCAATGGCATTGCGCACCCGGGTGCTGATCGTCGGCGCCGGACCGGTTGGCCTGGCACTGGCGATCGAGCTCGGGCATCGCCAGATTCCATGCCTGCTGATCGAGCGCAACGACCGGGTCGGTCATGCCCCTCGCGCCAAGACCACGAACGTGCGCACCCGCGAGCACTTCCGGCGCTGGGGTATCGCCGACAGCCTGCGCGCCGCCTCTCCGCTGGGCATGGACTACCCATCCAACGTGGTGTTCTGCACCCGGCTGGCAGGGCACGAACTGACGCGGTTCGAGAACGCGTTTTATTGCGCGCCGGGTCGCAATCCGCTGTATTCGGAACATTCGCAGTGGATTCCCCAGTACACGGTGGAAGAGGTGATGCGCGCGCACGCGCAATCGCTGCCCGGCGTCGAACTGCGCTTCAACTGTGCATTGACCGGCTTCTCCCAGGACGATGACCGGGTGGCGGCCCAGGCCAGGGACGGCCATACCGGCAAAGTGCTGACCATCGACGCCGAATACCTGGTGGGTGCTGACGGCGCGCGCAGCATGGTGCGCGAGGCCATTGGCGCCCGGCTCGAAGGTACATATGGCCTGTCCCGCAACTACAACGTGGTATTCCGGGCGCCGGGGCTGGCGGCCGCCCATGCACACGGACCGGCCATCATGTATTGGCAGGTCAACGGCGACGCACCCAGCGTGATCGGGCCGATGGACACCGGCGACAAATGGTTCTTCATGCCCACCGGGGTGCGGGAAGGCTACAAGCTGGCTGCGGCCGACGCGCCCGACCTGATCCGCAAGGCCACCGGCATCGACCTGCCGTACGAGGTCTTGTCGACCGATGAATGGGTGGCGAGCCGCTTCCTCGGTGATCGCTACCGGGACCGACGCCTGCCACCTGCATCCGCCATTCGGCGGCTACGGCATGAACATGGGCGTGGCCGACGGCGTGGACCTGGGCTGGAAGCTGGCCGCTGTGTTGCAAGGCTGGGGCGGTCCGCAGCTGCTCGACAGCTACGAACAGGAGCGTCGCCCGGTTCACGAAATGGTGCTGGACGAATCCGTGGCCAACCATGCCATTCTCGGCAACCAGTTGTGGCAGCAAGGCCTGGACGCCGACGACGAGGCCGGCGCCGCATTGCGTCGCGACGTCGGCCGGCGCATCCAGACCGCGAAGATCCGCGAATTCACCACGCTGGGCGTGATGCTGGGTTACCGCTATGCCCATTCTCCCGTGATCGTCGCGGACGGCAGCCCCGAACCCGGGCACGACTTCCTCAACTACGTTCCCTCTGCCCGGCCGGGCGCGGTCGCACCCCATGCATGGCTGCACGACGGGCAATCCCTGTACGACCAGTTCGGGCCGGGCTTCACCTTGCTGGCCAGCAAGAATGCACCGTCCGAGGCCATCGACCAGGCGCGGGTCCAGGCGCGCAACGCCAAGGTTCCGCTGCAGGTGATCCAGCCGAACGAGCCGGCCATCACCTGCCTGTATCCGACCCGCTTCACGCTGATACGCCCGGACCAGCATGTGGCGTGGCGGGGCGATGCCTGGCCCCACGCCTCCGTTGCCATGCTCGAACACGTCACCGGCAGGTCCAACCCCTTCATCGCACCGAAAGGCCAGCCATGACCGACTCCTCCTGTTCGCGCCGCCGCGGCGTCGTCGCCGTGCACTCGGTCGACCGTTTTGTGTTCACCGTGCCCGACCTGCAACTCGCGCAGGACTTCTATCAGGCCTTCGGACTGGACACGCGTCGCGATGGCGATCGGCTCGACCTGCATACCTTCGGTCATGCCCATTGCTGGGCGTCGATCTACCAGGGCGGTGAACGCAAGCAGCTGCAATACCTGCGTTACGGCATTTATGCCGAAGATCTGCCGGTGTTCCGTCAGCGGGTCGACGCCGCCGGGCTTTCCGCGGCACCGCATGCGCTGGGTGAGCCTGGCGGCATCTGGCTGCGCGACCCGGATGGCGTTGCGCTGCAGCTGGTGGTCGCGCCGAAGGTATCACCTTCGTCCAGGACCGTTCCCAGCGCCGTTGCGCCGGTGCCTGCCGGACAAGGAGCCGCGCCGAGTCGCAGCACCGCGGCAAAGGTGTTGCCACGTTACCTGTCGCACATCCTGGGCTTCACCCCCGATGTGCCGCGGATGCTGGCGTTCGCACGGGATGTGCTGGGTCTGCGGCTGTCCGACCACTCGGGCGACGTCATTGCCTTCATGCACACGCCACACGGCAGCGACCACCATCTGGTGGCCTGGGCCAAATCCCACGCGCCGGGCCTGCATCACTCCAGCTGGGATGTCGGCAGCATCGATGAAGTGGGCCGCGGCACCGAGCAGATGCGCAACGCGGGCTGGAGCAAGGGCTGGGGCCTGGGCCGACATGTCCTGGGCTCGAACTACTTCAACTATGTCGAGGACCCCTGGGGCAGTTATTGCGAATATTCCTGCGACATCGACTACATACCGTCCGACCTGGATTGGCCTGCGGCGGACCATCCGCCGCAGGATGCGCTGTACGTCTGGGGCCCGGCGGTCCCCGAAGCATTCGTCAGCAACCACGAGCACCCGCCGTCGTGAACACCGTATTCCCGACACATCTGCACCTCAACCGGACCACACCCACACCATGCGATTGATTGCCTTCACACACGCCTCAGGTCAAGCCGCGCTCGGCGCGCGTATCGACGATGCACTGGTCGACCTGACCGCCCTCGGCCTGCCCGCCACCCTGGACGAATTGCTGCAGCAAGGCGACGCAGGCCTGGCCGCGGCCCGCAAGGCCTTGCAAGGCGCCACCACGCGGCTGCCCCTGGAGGGCTTGCACTACCTGCCGCCGGTGCGCCATCCGTCCAAGGCCTTTGCGATCGGACTGAACTACATCGACCATGCCGCGGAAAGCAAACTCGATGTGCCCCGACACCCTGTCATCTTCCAGCGTTTTCCATCGTCATGGGTCGGCCACGGCGAAGCCATCGTGCGCCCGCATGTCTCCACGCATTTCGACTATGAAGCCGAGTTCGTCGCCGTGATCGGCAAGCCCGGACGGTACATTCCAAAGGACAAGGCGCTGGAGCATGTGGCCGGCTACGCGGTATTCAACGACGGCTCGATCCGCGACTACCAGTTCCGCTCCCACCAATGGTTGTGGGGGAAAAATTTCGACCGCAGCGGCGGCTTCGGACCGGAGTTCGTCACGGCCGACGAACTGCCACCCGGCGCGAGCGGACTGAACATCCAGTGCCGGCTCAACGGCACGGTGATGCAAAACGCCAATACCCGCGACATGATCTTCGACGTCGCAACCCTGGTCGCAGCCTGCTCGGACGGCATGGCGCTGCGGCCCGGCGACATCATCATCACGGGCACACCTTCTGGCGTGGGCGTGGCACGCAAGCCCCCGGTATTCATGCGCGCCGGCGACATCTGCGAGATCGAGGTCGAAGGCATGGGCATTCTTCGCAACCCGGTCGTCGACGAGAGCTGATCCGGCGCTGACGCCACGACCCACCACCATTCGAATCCATCAACATTCACAAGGAGACACATCATGCACATCCCCACCCCGCCCCGGCATGTATTCATGGGCACCACCAAGGGCGCCATGCGTCGACGGCTGGTGGCCGCCAGCGCATGCATGGCCCTGGCAGGCATGACCGGCATGGCCGCGGCACAGGCGCAGACGTTCGAACTCAAGTTGTCGCACTACCTGCCGCCCAACCACACGATCAACGTCGAACTGATGCGCTGGGCCGCCCATCTGGAGAAGCAGTCGAATGGTCGACTGAAGATTTCCGTCTACTCGTCCGGACAGATGGGGCCGATCACGCGGCAATTCGATCTGGCGCGCACCGGGGTTGCCGACATGGCGTTCCTGCTGCATGGCGCCACACCCGGCCGCTTCCCGTTGACCGAATTGTCGAACCTGCCCTATGTGTTCAACCCGCAGGCGGGCAACGTCATGAAGAAACAACTGAGCAATGCGCAGTCATCCGCCATCCTGACGGCAATGACCGACCAACTTGCCCGCGAACACGCAGGCACGAAGATCCTCTACCTGCTGGCGACACCGACCGTCGGCCTGTTCTTCAACAAGGATACGGTGCGCAAACCCGTGGACATGAAAGGCATGCGGATCCGCCACAATGGCCCGGT
>CAXBDR010000265.1:0-6349 GCA_963974265.1 uncultured Rhodoferax sp.
CCGGTGATCTATCGCAGCGTGTTCATGCTGCGGGCGGTCGAGAACATGCCGGTGAGCGAAGTGGCCGATTGCCTGGGTGTCAGCGAAGCCGTCGTCAAGACGCGTTTCCTTCGCGCGCGGGCGTTGTTGCGCGACACCCTGGTCGATCAGTTCCAGGTCCATGCTCCCGCCGCCTTTGCCTTCGCCGGCGCGCGCTGCGATGCGGTTGTCGCGCAGGTGATGGTCGGCCTGCGTGCGCGTGGCCTCGTACAGCGGGCCTGATGGCGCGCTGCAACCGAATCATCTTCATCAACCACCACCAAGGAGTTCGTCATGACACACATCGAAGCTGGATCCGCCAACCGTTTGTTGCCGGTGCGCCGGCGCCTGCTCTCGGGCGCCGGGCTGGTCCTGTCTGCCACGGCCGTCGCGCTGCTGGGCGGTCGCGAGGGGCTCGCTGCCGGGAGCAGCGGGCGCGAGACCGAGGCCGACCTGCGCATTCTCAATACCGCCCTGGCAGCCGAGCGCGAGGCGATCGCCGCCTACCAGCTCGGCGCCGACAGCGGGCTGTTGACGGCCGACGTACGCAAGCTCGCGATCAGATTCCAGTCGCACCACAAGGAGCATGCGGATGCGCTCGCCGCAACGGTGCGCAAGCTGGGCGGCACGGTGGTCGCCGCCAAGGCGGACCATGGGTTTCCGACCGACAAGCTGCGGTCGCAGGGCGACGTGCTGCAGTTTGCCGCCGGCCTGGAGAAGGGCGCGGTGTCGGCCTTTCTCGGTGCCGTTCCCTTGTTTGCCGATCGCCAACTGGCACAGGTGGCCGCGAGCATCCTGGGCGACGAGGCCATGCATTGGGCCGTGCTGCGCCAGGCACTGGGGCAGGACCCGGTGCCGGCAGCCTTCCTGGCATGACGCCGCGCACCACACTGGCGGTGACGCTGTTGTCGATGGCCGCGACTGCGGCCTTCTGTGACGCGCCCGATCACACCAGGGGCCAGGCCATCTACGACCGTTGCATTGCCTGCCACGCCATCGATCGCAACCGCACCGGCCCGCTGCACTGCGGGCTGTTCGGACGCAAGGCTGGCGATGCCCCCGGTTTCACGTTCTATTCGGATGCGATGCGCAACAGCGGCATCGTGTGGAACGTGCAGGCGCTGGAGGAGTTCCTGCGCGATCCCGCTGCCATGGTGCCGGGCACGACGATGGGATACGCCGGCATCGCCGACAGCCGCGAGCGCGCGGAATTGATCGCCTGGTTGCAGGACGCAAGCCGCGCGGGCACGCGGTGCACCGTGCCACGTGTATCCGGACCCTGATGGCTGGGATTTCTTCGGAAGTTTCTATGCGGGGTAAAAAATTACCATTCGGTTCACAGTGAATACCGATTGGTATAAATTCTGTCTGCGCCACATATTTGGCGAGACATGGTGAAGATCACCAAACCCTTCTGGAGAACCACATGAAGAAGTCCCTCATCGCCGCCGCCATTGCCCTGGGTGCCACCTTCTCGGTGCAGGCCAAGGACATCGTCGACACCGCTGTCGCGGCTGGCTCGTTCAATACCCTGGCCACTGCCCTGAAGGCGGCGGGCCTGGTCGACACACTCAAGGGCGCGGGCCCGTTCACCGTGTTCGCGCCGACGGACGCGGCCTTCGCCAAGGTTCCCAAGGCGGACCTGGACGCCCTGCTCGCAGACAAGGCCAAGCTCACCGCCGTGCTGACCTACCATGTCGTGCCCGGCAAGGTGATGGCTGCCGATGTCAAGGCCGGCATGGTCAAGACGGTACAGGGTTCCAGCATCACGGTGTCGACCATGGACGGCGTGAAGGTCGACCAGGCCAAGGTCACCAAGACCGACATCGTTGCCGACAACGGCGTGATTCACGTGATCGACAGCGTCATCATTCCGAAATGAGCGCTCGGAACCCGCGTTGCCGTTCACCGGCAGCGGGGGTTCCTCTGCCGGGCGCAGGTCGGGCCGGAGCCGGCGTTAACATGCGCCCATGTCCGACTCGACCGCCGCGCCCGCGCCGCAGCCCGCTTCCGCCGCGGGTGCGGCGAACGGATTGCCGCTCGATGCCCAGGGCATCCTGGAGCTGGCGGCACGGTCGATGTTCCATCTGTTCTCGAGCATCAGCCAGGGCATGTTCCTGGTCGACCGCTCCGGCCGCATCGTCTGGGTCAACGAGGGTTACCAGCGGTTCCTGCCGGCACTGGGGTATTCGTCGCTGGACCAGTTCATGGGTCACATGGTCGAGGACGTGATTCCCAACACCCAGATGCGCCGCGTGCTGGAGACCGGCGAGCCCTACCTGATCGATCTGCTGACCAATCGCGCCGGTACCTTCGTCGTCAGCCGTATCCCGTTGCGCGACGATGACGACGCGGTGATCGGTGCCATCGGCATCGTGTTGTTCGACCATCCCGAGACCACCCTGCAGCCGCTCATCAGCAAGTTCGCGCTGATGCAGCGCGACCTCGACGACGCGCGGCGCGAACTGGCGATGCAGCGCATGAGCCAGGCGAGCGGGCGCGGCCAGGGTGCGCGGCCGTCCAAATACACCTTCACGAGTTTTGTCGGCACCAGTGCGGCAGCCGTCGAGGTCAAGCGCCAGGCCCGGCGCGCGGCGCAGTCGAACAGCCCGGTGTTGTTGCTCGGCGAGACCGGAACCGGCAAGGAGCTGCTGGCCCATGCCATCCATGCCGCGTCCAGCCGCGCGAGCGGGCCGCTGGTCAGCGTCAATATCGCTGCCGTGCCCGACACCTTGCTGGAGGCGGAGTTTTTCGGTGTGGCGCCCGGCGCCTTCACCGGTGCCGAGCGCAAGGCCCGTGACGGCAAGTTCAAGCTGGCCGACGGGGGCAGCCTGTTCCTCGACGAGATCGGTGACATGCCGCTTTCGCTGCAGGCCAAGCTGCTGCGCGCCTTGCAGGAGGGCGAGATCGAGCCGCTGGGCTCGAATACCCTGGTGCCGTTCGACGTGCGCGTGATCGCCGCAACCTCGCGCGACCTGACGGCGTGGATGCGGGACGGCCGATTTCGCGAAGACCTGTATTACCGTCTCAACGTGTTGCCGATCCGCGTGCCGCCGCTGCGCGAGCGGCGCAGCGACATCCCGGCGCTGGTCGAGGCCCTGGCCGACGACGTCGCCCTGCGCAACGGAATGACGCTGCCCGACATCACCGCCGATGCGCTGGAACTGCTGTCCGCCCAGGAGTGGCGCGGCAATATCCGCGAGTTGCGCAACGTGCTGGAGCAGTCAGCCATGTGCAGCGACAACCAGCGCATCGACGCCGCATTGTTGCGCCAGGTGTTGCTGCAGTCCGGTGTCGACCCGCGCGTGATTCCGCGCACGAACCGGTTGGCCGCGAACGCGGCGTTGCCGGCAGGGCAGGATGCGGAGTTGCTGCGACCGATGGCAGAGCAGGTCGCCCAGGTCGAGCGCCAGGCGATAGTGGCCGCCATGCGGGCCACCGATGGCAACAAGATGGCGACGGCACGTCTGCTCGGCATATCACGCGCCACCTTGTATCAACGGTTGTCTGAAATTGATACAAACGTCTGATATTCATACGTTTGGTTGTCTTTTTATTGGACGATCCATCAGCAAGATTTCTGTTTCCCGTTGAAATACAAAGGCTTGCAAGCTGGCACGGTGCGTGCTCTTCATTGACTGTTCGATTTTCTTCGTGAGTCGATTTCCCAAGAACCAACTGGAGACAACCATGCATCGTCGTACCCTGGTCGCGCTGGCCGCCATCGCAGCCACCGCAATGAGCACGCTCGCGCCCGTATCCGCACAGGCGCAGGACAAGGAAATCCGCATTGCCCACATCCACAGCCTGACCGGTCCGCTCGAGGCGTATGGCAAGCAGACCACGGTCGGCTTCAATATGGGCCTGAAATATGCGACCGGCGGCACCATGATGGTGGGCGGCAAGAAACTCGTCGTGATCGAGAAGGACGACCAGGGCAAGCCCGACCTGGGCAAGAGTCTGCTGGCGGCGGCGTATTCCGACGACAAGGCCGACATCGCCGTGGGCCCGACGTCCTCGGGCGTGGCACTGGCCATGTTGCCGGTGGCCGAGGAATACAAGAAGATCCTGCTGGTCGAGCCGGCGGTTGCCGACTCCATCACCGGCGAGAAGTGGAACAAGTACATCTTCCGCACCGGACGCAGCAGCACGCAGGATGCGATCTCCAACGCGGTGGCACAGGACCAGCCCGGCACCAGCATCGCGACCCTGGCGCAGGACTACGCGTTCGGTCGCGACGGAGTCAAGGCCTACAAGGAGGCCATCAAGAAGGCCAAGGTCGTGCATGAGGAATACCTGCCCACGACCACCACCGACTTCACGGCTGGCGCGCAACGCCTGATCGACGCCCTCAAGGACAAGCCGGGCCGCAAGGTGATCTGGATCATCTGGGCCGGTGGCGGCGGCAACCCGTTCAAGATCGCCGACCTGGACCTCAAGCGTTACGGCATCGAGATCGCCACGGGCGGCAACATTCTTCCGGCCATGGCGGCCTACAAGCAGTTCCCGGGCATGGAGGGCGCGACCTATTATTACTTCGGCCTGCCCAAGAACCCGGTCAACGACGCCATGGTGGCGCAGCACTACACCGAGTTCAAGTCGCCGCCGGACTTCTTCACCGCCGGCGGTTTCTCTGCCGCCATGGCCGTGGTGACCGCGCTCAAGAAGACCAATGGCGACACCAACACGAACAAGCTGATCCGCACCATGGAAGGCATGAGCTTCGAGACGCCCAAGGGCACCATGACCTTCCGCAAGGAAGATCACCAGGCCATGCAGAGCATGTACCACTTCAAGATCAAGGTCGACCCGGCGTTCGCCTGGGGCGTGCCGGAGCTGGTGCGCGAGATCAAGGCCAGCGAGATGGACATCCCGATCCGCAACAAGCGCTGATCGGACCGACGCGCGTCGGACCCGCGCGCGCCGAGGCGTGGCGCCAAGGTCCGGCCGCCTGCATTGTTTTCCTGACGTTTCCTTCGGGGTGTGCATGACGCACCCCGCCGGGATGGCTGCGCGCTGCGTGGGACGCGGCGCGGGCCTCCCGGCAACCCGACCAATGGTCACACCATGCTGCAAACCAAGGACCTGACGATCCGCTTTGGCGGACATGTGGCGGTGAATGCCGTCAGCTGCGTGTTCGCGCCCGGCACGCTGACGGCCATCGTCGGCCCCAATGGCGCGGGCAAGACCACGTATTTCAACCTGATCTCGGGCCAGCTCAAGGCCAGTGCCGGATCGGTGATGCTCGACGGCCACGACATCTCGTCGCTCGGTGTGTCGGCGCGCACCCGCGCCGGCCTGGGACGCGCGTTCCAGCTCACCAACCTGTTTCCCAACCTGTCCGTGTTCGAGAACGTCCGGTTGGCCGTGCAGGCCACGCGGCGCGGCAAGCATCGCCACGGCCTGAACCTGTGGAGCATCTGGAGCGACCATGGCGCGCTGGTGCGTCGCACCGACGAAATCCTGGCCACGGTGGCGATGCAGGACAAGCAGGACGCCATCGTGGCCAGCCTGCCGCACGGAGACCAGCGCAAGCTCGAAGTCGCCTTGCTGATCGCGCTCGAATCGCGCGTGTTCATGTTCGACGAACCCACCGCCGGCATGAGCGTGGACGAGGCCCCGGTGATCCTGAACCTGATCCGGGCGCTGAAGAACGACCCGACCAAGACCATCCTTCTGGTCGAACACAAGATGGACGTGGTGCGCGAACTGGCCGACCGCATCATCGTGTTGCACAACGGCGCGCTGGTGGCCGACGGCGACCCGGCCGAGGTGATCGCCTCGCCGGTGGTGCAACAGGCCTACCTGGGCGTGAATCCGGAAGACGCGGACAACGAGGCGGCGCCGGCGGCCGCCCCGGCGGGCACGGGAGTTCGGACATGACGCAGCCACTGCTCACGCTGGCGGGCGTACACACCCATATCGGCGCCTACCACATCCTGCACGGCGTGGACCTGGTCGTGCCGCGCGGACAGGTCACACTGCTGCTCGGGCGCAACGGTGCCGGCAAGACGACGACGCTGCGCACCATCATGGGCTTGTGGCGCGCATCCCAGGGCACGCTGACCTTCGCGGGCCATGACATCACCGCCTTGTCGACACCCGAGATCGCCGAACGCAACATTGCCTACGTGCCGGAGAACATGGGCATCTTCTCGGACCTGACGGTGCGCGAGAACATGTTGCTGGCCGCGCGCAATGCCGCCAGCGAAAAACAGATGGACACGACACGACTGGAGTGGATCTTCGGCCTGTTCCCGGCGGTCAGGAAGTTCTGGAACCATCCGGCCGGCAAGTTGTCGGGCGGGCAGAAGCAGATGCTGGCCGTGGC
>CAXBDR010000266.1:0-6273 GCA_963974265.1 uncultured Rhodoferax sp.
CCCGATTGCAGCACCAGGAAAAGCACCAGCAGCGCCAGCAGCTCGCCGCCCACCGCCTTCACGGTAACCCAGTACCGCTCGTCTTCGGTCAGGCCCAGGCGTGACAAGGTGTCCAGGATGAAGCCGGTGGACGGTGTCAGCAGGGCCAGCGCCAGCAATGCCGAGACCTGCCAGGACAAGCCCAGGTAATGCATTGACAACAGGGCTGCGCCGGTCAGCGTGATGGCGCGCGCCACCAGATGGCTCAGCAAAGGCCACATGCCCCGCCGCAGTTCGTCCATCTGTACTTCCAGGCCTGCGAACAGGAACAGGGACGAGATGCCCAGCGTTGCCAGCAGCGCCAGCGTGGCGTCCTGGCTGAACCCGACCAGGAAGACCGCTGCGACCATGCCAAATGCGAAGCTGGTCAGCGGCGCCGGGATCCGGAAGCGTTGCAGGGCGCGCGGGATGACCAGCAGTCCGAAGATCAGCAGCAGATAGACGACTTCACTGGTAATGGCGGGCATGCAGCAAGGAGGACCTGGGTGGGGGAGGGTGGCGCGCACGGCGGATGCCGGCACACGGGGGGAGGACGGGGCGAACGGCATTGCCTATCGCACGCCGGTCATTTTACCGGTAGCGGCCGGCGATTGATCCGGCCAGGGCCATGGTTGCCACACCACGGCCGAGGCTATTGGCCTGCGGTCACGGGCCTGTCACGAATGCGGCCATCGGGAACTGCGCGAAGGCTTCTGCCACGCCGATCCGACCCGCCTGCACCTCGATGGTGCGACCGGTCAATGTATCGGTCATGCGGGTGCCCTCGGGAAGATCGAGTTCCACGCACGTGTCGGTCCAGACATCGCTCCCGATGGGCAACACGTCGCGCAATTCCATCAGGCGGGCCAGCAGCCGGGGTACGAGCACGATCAGCGACGTGTCGCCCAGGCAGCGCCTGAACGCGATGACATGGTCGGCTGCCGCTCCGGTGGTGGCCAGGGCGGTGTAGTCGCCGTCGCGCAGCAGCTCCGGCCTTTGCCGGCGCAGCGTCAGCATGCGCCAGGTGACCCACATCTTGGCGCGGCCGTCGTCGGGGTGCGCGAGCAACGACGCGGCCTGCCCGGGGTCGTGCCGGCGCAACGTGTCCAGCATGGTGGCCAGGCTCGCATGGTCCACCGGCGACCGGTTGTCCGGATCCACCAGGGTCAGCTGCAGGGTTTCCATGCCCTGGTACAGGTCCGGCACGCCGGGGCAGCTGAACTTGAGCATGGCCAGCGCAAGGCTGTTGAAGGCGCCGAACCAGGCCAGCAAGCCGGCCAGGGCCCGCAGGTCGTCGAGGAACGGGTTGTGCGGGCCCGGACGCAACGCACCGCGGACGAAATGCTCGAGTGCATCTTCGTAGGCGGCGTTCGGCACGGTCCAGCGGGTGTGGACCTTGGCCTCGCGCGCGGCCTTGTGCATGTATCGCACGATGCGCAGCACATACGCCTCGCGTGCCTGCGCATCGTCGAGGGCACCGACCGGCAGCGTGCCCAGCAGCGTCTGGTACAGCAGGTATTCGTCCGCGCGCGACGGCGCCAGCAGGTGCTCACCCTGGCTTTGCAGTTCGGAGCGTAGCGCGCGATTCATCTGACGCCAACGCCGCAGCGCCAATCGCCATCGCGCCGGCATCTCGGACAACACGTGGATACGGCAACGCACATCCTCGGAACGCTTGTTGTCGTGGGTCGAGGTGGCCAGCATGGTATGGGGCCAGCGCCGGGCCCGGTCCGCATTGGCGGCGTGAAAGTCCGCAGGCGCATAGCCGAAGATCGCCGGCTCGCCCCCCACCTCGTTGAGCGAGCTGAGCGGGAAATATCGATAGAACGCGGTGTCCTCGACCCCCTTGGCCGTGACCGGCGCACTGAACTGCTGGAAGCGCACCGCAAAGCGCCGGATACGCGTGCGCAACGTGGCGTCAGCCCCGTCGATGGGTTGGGCCAGCAGGCAATCGCGCACGAAATCGAAGATCGACAGGTCGGCGTCCAGGCTGTGGTTGCGGGCCTCGGTCACGGCCCATTCGATATACCGTCGGTCCTGCTGGGACGGTTGTTCGCGGATGTAGCTGCGATAGACCGGCATGGCGGCCACGACCTCGGCCAGGGCCCGGCGCAACTCGTTGTGTGTGTAGTCGCGGGTGCGCCGGTCGGCATGGGCGATACGCACCAGTTCGGTCGACAGCACCTGCAGTTCGGCCGCCAGCGCAAAACGCATGATGTCGCGCTTGCCGTCGTGGGCCAGGGTTTCGAAGCTGCGCGCCTCGCCGGTGAAGTTGCGCCAGATATGGGCGAAACGCTGGCCCGCCTCGGCGTCGACGAGAACGCCGCCGGCGACGTTGGCGAAGCGGTACCCGGTGGTTCCGTGGATGGCCCAGTCCAGCGGGATCTCCTCATGGGCTGCGGCGATTTTCTCTGCCACCACGTACAGCGGCCGCTGCGGCCGGCCGTCGGCATCGGTTGCGGGCAATGACAACCCCTTGCGCGTCGCAAATCCCTGCTGCAGCCGCGCAAAGTAGTGGGCTGGGTCGTACAAGCCATCGGGATGGTCGATACGCAGCCCGTCGATGACGCCGCGCGCCGCCAGATCCAGCGCCATCGACTGCGTGGCCTCGAACACCGCGTCGCGCTCGATGCGCAAGGCCGCCAGGTCGTTGATGTCGAAGAAGCGCCGGTAATTGATCTCGTCGGCCGCGACGCGCCAGAACGCCAGCCGATAGGCCTGCGCCTCGATCAGCCGGTGCAGTCCGTCGCGGGACGGCTCCACGTTGAGCTCGGCAACCGCGCCCGCGATTGCGTGCGCGAGCGTATCGTGACGCGCTACCAGGCGGCCGAGCCGGGCCTTGAGCAGCTCCTTGTCCCGTGCGCGCTCGAGGCGGGTGGCATCGCGCGTGTCCTCGCGGTCGGGCAGGTGGCCGAACGCGGCTGCGACGCTGGCCATGGCGGCCGCCAGGTCGGGGTCGGTGACCCGCTCCAGCGCTGGTTGCAGCAGCGTCGCGTAGGTCTCTGGTGCCAGCGGGAAGCGGTGATCGAAATAATGCAGCGCGAAACTGCCGCCGGTCGCGTCGAAGGCCAGCTGCAGCTCGCCGGCCATCAGCACCTCGCCATAGTGGTTGCCCAGCACCGGCAGCAGCACCTTGCCCCGCAACTGTGCATTGAGCGGTTGCCAGTCGATATCGAAGTGCCGCGCATACAGCGAACACGGCCCGTTCTCCAACACGTCGTTCCACCAGGCGTTGTCACCACCGAGCACGCCCATGTGGTTGGGCACCATGTCCAGCAGTTGGCCCATGCCATGGTGCTGCAAGGCCGCGCAGAAACGCTCGAACGCCTGCGGCCCGCCGAGTTCTGGATTGATCTCGTCATGGGCAACGACATCGTAGCCATGGGTGCTGCCGGCCCGGGCGCGGTGGATCGGCGAACAATAGACATGGCTCACCCCGAGCAGGGCGAGGTAGGGAAGAATGCGCACCGCGTCGTCGAATCCGAAATCCCGCTGGAACTGCAGCCGGTAGGTGGCACGGGGAATACGCGCCTGGCCGGCCGGGCCGGGTGCGCGCGCGCCCGCCTGGCGCGGGCGGATGGCTGACAAGGTCTGCGCGAGTCGGCCCAATTCTTCGTGCCGGTTCAGCTCGGTCAGGTCGATCGGCAGCTTGCGCCGCCAGTTCGGATGTTCGTGCGTCGTCGACGGCATGTTGACCTGGTCGGTCACCGACAACAGGTCTTCCATCTGCACCATCATCACCGCCGATGGCGCGCTGGCCAGATGGGCGTGGACGGCCAGCATCACGTCGCCAGGCAGTTGTGCCTTGCCCGCGGCCGCGGCAACCGCCTCGGCCGACAACAGGCTTGCGTGGCGCAGTGCCAGCAGCAGCCGGGTGCGCTCCTGGGCGCGGTCCTTCAGCTGCTTTTCGAACAATTGCTCGCTGGGGTACAGGCCCAGCCGCAGCCGTTGCTGCAGGTCGTGCCCGCACCACCAGCCGGCCAGCGTGGCCAGATCGTGGGTGCTGACGGCGGCCAGCGCAGCGCCCGGATAGTCGGATGGCGAGCGGAAACCGCCGTCGCCGCTGCGCTCGAAGTAGAGCAGGCGGTACGACAACACGTCGCGGCGGGCCAGCGCCTGGCGCATCTCGTCGGCGACCGTGCCCAGGTCTTCGCCGATCACCATGCAGCGGTGGCGCTGGCTCTCGAGCGCGACGATGGCCAGCATCTCGTCCAGCGCGTAATGCACATAGGCCCCGTCGCGTGCCGAATAGCCGCCGGGTATCCAGAACAGGCGCATCAAGCCCATGACATGGTCGATGCGCAAGGCGCCGGATGCCCGCATCGCGCTGCGCAAGGTGTCGATGAACAGCCGATAGTGGTCCGCACGCAGCCGATCGGGTCGCAGTGCCGGCAGGCCCCAGCCCTGGCCATTCGGGTTGAATTCGTCCGGCGGAGCGCCCACGCTGGCACGGGTGGCGAAACAATGCTGGTGGCTCCAGCGGTCCGAGCCGGCACGATCGACCGAAACCGCCAGGTCCAGGTACAGGCCGACACCCATGCCCAGGTCCTCGCAACACTGCCGTACCCTGGCCAGCTGGCGCGTGGCCAGCCACTGCAGATACTGATGGAACCGGACCTCGTCGTCATGATCACGGGCGAAGTCGCGCACCGCCGCGCCATCCGGTTCGCGCCAGGCGTCGGGCCAGACCGGCCAGCCCCACACCGAGGCATCGTCGGCATGCAGCCGGGCCTGGATGGCCTCGAACAAGGCATGCTGGCGCAGCGCGTCGCCTCCGTGCACGACGAAGTCGACGAAGGCCTGTCCATGGTCGTCCGCGGCCGAACCGTCGGCGCCCAGGTGGTATTGCGCGAAGTGTGCGTACAACAGCTGCAGGATTTCCCGCTTGGCCGCAGCCACGCCGGGATAGTCGACCAACGGGGCCTGGCGCAGACGGGCCAGCCGCTGCTGGAATTCGGGCGCGGCGAAACGTTGGCGCGCGGGCATGCAATGGGCGAACTCGTCCACCGCGGGCACGTCGATGTACAACACGTTGAGTTGCCTGCGCGAACTGGGGCTGTAGGGGCTGGCATGCGCGGGGTTGTGCGTGAACATCGCGTGCAGCGGATTGAGACCGACGATGTCGGCGCCACGTTCGGCCATCTGCCGCACCAGTTGCTCGAGATCGCCGAAGTCGCCGATGCCCCAGTTGCGCTGCGAGCGCACGGTATACAGCTGCACCGCCGGCCCCCAGACCCGGCCGCCGTCGCGCAAGGACGGTGGCCGGTAACACTGGGCCGGCGCACAGACCAGCAGCGTGCGTGTCGTTCCCTGTGGCGCCAGATCGTCGATCAGCAGCTGGTAATACCCGACCGCCAACGGCAGATCCAGCACCAGGTGCCGCAGGCACCAGGCGACGCCGGCACGTTCCGTGGTCTCGCCTTGCTCCAGTGACCAGGCATCGGCAACACCTTCGCGCAGTTGTGCGCCCTGTTCGTCGAGCAGGCGCCAGCGCAGCTTGGCGCGGTCCACCGGCAGGCGTATCGGTATGCGCCACTGTCCCATGCCCTCGGGCACGGCGAGCACCGGCGCGATGGCCTGGTCCCAGATGGCGTCGTGTGCCCGTGTCCAGGCGGACTCCAGTGTGGCCGGTGTGTCGATGCCGGCGTCGAACTCCCGCAGCAATGCCAGCAAGGCGTCGGCGCCGACCTCCTTGTGGTGGCCCCATACGTCGTGGTAATGGGTTGCGATGCCGTGGTGGGCGCACAGGCGGTGCAGCGCCGCACGCGCGTTGTCATTCCAGTGGTCAGTCATGGTCGGGTCCGTCGAAGCACAGCACCACAGCGCCGCGGGTCAGGGTCCAAGGACCGGTCGCCGGCCGTTCCGGGCCGAGAGTGAACAATACGCGTCCGGGCGTCGGCAGGGCGTCGCCCACGATGTCGGCGCCGAAATGCGCCAGCAGGTTCAGGCGTCCGGCCCGGCCATCCACACCCAGGGGCCAGCACAGGCGCAGCGTGTCGCCCACCACGGTCGACACTCCACCCTGGCAGCCGTGGCGCAGCAGCGCAAACAGCGTGTGCTGTCGCAGTTGCAGCAGGCTGCGAACGTCGGCGTGCCACTGTCGGTGCGGCTCGCATTCGAGTTCCGCCCAGGTCAGACGCGATGCGGCGAAGCTGCCGGGTGCATTCGGGTCGGGAATGGCCGCACGCGCCGCCTCGCTGGCGAAGGCGGCGAACCGACCGAATTCGGCGCGTCGGCCCTCGGCGACCTGCAGCG
>CAXBDR010000267.1:0-6227 GCA_963974265.1 uncultured Rhodoferax sp.
AGTTGGCCGAAGCCATCGAAGACCTCAAAAAGGTCGAACTGCTCGATGCGCGCGTCGATGATCTCGATGGCCGGAACGACATATTCGGTGGCCGCGAGCACGTCGAAGATGCTCACGTCCGGGCCCTGCAGCCGCTTGCCCAGCACGAAGGCCAGCTCCACCTCGACCCGCGGCGCGATGAAGCGCGCCATCGGAATGTCGCCGCCTTCCTGGAAGAACATGTCGTCCAGCAAGGTGCCGTAGTCGGGTTCGGTGATCTGGCTGGCCAGCTGCATGGCGCGCGAGGTCAGGCCGATCTTGTGGCCGCGGGCGATGCGGCCGGAATCGCGCTTGAGCTGCACCCAGGCGCGCGAGACGGCATATCCGTCCGCGACGGTCATCTCCGGGAACCGTTTCGAGAAGTGCTCGACCTGGGTGCGGGTCTGTTCGGCCTGCTGGAGTTCGGCGGCGAGTTGCGCGATCCGTTGTTCGGAAAACATCAGGGCAATGGTCTTCAGGTGGGTTGGAACAAGGGGTGCAGGTTGCTGTGCTTGGCGTCGAACACCTCGCGCCCTTCGTCGATCTGCAGTGTCATGCCGATGTGGCGCTGGGTGAACACGGGTTGGAAGTGCGAGCGGGCGCACAGCAGCAAGGCGTCGCCCAGGCGCTTGTGCACCGCGGCACTGCGTCCGTGGGCCATGCGCACGTTCAGGTAGACGAAGGCGTAGTCGGCCTTGCCGTCGGCCACCGCGTAATGGGCCGCGGGATACGCCAGCACGCGGGTGCCGCCGGTCGGGAACACCTGCTTGCCGTCTTCGTCCTGCACGCCGAGCATGGTGTCGGCCAGGGCACGGCACAAGGCCGTCATGTCGGTTTCCGGCTCGAGATTGGGCGTGTAGAGGATGACCAGATGGGGCATGAATGTCTTTCAGAGCCGACTCGCCGCCTGGTAGCCGGTGGCTGCCGAAGCCTGGGCCGCAGGTATCTGCGCGCCCGACTGCGGCGTGACCGGAAAGACCGCATTGAGCTGGCCGGTTCCCGAGGCGCCGAAGTACGGCGTGATGATCTCGGCGCGGCCATCATAGCCCGACCAGCCGAGCGCGCCCAGCAGCATCGCGGTGTCGTGCATGAAACCTTCGCCGTGTCCCTTGGCAGCGTATTCGGGCAACATGGCGCAGAAGTCCGCCCATTGGTCGCCGTCCTGCCACATCTGCACCACGCGCCGGTCCAGTGTCTCGAGGAACGGGCTCCAGATCCTGAACGCATATTCCGGCGCCAGACCGTTCTGCGCGAAGCGATGCGACAGGGATCCGCTGGCCAGGAAGGCCACCGTGCCGTCGTATTGCTCCTCGATCGCGCGCCGCATCGCCCAGCCCAGCCGGGCGCTGTCGTTCAGGTAGTGCGCCATGCACAGCGCCGATACCGACACCACCTTGAAATGCAGGTCCTCGTTCATGTAGCGCAGGGGTACCAGCGTGCCGTATTCGGGCGCCAGCGTGGTCGCATCGTGCGCCAGCGTCTCGACGCCCCAGGCATTGCAGGACTGCGCCAGCGCATGGCCCAGCGCCGGATTGCCGTCGCATGCGTAGGGCATGTTGCTGATGAAGTGCGGCAACTCGTTGCTGGTATAGCGGCCTTCGAAATGCGGCGCGCAATTGATGTGGTAATTGGCATTGACCAGCCAGTGCGTGTCGAACACGACCAGTGTGTCGACCCCGAGTTCGCGGCAACGCCGGCTGATCTCCCGGTGCCCGTCGATGGCATCTTGCCGCGAACCCTTGCGCGGCCCGTCCAGCTCGCTGAGGTACATCGACGGCACATGCGTGATCTTGGCGGCGAGGGCGAGTTTACCCATGGTGTGTCTCCCGTTCAGGTTCGTGGTGGCCCGGGCCTCGTGGCCCTGATTTCATGGCGCCGGTCTCAGGGCGCCGGTCTTGCGCCCCCGGTCTCGTGGCCCTCCCCTGCAAGGGGAGGGTCGGGGTGGGGTGTGCATGTTGGAATCCCCACTGGGGGACGGCGTCAAGCCGTCCCCCAGTGAGGGATGTGGTGCGAACCCAGCGACACCGCCACGTTCTTCGGTTCGCAGAACACCTCGTAGCTCCAGGTGCCGCCTTCGCGGCCGGTGCCGCTGGCCTTGGTGCCGCCGAAGGGCTGGCGCAGGTCGCGCACGTTCTGGCTGTTGACGAAACACATGCCGGCCTCGATGGCGGCGGCCACGCGGTGGGCGCGGCCGATGTTCTCCGTCCAGACATAACTCGACAGGCCGTACGCGATGTCGTTGGCCTTCGCAATGGCGTCGGCCTCGTCGGTGAACGGGATCAGGCAGGCAACCGGGCCGAAGATCTCTTCCTGCGCGATGCGCATGCGGTTGTCGACGTCGGCGAACACCGTGGGCAGCACGTAGTTGCCGCGGCGCACCCGTTGCGGCAACTCCGGCGTGTCCAGGCCGCCGCACAGCAGCGTCGCGCCCTCCTGCGGGCCGAGTTCGATGTAGCTGCGCACCTTGGCCAGGTGGGCCGGGCTGATCATCGGCCCGACGATGGTCGTGTCATCCAGCGGGTCACCGACGCGGATGCGCCGGGCGCGGGCGACGAACTTCTGCACGAAATCGGCGTAGATCGACTGCTGCACCAGGATGCGCGAACCCGCGGTGCAGCGCTCGCCGTTGTTGGAGAAGATCATGAACACGGCGGCGTCCAGCGCACGCGCCTGGTCGGCGTCGTCGAAGATCACGAACGGCGACTTGCCGCCCAGCTCCATGCTGAACTTCTTCAGGCCCGCGGCCTGCACGATGCGGTTGCCGGTGACGGTGGAGCCGGTGAACGAGATCGCGCGCACGTCCGGATGCCGGCACAGCGGGTCGCCCGCGTCCTTGCCGGTGCCGTGCACGATGTTGAGCACGCCGGCCGGGATGCCGGCCTCCAGTGCCAGCTCGCCCAGCCGTGCGGCGGAGAGTGGCGACAACTCGCTCATCTTGAGCACCGCGGTATTGCCGAACGCCAGGCAGGGCGCGGTCTTCCAGGTCGCGGTCATGAACGGCACGTTCCACGGCGAGATCAGCGCGCAGACGCCGACCGGGTGGAACAGCGTGTAGTTCAGATGGGTCTCGGTGGGGTAGGTGTGGCCGTCGACGCGGGTGCACATCTCGGCGAAGTAGTGGAAGTTGTCGGCCGCCCGCGGCACCAACTGCTTGCGCGTCTGGCCGATGACCTGGCCGCAGTCGTTGGTTTCGGTTTCCGACAGCTCCGGCACATGGGTGGTGATGAGTTCGCCCAGTCTGCGGATCAGCCTGGCGCGTTGCGGTGCCGGTGTGGCAGCCCAGGCCGGGAATGCGGCCTTGGCGGCGGCGACGGCGGCGTTGACCTCGTCGGCGCCGCCGGCGGCCACTTCCGCCAGCACGTCCTGCGTGGCCGGGTTAATGGTTTCGAAGTAGTCGGTGCCGGCAACCGGCTTGCCGTTGATCAGGTGGTCGACTCTCATGGGGCTCCTCGGGAAATGGTGTTCATGAGGGCGCCGATGCCCTCGATTTCGGTGACGACTTCGGCGCCCACCGGGCAGTCGACTACGCCGTCGGGCGTGCCGGTCAGGATCAGGTCGCCGGGTTGCAGCGTCATGAAGGCCGAGAAATATTCGATCAGGAACGGTATGTCGAAGATCATGTCGCGGGTGTTGCCCGATTGGGTCACGACGCCGTCGACGCGGGTCTGCAGCGCGAGCTGCATCGGGCAGGCGATGTCCGTGGCGTCGACAAGCCAGGGCCCGATCGGCGTGCAGCCGTCGCGGTTCTTGACGCGCAGGTTGGGCCGGTACCAGTTCTCGAGGTAGTCGCGGATCGCATAGTCATTGGCCACGGTGTAGCCGGCGACGAAGTCGTAGGCATCGCTGCGGCGCACCTTGTGCGCCGTCCGGCCGATCACGACCGCCAGCTCGCATTCGTAATGCATGTGCTGTACCCCGTCCGGCCGCACCGTCTGCGCCTTGTGCCCGATCAGGCTGCCCTCGCCCTTGACGAACACCAGCGGTTCCTCGGGCGCCTTGAATTCCAGTTCGCGCGCATGGTCGGCATAGTTCAGGCCCAGCGCGAGGATGGTGCGCGGTCGCGGCACGGGTGCCAGCGGCGGCAGCCAGACCACCGCATCCTGCGCGACCAGGCGGCCGTCGGGCAGGCGCAGCTGGGCGGGTCCGTGCGCCACTGCGTCCCAGATGGCGCCGGCCCAGGCGATACGTGCGTGTTTCATGCGGCCTCCTCGCTGGGCGCGGGCGCCAGCGTATTGGAAAGTACGCCGAACGCCGGCTGGCCGGCCAGCGCGATCTCGATGTGGTCTCCGGCATGGGCCGTGGGTCGGTCGGCATCGCAGCCGAGCAGCAGCAGGTCGCCTTCGCGCAGCGACATGAAGGCGTCGACGTCGCGCACCAGCGTGGCGGCGTCGCGCACCAGGTCGTCGAAGCGGATGGTCTGGCGCAGGTCGCCGTTGATGCGGACCTCGACTACGAACTGCGCCGGATCGCCGGCATCGGCTGGCGTCACGGCATGCGCGCCCAGGCCCAGGAATCCATCGACGCATTTGGTCTTGACGGCCGGACGGAAATACGTGCCGCCGGGCAGTTCCAGGTCGTTGACCAGCACATGGGCCGCCACCGTGGGCACGGCCCGGTCGCTGTCCTGCCGCCATTGCCGCGGGCCCATGACCAGCGCGACCGATGCACCCACCAGGGCGGCGTTGGCGCCGGCCGGCAGCGTGATGCCGGCGCCGCTGGCACTCCAGGTGTTGGCGGTCTTCACGTACAGCACCGGCGCCTGCGGTGGCGCCTTGTGCGGAGGCTGCGCCATGCGGTCGCCCATGTGCCGCCATTCGCGGCGGAAGTTCAGCAGGCAGCCGTAGACGGTGCCGGTCGGCCAGAATGGGCCGGAAGAAGCGTTCATGTCTGTTCCATTTCGATCAGGGTGTCGAGCAAGGCATACAGCTCGGCCAGTTTTTCCTTGCCCAGCGTCTGCTCCAGCCGCTGGTAATGCTCTTCGATGGTCACGGCCAGCGTCGCGACCCGCTCCATGCCCCGTTCGGTGGCGCGTACCACGGTGCGGCGCTGGTCGGCGGGGTCGGTCTCGCGCAGGATCAGGCCATCGCGTTCCATCCGGTTGAGCACGCCGGTCAGGCTGGGCCCGACGATGAAGGCCTCGCGCGCGATGCGGCCCGTCTCCACCGTTCCCATCTCGCCCAGCACGCGCAATACCCGCCACTGCTGGTCGCTGAGCGCATGCGCGCGCAGCGCCGGCCGGGTGTGGGCCATGACGGCTTCGCGGGCCTGCAGCAACAGGCGCGGCAGGTTGCGGTGGGTGAAGGCAGCGGTATCCGTGGTCATTTATTTAACATGTTAAATGAAATCGGGATTTCCGCAAAATGCGGGAGCTGAAACGGCAAAAAGCTGTAAGGATGTCCAGTAACATGCGGCCATGGCCAAAGAAAAAAGCAGCTATGTGTGCAGCGATTGCGGTGGAACGAGCCCGAAATGGCTCGGCAAGTGCCCGGCCTGCGGCGCCTGGAACACGCTGATCGAGTCGGCGGCGCCGGCCCCGTCGGCGGTGCGCAACCGCTTCGCGTCGCTGGCGAAAACCGCCGAGGTCGCCACGCTGGGCGACATCGAGGCGGTCGACATGGCGCGCACCCCAACCGGCCACGAGGAACTCGACCGGGTGCTGGGCGGCGGCATCGTCGACGGCGGTGTGGTGCTCATCGGCGGCGACCCGGGCATCGGCAAGTCGACCCTGCTGCTGCAGGCCCTGCATGCGCTGCAGGTGGCCGGCAAGCGCACGCTGTACGTGACCGGCGAGGAAAGCGGTGCCCAGGTCGCGCTGCGCGCGCGCCGGCTGGGGCTGGATGGCTCGCAGGTGCAGGTGCTGGCCGAGATCGGGCTCGAGAAAATCCTGGCCACGCTGGACGCGGTGCAACCCGAGATCGCCGTCATCGACTCGATCCAGACGGTGTATTCCGACCAGCTCACGTCGGCGCCGGGCTCGGTGGCCCAGGTGCGCGAATGTGCCGCGCACCTGACACGCGCGGCCAAGGCCAGCGGCGTGTGTATCGTGCTGGTCGGCCACGTCACCAAGGAAGGCGCGCTGGCCGGCCCGCGCGTGCTTGAGCACATGGTCGACACCGTGCTGTATTTCGAGGGCGACACCCATTCCAGCTACCGGCTGGTGCGGGCCATCAAGAACCGCTTTGGCGCCGTCAACGAGATCGGCGTGTTCG
>CAXBDR010000268.1:0-6227 GCA_963974265.1 uncultured Rhodoferax sp.
CCTGGGCGCCGGCGGCCAGCATCTCGTCACGCGCGCGGTCCAGCGCATCCTGCTGCACGTCGGCCAGCACCAGGTTCATGCCCAGCCTGGCGCCGATGCGCGCGCATTCCAGGCCGAAACCGGAGCCCGCACCCGTCAGCACGGCGGTCTTGTTCTTGAAATCATCGATCATGGTGGTCTCCTTGTCTTACGGGGTCTTGAGCATCTGTACGTGGTCGATGCCGTCCTCGACATAGTCGATGCCGGTATCGGTGAACCCGTGCCGGCGATAGAAATCCTTCAGTCGGGCCTGGGCGCCGATACGCACCGGTTGCGCGCCCCAGGTCCG
This sequence comes from uncultured Rhodoferax sp., assembly GCA_963974265.1. Taxonomy (GTDB): domain Bacteria; phylum Pseudomonadota; class Gammaproteobacteria; order Burkholderiales; family Burkholderiaceae_C; genus CAISIP01. The sequence continues at coordinate 329 of CAXBDR010000268.1, forward strand.
GCGCACCAGATCCAGCGCCTGCTCCACCAGTTGGTGGCCCAGTCCGGTGCCACGGGTGTCAAACCGCGTCGCGATGCGGCCGATGCTGATTTCCGGGAAGTGGATGGCGGGCGGGAAACACCGTGCGTAAGCCAGCAGTTCGCCGTCCCGTTCGCCCATCAGGTGAATCGCCTGATGGTCGGTTCCGTCCAGGTCCTGGAACAGGCAGTTCTGCTCGACGACGAACACCGCGCTGCGCAGCTGCAGGATGGCGTACAACTGCTTTGGATGCAGTTGCTCCAGGCTCGCGCTGGTCCAGTCCAGCACCGCCGCGCCGGAACTCATCGGCACACCATTCCCCGCGGGCCGCGTCGCAGCCGCCTCATGCCGGGTCCGCCGCACGCAGCACGTAGCCAATGCGCGGGAAATGCACGTGCACAGTGCCGGCGCGGGCATCGATGCGGCGCAGCGTGTAGTGCATCCGGGTCGCGGCCACGAGCTCGCCCTCGCTCGACTCGGGTCCGAAGTCATTGCTGGAGATGCTCACGCGCGATCCAAGGGCAATGCCATGGTCGTCCTGGAAAGCGGCGGCGTCGACCGGCAACGGGGTCGACTGCGCCGCCAGCGCGATCGCGGCATCGGCATCCAGACGCGTGGACGTTCCGTGGCCGATCGCGGCCATCCGGTCCATCCACGCAAGCACGCCTGGCGTTGTGTCGAGCACGTCAGCCATGACGCTGGTCTGCACCCGGGTGAACCACAGGCCGTGGTAGGTGGCGAAATCGGCCACGCAGGGCTGCGCGCCGAGCAGGAAGTCCTGCCCTTCGAGCATGTTGGCGAGCCGGCGCAGATAGGACTTGTAGGCGCCGGCGGCATCGCCGGGTCGAATACGTGGCGTGGCCACGCGCATGGCCGCACGATCGGCGCCGAAGGCCTTGGCGGCATCGGGTCCGGCCGTGCCGAACATCTGCGCCACGCCCTTGGGCGACAGGCTGTAGGCCATCGATGTCCAGAACAGCGTCGTGTCGGCCCATTGGGCCAGCACCCGCGCCACGCCCTTGTCGCGTGCCGGGTAGAGCGTCGGCTCGGGCCGCAGGTGCTCGAGCACGTCGCAGATCAGTGCAGTGTCGCAATAGATGTCGGCGCCGAGTTGCAGCACCGGCGTCTTGCGGTAACCGCCGGTCAGCGCCAGCAGGTCGGGCTTGGGCATGACCATCGGAATATGGACCGATTGCCAGGCGAGTCTCTTGTAACCCAGCACGAGCCGGACCTTCTCGGCGAACGGGGACTTGGGATAGTGGTGCAGGATCGGTTCGGTCATGGCAAGGGGGGCGAAAAAGGGGGGATGACTGCGGATTCAGCGTGGCCGGGCGCGCGCGAGGATGGCGTCGAAGTCGGTGTCGTTGCCAAGGCAGCCAAAGACCTGGCCTCCCGGCCCGCCCAGCCGGGACTGGCAGAACGCACGGGCGACCACCTCCGGCGCCGTCTGCACCAGAAGGCTGGACTGCACCGCCAGCGCGACGTCCTGCGCCAGCAGGCGGGCCTCGTTCTCCGGCGGGGTGGCATCGATGCGATCGGGCAGGCCCGCCACGAGGCGGTCCAGGGCCGGGTGGAAACCACGCGCCGGAGCACACTCCTGCACCAGGGTCGCAGCGGCATCCGCCTGTCGCAATGCACGCAGCAGGTCCAGCGCCATGATGTTGCCCGATCCTTCCCAGATCGAGTTCAGCGGCATCTCGCGGTAGATGCGGGCCATCACGCCGTGCCCGCCCTCTTCCACATAGCCGTTGCCACCCAGGCACTCCATTGCCTCTTGCGCGAAATGGCTGCCGCGCTTGCAGATCCAGAACTTGCTCACCGGCGTCAACAGGCGGGCCAGCGCGCGTTCGTGATCGTCGTCGCTGCGATCGAAGGTGCGCGCCAGCCGCAGCGCGAGCGCGCAGGCGGCCTCGCTCTCGAGCGCCAGATCGGCCAGCACGTTGCGCATCAGCGGTTGCGCCAGCAGCGGCTTGCCGAAGGCGCTGCGCTGGGCCGCGTGGTCGATCGCGATCGACAGGGCCTGGCGCATCAGACCGCTGGTGCCCAGCGCGCAGTCGAGCCGGGTCATCGAGCCCATCGCCAGGATCTGCGGTATGCCGCGGCCCGGCTCGCCGACCAGCCAGGCCGTGGCACCGGTGAACTCGACCTCCGAGCTGGCATTGGCCTTGTTGCCCAGCTTGTCCTTGAGCCGCATGATGCGGATCGGGTTCGCCGAGCCGTCGGGCAATACCCGCGGCAGGAACAGGCAGGACAGTCCCTCCGGCGTCTGGGCCAGGATCAGGAAGGCGTCACACATCGGCGCCGACATGAACCACTTGTGGCCGGTGACCCGGTAACGCTCACCCCAGTCGTCCGAGCCCTCCGGCACGGCCTGCGTGGTGTTGGCACGCACGTCGGAGCCGCCCTGCTTCTCGGTCATGCCCATGCCCATGGTCAGGCCGGACTTGTCGCGCCACAGGGCCGGCGCCGGGTCGTAGACGCGGCTGGCCAGGCCCGGCTCCCAATCCGCGTGGATCGCCGCATTGCCACGCAAGGCCGGCGTCACCGCATAGGTCATCGAGATCGGACACAACACCGATGGCTCGAGTTCGGTGAATAACATGAAACCCGCCGCGCGCAGCACATGGGCATGGCTGCGCGCGGGTGCGGACCAGGGGGTTCCGTGCAACCCGGCGGCCATGGCCGCGGACATCAGGGCGTGGTACGACGGATGGAACTCGACCTGGTCGATGCGCCGGCCGCTGCGGTCATGGCTGCGCAACTCGGGCGTATGGACATTTGCCAGCCGCGCATGCGTCTGCATGTCGGCACGCCCGAGCAATACGCCGAGTTCGCGCAACGGCGCGGTGTCGAGACCGGGCGCATTGAACGACAGCGCCGCCTGCATCGCATGGTTGGCATCGAACAGCGGATAGTCCGCCAGCACATCGGGTTGGTTGAATACCGCGTGCGTGTCCATGGTCCACCTCCTGATCGATGATGCGCCCGTCCGCGGCCGCTACACCAGCTTGACCAGCTGCTTGCCGACGTTGCGGCCCTTGAGCAGGCCCAGGAACGCCTGCGGCGCCTGGGCAAGCCCTTGGGCGATGCTCTCGCGTGGACGCAGCTTGCCGGTGGCGACCTGTTCGCCCAGTTCCTTGAGCGCCGCCGGCCAATGCTCCATGTGCTCGCTGACAATGAAACCCTGCAGCTTGATGCGGTTCGTGAGCAGCAGCTGCGGGTAATCCATCGGCACCGGTTCGCCGTTGTAGCCGGCAATCATGCCGCACAGGGCAATACGACCGAAGGCGTTCATGCGCGGCAACACGGCATTGAGCACCATGCCGCCGACATTCTCGAAATAGGCATCGACACCGTCGGGACAGGCTGCCTTCACGGCCTTGGACAAGGACGCCACGTCCGCATGCTCCTTGTAGTCGATGCAGGCGTCATAACCGAGCTCCTCGGTCGCGTAGCGGCACTTCTGCGCTCCGCCGGCAATGCCGACGACGCGGCAACCGCGCGCCTTGGCCAGCGCCGCCACGGCGCTTCCCACGGCACCGGTCGCGGCGCTGCACACCACGGTTTCGCCCTGCTGGGGCGCACAGATCTGGGTCAAGCCGTACCAGGCCGTGACGCCCGGCATGCCGACGGCACCGAGGTAGTGGCTCAGCGGCACATGGGTGGTATCGACCTTGCGCATCGCGCCGGGCTGGTCGGCCTGCACGACCGAATACTCCTGCCAGCCGCCCATGCCGACGACCTTGTCGCCGACGGCATATCTGGGCGACCGCGACTCGACGACCTCGCCGGCCGTACCGCCTCCCATGACTTCACCCAGCGCCTGGGGCTGGGCATAACTCTTGGCGTCGTTCATGCGGCCGCGCATGTACGGATCCAGGCTCAGGTAATGGTGGCGCACCAGCACCTGGCCTTCCTGCAGGGCCGGCGTCTCGCTGGCGACCAGCTTGAAGTTGCTCTCGACGGCCTCGCCCTGGGGACGGTTGTCGAGCAGTATCTGGTGGTTGGTTGGCATGGGAACTCCTGGGTAAATTGTGAACCGGGCCGCAGCCCGGATGCAAGACCATCGGTGACACCGCCGGCATCGTGGCGGCGATGGTCTCAGTGGGCAGGGATGCCGGCTCCCGCATGGCCGTGATCGGATGGACCGCGCGCAGGAAGCCGATGACTGTACGCGCCGCTCGCGTCGGTGCACCCATGGCCCGGCGCTACGAACGCAATCCGCAGGACGATCGTCGACGGCGTGGCAGCGTCAGCCACCGGTCACGATCGATACGCCGCCATCGACCGCCAGCCACTGGCCGGTGATGTGCTTGCCGGCATCGGACGCAAACAGCAACGTGATGCCCTTGAGGTCCTCGTCGTCGCCCAGCCTCAACAAGGGTGCATGCGAGGCCATGGTATCGATGCCCTGCTCGCGCAAGGTGCCCGCAGTCATCTTGCTGGGGAAGAAGCCCGGACAGACGGCGTTGACGTTGATGCCGTACCGGCCCCACTCGGCAGCCAGCGCGCGGGTGAAGTTGATCACGGCACCCTTGGAGGTGTTGTAGGCGATGGTCTGCATCTCGGGCGGGTTGCCGCCCAGTCCCGCGATCGACGCCACGTTGATGATGCGTCCGCTCCTGCGCTCGATCATGCACTGCTTGCCGATCTCCTGGCACAGGATGAAGTAGCCGCGGATGTTGAGATTCATGACCTTGTCCCAGGCCGACACCGGATAGTCCTGTGCCGGCGCACCCCAGGCGGCCCCGGCGTTGTTGACCAGGATGTCGACCGGACCCATGCGCTCGAGGGTCTCGCCGGCCAGGCGGCGGATGTCGGCTTCATCGGCGCAGTCGGCGGCGATCCACCGCGCATCGATGCCCGCGGCCTGCAACTGGGCGCAGGCCTGCTCGAGGTCGTCCGCCTTGCGCGAGCTGAGCATGATGCGCGCACCACCCTCGCCCAGCGCGTGGGCCATCTGCAGGCCCAGGCCACGCGAGCCGCCGGTGACCAAGGCAGTCTTGCCCTTGAGGTCGAGCAGTTGTTGTACGGTTCGTGTCATCGTCGTCGATCCTGTTCGTTGTCAATGCGACTGGCGCCGGGGTGTCTTGGCGTCCGGCGCAACCGGCTCTTCGCGCAGCCGCGAACGCACGAAGATCAGGATCACGCCGAGCACGGCCACACCGATACCGGCACCGGTCAGCCACAGGCCCGCGACATCGCCATCACGCTGCATGAAGTAACCCACCAGCGCTGCCAGCAATCCGCCGTAGATCAGGGTCCAGATCAATTTCTCCAGTCGGGCGAGTCGTTTGTTCATGGTTCCGTTGTACTTCTTGAAGAACGACATCAAAAGGCCTCTTCCGGCATGTCCGCGCAGGTCGTGTCCCGCTGCCGCACCGGTGCCAGCCAGGCATCGATCTTGCCGAGTTCATAGTGGTAGAAATAATGCATGCAGGCCATGGTACCGGCTGTCGCCGCGCCGGTGTCCACCGGCGCGACGCGCGACAATGCCGCTGTGGCGACGTCGAGCCAGATCCAGGCCAGCACGCCATGGCCGAACGCCTGCATGTAGGGCACGGCATTGGCCAGCGCAAGGCCGGGGTCGCCTGCAGACCAGGCTTCGCGGGTCGCCTCGGCGATGTCGCTCCATGCCGACTGCAGCGCCGCCGCGGGACCTGACAATTCACCATGCGACGCGGCCCGCGCAACGGTGTCGGCGATCCGCGCCGCCAGCAACTCCATGGCACGCCCGCCTTCCATGCGCACCTTGCGCCCGAGCAGGTCCATGCCATGAATGCCATGTGTACCCTCGTGGATCATGTTCAGCCGGTTGTCGCGCCAATATTGCTCCACCGGGAAATCGCGCGTGTAGCCGTAGCCGCCGTGGATCTGGATC
>CAXBDR010000269.1:0-6196 GCA_963974265.1 uncultured Rhodoferax sp.
TTGGAGCCGCGGGCCTCAGCCCCACTGGGGGGCACCCCCTACGGCCTGGCAGAGGCAGATCCGTGGGGGACCCCACTTGCCTGCTCCGCGGCCACTTGGCCTTTCATGTGTCGTGGGTCGCGCCGCGCGCGGTGGAGCAACTGACAGGGGTACAGGTCCGACCGCGATGCCACCGGCATGGCGGTCGGCCCGGTGGCGGCTCGGTGACGAGCCGCCAACTGCAAGGCTGGCAGCGCCGGCCTTGCAGTTGGCCTCACACAGCATGAAACGGAATCGCGCATGAGCACTTCGGACATCGTCCTCAATGTCAACGGCATCGAGGTCATCTACAACCACGTGATCCTGGTGCTCAAGGGCGTCTCGCTCAACGTGCCCAACGGAAAGATCGTCGCCATCCTGGGCGGCAATGGCGCGGGCAAGACGACGACCTTGCGCGCCATCTCCAACCTGCTCAAGGGTGAACGCGGCGAAGTCACCAAGGGATCGATCGAGCTGCGCGGCGAACGCATCGAGAACCTCTCGCCGGCCGACCTGGTGCAGCGTGGCGTGGTGCAGGTCATGGAGGGGCGGCATTGTTTCGCCCACCTCACCATCGAGGAAAACCTGATGACCGGCTCCTACACCCGCACCGACAAGGCCGAGATCGCGCGCAACCTGGACAAGGTCTATACCTATTTCCCGCGACTCAAGACCCGGCGCACCAGCCAGGCCGCATACACGTCCGGTGGCGAGCAGCAGATGTGCGCGATCGGCCGCGCGTTGATGGCCAACCCCAGCGTGGTGCTGCTCGACGAACCGTCCATGGGCCTGGCGCCGCAGCTGGTCGAGGAGGTGTTCAACATCGTGCGCGACCTCAACACCAAGGAAAAGGTCACCTTCCTGCTGGCCGAGCAGAACACCAACATGGCGCTGAAATACGCCGACTACGGCTACATCATGGAAAGTGGCCGCGTGGTGATGGACGGCATCGCCGCCGATCTGCGCGACAACGAGGACGTCAAGGAGTTCTACCTGGGCATGGGCGGCGGCGAGCGCAAGTCGTTCAAGGACGTCAAGAGCTACAAGCGGCGCAAGCGCTGGCTGGCCTGACGCGCATTGTGTTTTCGATCGAGAGGCGCCATCCGATGCAACAAGACCATTACGATCCCCTGGAGATCCGCGATCCGGCCGCGCGCGAATCGGCCCTGTTGCAGGCCCTGCCGGGCCAGGTGGCCCATGCCCAGCGCGGCAGCGCCGCATTCGCCCGTATCCTGCAGGGCGTGGATCCGGCCGAGGTGGACAGCCGACAGGCGCTCGCCCGGCTGCCGGTGACCCGCAAGCACGAGTTGCTTGCGCAGCAGCAGGCCCAGCGTGCGCAGGACGTGTTCGGCGGCTTCTCGGCCATCGGTTTCGGCGCCGAGATGCCACGCGTGTTTGCCAGCCCGGGGCCGATCTACGAACCCGAGGGTCGCGCCAGCGACTACTGGCGCCTGGCGCGATCCATGTTCGCCGCCGGCTTCCGTCCCGGCGAGTTGATCCACAACTGCTTCAGTTATCACTTTGTGCCGGCCGGCTCGATGATGGAAACCGGTGCCCATGCGCTGGGTTGCACGGTGTTCGCGGCCGGTACCGGCCAGACCGAACAACAGGTGCAGGCCATGGCCGAGTTACGTCCGGCCGGGTATATCGGCACGCCCAGCTTCCTGAAGATCATCGTCGAGAAGGCCGCCGAGATGGGCGTGCCGCTGCCCAGCGTGACCAAGGCCTTGTTCGGCGGCGAGGCGTATCCGCCCAGCCTGCGCGACTGGTTCCTGGCCCACGGTATCGAGGGGTACCAGTGTTTCGCCACCGCCGACCTGGGCCTCATCGCCTACGAGACCCGTGCGCGCGAGGGCCTGGTGCTCGACGAGTCGGTCATCGTCGAGATCGTGCGTCCGGGCACCGGCGACCCGGTACCCGAGGGAGATGTGGGCGAACTGGTCGTGACCACGCTCAACCCGGCTTATCCGCTGGTGCGGTTCGGCACCGGCGACCTGAGCGCCATCCTGCCCGGAGCCTGTCCCACCGGACGCACCAATACACGCATCAAGGGCTGGATGGGACGGGCCGACCAGACCACCAAGATCCGCGGCATGTTCGTGCATCCGGGGCAGGTCCAGGCGATCGCCAAGCGGTTTCCCGAGGTGGGCAAGGCGAGACTGGTGGTGCGCGGCGAGATGGCCAACGACACCATGACGTTGCAGGTCGAGACCGCGTGCAGCGGGCCGGACGCGCTGATCGAGAAGCTGCAGGCGGCGATCCGCGAGGTCACCAAGCTGCGCGGCGAGGTGGAACTGGTATTGCCGGGCAGCCTGCCCAACGACGGCAAGGTGATCGAGGACGCGCGCAGCTACAAGTGAGGCGGCGCAGGGAGAATGTCCGGCGGGGGGATGGGCCAATAGGTGAATACGAGCATGCGCGTCGCCGCGGCGGTCCGTACACTTCGCGTCCTCTTCACCCCCTTTCATCATTTCCATGAAACGACTCCTTGCGATTGCGGTTGCCGCCACGGCCATGCTGGCCAACGCCCAGACCTTCCCGGGATCCAAGCCGATCTCCATCGTCGTGCCGTTCGCTGCCGGCGGGCCGACCGACCTGGTCGCGCGCCAGCTCGGCGAGGCCATGCGCAAGGCCATGGGCGGCAGCGCCAACTTCGTGGTCGAGAACGCGGCCGGTGCCGGTGGCACGATCGGCGCCACCAAGGTCGCGCGCGCCGCACCCGATGGCCACACCTTGCTGCTGTTCCATATCGGCATGGCGTCCACGCCGGCGCTGTACAAGAAGATCGCCTACAAGCCGCTGGAGGACTTCGAGTTCCTGGGCATGGTCAACGAGGTGCCGATGACCCTGATCGGCAAGCCCCAGCTGCCGGCCAACACCTACCGCGACTTCGAGAACTACATCCGCGCCAACGCCGGCAAGCTGAACATCGCCCATGCCGGCCTGGGCTCGGCCTCGCACCTGTGCAGCCTGATGTGGCAGTCGGCGGTCAAGGCCAAGGAGGCGATGACGACGATTCCCTACGGCGGCACCGGCCCGGCCATGAACGCCTTGCTGGGCGGCCAGGTCGACCTGATGTGCGACCAGACCACCAACACCACGGGCCAGATCGAATCCGGCCGCGTCAAGGCGTTCGCGGTCACCACGGCCAAGCCGCTGTCCAGGCACAAGCTGCTCAAGGACTATCCGACCTTGCAGGAGATGGGCCTCAAGGGCTTCGAGCTGACCATCTGGCACGGCCTGTATGCACCCAAGGGCACGCCGCCGGCCGTGCTCAAGCAGATCAACGACGGCCTGAAGATGGCGCTCAAGGACCCGGACTTCATCAGGAAACAGGAAGCGCTGGGCGCGCTGGTCGTCTCCGACGGCCGGCTCGAACCGGCAGCGCACAAGGCCTTCGTCGCGGCCGAGATGGCCAAGCTCAAGCCGGTGATCGAGGCGGCCGGACAGTTTGCCGACTGATCCTGCGTCCGTGTCGGGTCCGCCGCTGCGCGTGGTGGACTCGATCACCGAACTCGGCCCGGCCGACGCTGGCTGCCTGGCCGTCTGCGGCTCGCATGGCGGCGCCAGTTCGGCGCGTTACGCGATCGCGGCGCGGCCGCTGTTCACCGTGTTCAACGATGCCGGCGTCGGTCTCGACCGTGCCGGGCTGGTGGCGCTGGACCAGCTCCAGCAACAGGGGTTGGCAGCCTGCGCGGTGTCGCACATGACGGCCCGTATCGGCGAGGCGGCCAGCACGCTGGCCACCGGTGTCGTCAGCCATTGCAATGCGCTGGCGGCCGCGCACGGTGTCGTTTCCGGCCAGAGTTGTCGACAGGCGCTGGAGCGGTTTCTGGCTGGGCGCTGACAGAGCTCGCCCATGTCGTGTGGCTCGGTCTGTCCCGCAAGGTGGACAGCCGGACAGCCGGACATCCGACGAAATGTTGGGGACAAAGCTCGCCCACTGCGTGTGGCTCGGTCTGTCCCACAAGGTCTCAGACTCCCCAGACGATCTCCTTGTCGGCCTGGTGGCAGCGCCTGAGCATGTCGATGAACGGCGCGGCGCGCTGGCGCAGGCTGACGCGGTCGGCGGCAGGCGTGTCGTCCTTGTCGTCCGGCGCGCCATCGGCGGCCGGGGGTTGTGCGGCCTGGCCCTGCGCGATGGCTTTTTCCAGTGCGGCTATCGCGGCCGGCATCTGTTCGGGCAACACGATGCCCTTGGGGCCCGGCTCCTTGCCGATGATGCGCAGGATCTGCTCGCCATTGGCCTGCAGCATGACTACGTCACCTGCGGCCTTGGATTTGAATTTGTACAACATCGTCGTCCGTGCTCCCTTGGTTTATGTGCACCGGTCCGCCAGAGAGTCGTCGGATGCGATGCATGTCAAGGGTACATGTATTTGCGGGTGAACGGATACCGCGATGCCGCGCCCGGCGGATTGTCGAAGTCGTCGCCTTGCGCCGGGCGTGCCGCCAGCATCTGGTGCAGCGACAACCAGCCGCGCTCGAAACTCATCGCACTGCCGGCCAGGTACAGCCGGTAGGCGCGCAACACCCGCTCGGCCTGCGCCGGCGTGCTGCCATTCGAGCGCAGCGCCACCAGGGCCTGGCCGAGCTGGCCCTCGAGGCCATCGGACCACGCCCACAGGGTGCGAGCATAGTGCGGCCGCAGGTTTTCGGTGTCGAGCATCTCCAGGCCGGCGACCGCGCCTTCGCGCAGCAGCTGGCTGACATGCAGCAGTTCGCCGCCGGGGAAGATGTATTTCTCGATGAAGTTGCCGATGCCTGCGCCGAGCTGGCCAGCCTGCGGCCCGGCCGCGGTGATGCCATGGTTGAGCACCAGCCCGCCCGGCGCCAGCAGGCCGAAGATCTTGCCGAAGTAGGCGCCCAGGTTGGCCTGGCCGACGTGTTCGATCATGCCGACCGAGGCGATCTTGTCGAACGGCTGTTCGGCAGCCAGGTCGCGGTAGTCGCACAGCAATACCCGCACCCGCGATTCCAGGCCCTTGTCACGGATCAGTTGCGAGACATGCGCATGCTGGTTCTTCGACAAGGTGATGCCGGTGGCATCGACGCCGTAGTGTTCGGCGGCCCACAGCAACAGGCCGCCCCAGCCGGCGCCGATGTCCAGGAAACGCTCGCCGGGGCGCAGCATCAGCTTGCGGCAGATATGGTCCAGCTTGGCTTCCTGGGCCTGCGCCAGCGTCATCGCGGGCTGGCTGAAGTAGGCGCAGGAGTAGACCCGCTTCGGGTCCAGCCACAAGGCATAGAACTCGTCGCTGACGTCGTAGTGAAATTGCACTTGCGCGGCGTCGCGCGCAATCGAGTGCGCCGCCACCGAGCGCACGCGACGCACCGCGCGTTGCCACAGCGAAATCTTCTCGGGCACCGGCGAGCTTGGCAACAACTGGGCCGCGATGTCCATGACCTTGCGCATCGTGCCTTCGATGCGGATTCGGTCTTCGACGAAACCCTCGGCGATCTTGCCTATCTCGCCCGCCGCCAGCAATGCGACCGCTGGCCAGCGGGAGAATTCGACCGTGACGTCGGCGCGTGGGGGGCCTACCGTGCGCCCTCCCGGCAGGCGCACGCTCAATGGCACATTGACTCGCGCCAGTCGGGACTCGGCGCTGCGAATGAGGTGTTCCATGCGCCGATTCTTGGCGATGTTGCGCCGCCGCGTCAACTGGCCGGCTCGGTGGCCACACGGCCGCCGGCCGCCTCGCGCGGTCTAGCGCCGAAACGCAACCCGGGTGGTGCGCAGACGCAGGCGCCAGCCGTCGGGGGTGCGAACGAAGCGGTCATGGAACTCACCGATCGACGCCGGTCCGGTCAGGGGCGCTGGCGTGTCGGCGGCCAGCGCGCCTTCATGCCGGTAGATCGTGAAGTAGGTGACCCCGTCGGCGGAATCGGTGTCGTGGATCGTCACATGCGGCGGCAGGCAGTGGTGACGTGCACGCAGCAAGGGCGGACGCGCCCGCAGCGCGGCCAGGATGGCCGGGCGCCCGGTCAACATCTCGCCGCGGCGCTCGAACTGTCCGTCTTCGGTGAACAAGGCGGCACATTGCTCCAGCTCCCCCAGGTCGGCGTGCACCGAAAAAGCGGTGACGATGGCCTGGCATTCGGCGACGATGGCATGGCGTTCCGTGGCTGACAACATGGGCGGGATCCAGTGATGGGGTTGCGGATGGGCCGGTGG
>CAXBDR010000270.1:0-6158 GCA_963974265.1 uncultured Rhodoferax sp.
GGCGTTGGCCGGTTCACCCAGATCCTCCACCCGCTTGCGGCCGGGCACGATGCGCGGGATCGAGGACAACAGCAGCCGCGTGTAGGGATGCGAAGGCTGCTCGAAAATCTCGGCGCGGCTGCCGATCTCGACAATCCGGCCCAGATACATCACCGCGACCCGGTCGCTGACATGGCGGACAACGCCGAGATCATGGCTGATGAACAGCATCGAGGTGCCGGAATCGCGCTGCAGATCCTTGATCAGGTTGAGCACCTGCGCCTGGATCGACACATCGAGCGCGGAGACCGCCTCGTCGGCAATGACCAGCCGCGGCTTGAGGATCATCACCCTGGCAATGCCGATGCGCTGGCGCTGACCGCCGGAGAATTCATGCGGATAGCGTTCCATCACCTTGGGGTCGAGGCCGACCAGCTGCAGCGTCTCGGCGATAAGCGCACGAGCCTCGGCGCGGCTTTTCGCCAACCCTGAGCGGCCGGAATTCGGATTGACTGAGGGGCAGGATGTCGCGGCCATCGAGCCGGGCGGTGCCGCCGGAAGCGGTCTCGAGCCGCGTCAGCGTCCGTCCGACGGTCGACTTGCCGCAGCCGGATTCGCCGACCAGGCTCAGCACCTCGCCGGCGCCAATGGAAAAACTCACGCCGTCGACGGCCTTGAGCAGGCGGCGGCCGGAGCCGAAAGGCCGCGCCGTGCCGAGAAAGAAGTGGGTTTTGAGGTCTTCAACCTCAAGCAGGGGAGCGGCACTCATGCTGGATCCTCGCCGGGAAAATGGCAGCGGGCGAAATGGTCCGGCGCAACCGCGATTGCCGCCGGGTCGATGTCGGAACAGATCGGGCGGGCGCGGGAACAGCGCGGATGGAAGGCACAGCCGCTGAGCTTTTCCCCCATCGTCGGAACCCGGCTCGGAATCGCCTCCAGCCGCTCGACCTCGCGGTCGGTTACGGGAATCGAGGCGAGCAGGCCGCGGGTATAGGGATGGGCCATATTGGCAAACAGCTCATCGGCCGCCGCCGTCTCGATCACCTTGCCCCAATACATCACCGCGACATTGTCGCAGGTCTCTGCGATGACGCCGAGATCATGCGAAATCAGCATGATGGCCATGCCGGTCTCGGCCTGCAGCTCCTTCATCAGGTCGAGAATCCGCGCCTGCACGGTCACGTCCAGCGCCGTGGTCGGCTCGTCGGCGATGATGAGCCGCGGCCTGCCAGCCATGGCCATCGCGATCACCGCGCGCTGGCGCATGCCGCCGGAGAACTGGTGCGGGAACTGGTCCACCCGGCCCTGCGGATCGGGAATGTCGACCTCACGCAGCAGTTCCACCGCCCGCGCATGGGCCTGGCCGCGCGCCACCTGGCCGTGCGCAACCTGCCCTTCGATCACCTGGCGGCCGATCGGCAACACCGGGTTGAGCGTGGTCGTCGGATCCTGGAACACCATGCCCACGTCGCGCCCGCGCATCTGGCGCAGGCGCTCCGCATCCAGCGTCGTGACCTCGACGCCGCCAAGCCGGATCGAGCCCTGCACCTGCGCCGTGTCATCCAGCAGGCCGCTGATGGCCAGCGAGGTCACGCTCTTGCCCGAACCCGATTCGCCGACGATGCCCAGCACCTCGTCGGCATGCACGTCAAAGTCGATGCCACGTACCGCCGGCACCGCGCGGCCGGAACCGACGAAGGTCACGGTCAGGCCGCGCACCGACAGCAGCGGTTCGGTCGTCGGGCCCGTGGGCCCCGAACCGCCGGTCGCGGGCGCGACGTCGACCTCGCGTGGCTCGACGGTCGGCGTCGTCATGCGCAGGTCAACGCAGCCCGATGGTACGGACGACCAGCATGTTGTCGATCTCGCGCGTGATACCACCGACCTTGGGCGAGGCGACGATCAAACCGATGTCGTAGGTGTTGGTCGGGATGGCGAATGCCGACTCGACCAGCACCTTGTTCAGGTTGTCGTACGCGGGCTTGACGTCGGATCCGAACGCCGTGTTGACCCGTTCGATCGCCGCCACGTAAGCCGGATGCGGATGCGGATCGCCAAGCACCGGGTTCTTGACCGTGCGGTAGATGCTGTTGGTCGCCACGCGGGTGGGGAACTTCTGCACGTTGCCGATGCCGCCGAAGGTGGCTGCGAACTTGCCGCCGAGCAAGGCGTCGATGTATTCCGAACCCTGCTTGAGGTCGAGTTCGATCTTGATGCCAACCTTGGCCAGTGTGCTCTGCACCACCTGGCTGATCGCCAGCGACGCCTGGTCGCCGCCATTGACCAGCATCTTCCAGTCGTTCATCGCGGCCTCGGACAGGCCGGACTCCTTGAGCAAGGCCTTGGCCTTGTCCAGGTCGAACGCATACTTGGTGTCATACGACTTGTCGACCGCCGGGCTGGCCGGTGCCCAGGGCAAGGCGGTGACCTGTCCGAGGCCGGCATATCCGATCTGCAGGATGGCGGCGCGATCCATCAGGTGGTTGAATGCCTGGCGGAACTTGTCGTTCTTGAACGGCCCCTGCGTGCTGTTGATGCGGAACACCTGCACCAGCGGGCCCGGCCCCTGGATGAGCTGGTTGCCGGCATTGCGCAGGCGCAGCGCCGAGCGCGAGCTGCCGCCGTAGACGATGTCGACCGACCCGGATTCCAGCGCCGCACTGGCGGCATCGTTGTCGCTGAACACCGTCAGCGTGACCTCGCTGATCAGCGGCTTCTCGGCACGCCAGTAATTCGGGTTGACGACCATGCGCACGCGTTGGCCCAGCACCCGCTCGGCCAGCATGTAGGCGCCGGTGCCCGCGGGCTTGGTCTCGGCGGTCTCGATGCCCGCCGGCTCGATCGGCGAGATGAACTGCAGCAGGTCGGTGATCTGCTTGTCGGGCACCGGATTGTTGAAGTTCAGCCGGATCGTGTAAGGGTCGACCACGGTCCAGTCCTTGACCACCGACATGGTCGGGTACACGTTCTTGCCGGTCTTGGGGTCCGCGGATTTCTTCAGCGTGGCCGCCACGGCCTCGGCATTGAAGGGGGCGCCGCTGTGGAACTTCACGTCCTTGCGCAGCGTCAGCGTCACCGAGGTATTGCCGGCGCCGATCTGCCAGGCGCTGGCCAGGCTGGGAATGGCCTGCCCTTCGGACGTGTATTCGATCAGGCTGTCGTACAGGTTCTTGATCAACGCGAAGTTCACCGAGGAAAACTGCGCCGGGTCGAAGTTCGCGATATCGGCCAGGATGGCCACGCGCAACTTGCCCGGTTTGAGCGCCTGCGCCTGCGCCAGTGTCGGCATGACCAGCGCACCGGCAGCCAGCAGCGAGCCGGCCATCAGAACGGAACGGCGGACGAGATTGGTTTTCATGGTGATGCTTCCTCTCATGGTGGGTCAAAAAACACGCGAAACGGGGGCCACGGTGGACATCTGCCGACGCTCAGCCGCTGGCCTGGCGCCAGTCGTCGATCGGATCGAGCGGATAGACCGGCCGGGGGATACGTTTCCAGGGCAGGCCGAACACGTCGGACTGGCCCGGGCCGCGGGTGTCGACACGGATCACCTGCGAGGTCATGGAGGCGAAATACTGGAAGTTGGACGCGGTCTTGAGCACCGCCATCTTTTAGTCCCGCGGCTCGACGCCGAACGAGCGATAGACGTCCGGCAGGTTGCCGGCCACGCCGCGCAGTTCGCTGACCAGCAGCGTCACCGGCCCGACATCGAACACCACCGTGCGACCCATGTCGATCTCGTCCTGGTGGTGCTGCTTGAGGTTGACCTTGCCCTGGAGGGCGATGTGGCGCACCGTGCCGGTGACCTCGATGGGCTGGAAAAATGCGGTCGCCACGTTGCCGCCCACCGGCAGCGTGACCGTGGCGCCCTCGCCGGCCTGCACCAGGCGTGCCACGGTTTCGGGTGCGATCAGGGGCACCAGGGCGCGGCCGCGGATGCCCAGCCGCAACATCGACTCGAGAATCAGGTTGCTGTCGCCCGCCGCCCCGCCGAACACGGTGTCGCCGGTATCGCTGAGCACGACCAGGCCCTTGTCGGCGGCATCGGCCATGCGCACGGCGTCGTCGATGGCCAGCGCGTCCTTCTTCTGGAACTCGGCCCGCAGCGACCAGGCCAGGTCGGCCAGTTCGTCCGCCAGGGACTCGGCCAGCGCCGGGTCGTTGTCGGTCACGACGATGGTCGACCAGCCGCCTTCGTCCACGTCGAGCCAGGGCTGCATCGGGTAGTTGGAAGCCTGCACCACCCGGGGGTCGGCCTCCATCGCGCGGGCACGGTCGAACCAGGTCTTCATCGGTGCGCGCGAGGTCAGGAACTGCTCCTGGTGCGACAGCAGCGGCAACTTGCGCCACGCGGTGGTCGGCCGCACGCCCTGGAACAGGATCTTGAGCAGCACTTCGGCGCCGATGCGGCCGGTGTCGAACGGGTCGTGCGGTTGCGTGCGATGGCCGACGATGGCCGTTGCCAGAGCCACCATCTTGCGGGTGATGTTCGCATGGTGGTCCAGGCCCAGCACGATCGGGATGTCCGGGCCCAGCACGTCGCGGCAGGCCTGCAGCTGCGCGCCCTCGACGTCGTCCGTGTCTTCGCTGGCGCAGGCACCATGCAGTTGCAGGGCCACGCCGTCGAGCGGCCCTGCCGCCGCCAGCCCGGCACGGATCTTGTGGTCGAAAAACTCGTAGGACTCGCGGTCGATGCGCCCGCCGGCCACGGCCCAGCCGCGGATGATGGGCACCGTCTCCACCGGCTGGCCCGACTGCTCGACGGCTTCGATGTAGCCGCCGATCTGGCCCAGCCCGCGGAAACGGTTGACGACCTCCTCGCCTTCATGGATACCGAAGGACTGGTAGTCGCGCAGCGTGGTCGGCGACGGATTGAAGTCGTTGGTCTCCTGGCCGACATGAATCAACGCGATACGCATCCAAACCCTCCTGTTGCAGCTGCACCGGCGAGGCAGACCCTGCGGGCCGCATCCGTGGCGGCAAGCCGTATCGGGTTGTCTCCACGGGCCTGTTTTTCCATCATAGTCACGGCACCGGGCCCGGCCGTGCAACGCATGTTTCGTGGCACGAAACATGCCGCGGACGCCACGCGGGCCATGTCATCTTCGGCTGGCGTGTCGATCATGATGCGAGCCCCGCTGCATGCACGTCGGCCAACGCACCTTCGATCGCAACCAGCGCCTGGTCCAGTTCGGCCTTGCCGTGCACGGCCGAGAACCCGTGGTGCGCCGCCGGCTGGAAGTAGACGCCGCGCTCGTAACAGCCGCGCACGAAGCAACGCTCGGCATCGTGGTTCTTCGACGCCGCCTTGCGGTACTCCTGGATCAGGCCGGCCACGCCGAAATACAGGCCGAACCGCGGCCCGGCATGTTGCAGGCGCAGCGTCACGCCGCTGCCCTCGATCACCGACGTGAAGCCGGCATAGAAATCGGCGCATGCGGCGTCGAGTCGCTCGTAGAAGCCCGGGCTGCTGTACTCCTCCAGCGCCGCCAGTGCCGCCAGCACGGCCGTGGGATGAGCCAGGAAGGTGCCGCTCATCTGGCAACTGCCCAGCGGCTGCAGGTGCTCCATCAGCGCCCGCCGCCCGGCCAGCGCACTGATGGGCATGCCGGCGCCGAAGGCCTTGCCGAGCACGCACAGGTCGGGCGTGACGCCCAGTGCCTGTTGCGCACCGCCCGGCCCCACCCGGAACGCGGTCAGCACCTCGTCGAAGAACAACACGCTGCCATGCTGGTCGCACAGCTGCCGGCACAGTTCCAGGAAACCCGGTTGGTGCATCACGCAACCCTGGTCGTAGTTGATCGGCTCGAGCAGCAGTGCCGCGATCGTGCCGCCGTGTTCGGCAAACGCCGCCTCGAGCGCATGCGGATCGTTGAACGGCAGCACGATGACATGCTCGCGGGTATTGGCCGGCACACCGGACGACTCGGCATACGGCGTCGGCGTACGTGCCGGGCCGGCCTGCTCCAGAGGCGGCATCACGCTGTAGTTGAGCGCGTCGCTGTAGCCGTGGAAATGGCCTTCGAACTTGACCAGCTTCTCGCGTCCGGTGGCGCAGCGAGCCAGTCGCAGTCCATGCATGACGGTCTCGGTGCCCGAGCCGCCGAAACGAACCATCTCGGCGCACGGCACGAGTTCGGTGATCCGTTCGGCCAGCCGGGCATGGTGCACCGTTTCAG
>CAXBDR010000271.1:0-6146 GCA_963974265.1 uncultured Rhodoferax sp.
CCGTGTTCGAGCAACGCGCGCTCAAGGCGGCCGTCACGCAGGAAGCCGAGCCCATGCTGGCCGACAACGGCTTCTTCGCCAGCAACACCTCGACACTGCCCATCGGGGGCCTGGCCAAGGCCAGCCGCCGGCCCGAGAAATTCATCGGCATCCACTTCTTCAGCCCGGTCGACAAGATGAAGCTGGTCGAGATCATCCGGGGCAGCCAGACCGACGACGAGACGGTCGCGCGGGCGTTCGACTACGTGCAGGCCCTGGGCAAGATTCCCATCGTCGTCAACGACGCGCGCGGCTTCTACCCCAGCCGCACCTTCGGCACCTTCGTGATGGAGGGAGCTGCCATGCTGGGCGAAGGCATCCCGGCGCCGGTCATCGAGAACGCCGCCGTCCAGTGCGGCATGCCGGTCGGACCGCTGGCGGTGCTCGACGAGACGGCCCTGTCCTTGAGCGTGCACGTGCTCGAGCAGACCCGCGCCGACTATGCAGCGCAAGGCAAGACCTACCCCGATACGCCGGGCGAACTGCTGGTCGAACGCATGGTCAAGGAGTTCAAGCGCCCCGGGCGCGCCGGCGGCGGTGGCTTCTACGACTACCCGGCCGACAAGGGCGCGAAAAAGCGCTTGTGGCCGGAACTGCGGCGCCTGTTCGAGAAGCCCGGGCACACCTGGGAGTTGCAGGACGTCAAGGACCGCTTGTTGTATCGCCAGGCGATCGAGACCGCGCGATGCCTGCACGAAGGTGTGCTGACCTCCGTGCACGATGCCAATATCGGCTCGATCTTCGGCATCGGTTTTCCGGCCTGGGCCGGCGGCGCGATGCAGTTCATCTACGGAATGGGCATCGACGCGTTCCTGGAGCGCGCCGAGGCGCTGGCGCAGCGCAACGGCGCCGGCTTCGTCGTCACCGACGCCGTACGCGAGACCATCCGCCGGCATCAGCCGCAGTACTGAACGACGCTGGCGGGGAGCCTGCCCATCACCTCACGGAAACACGCATGCCTGACTACACCGACCCCCTGATCGACTCCGGCTACAAGGGTTTTCCGCATCACCAGGCAGCCTTGCGCCGATCGGCCATCGGCGACCAGGGCTGGAACGTGTTGCGTGGCGACCTGCCGCTGCCACTGGCCGTGATCCGCCGCGACGCACTGGCGGCCAACCTGCAGTGGATGCAGGGGTTTGCACGTGAACACGGCGCCGACATGGCGCCGCACGGCAAGACGACGATGTCGCCCCAGCTGTTCCAGCGCCAGATGCAGGCTGGGGCCTGGGGCATCACCTTCGCCACCGTCGGCCAGGCACGCGTGGGCATCGATGCCGGTGTACGCAACTGCCTGATCGCCAACCAGGTCCTGAACGACGCCGACCTGGACGCCATCGTGCAGTTGCGCCGGCAGTTTGCCGACCTGCGTGTCGTGTTCCTGGTCGACTCGATCCGCCAGCTCGAGCTGATCGAGCAATGGTTCAGTCGATCGCGCGCCAGCCAGGCCTTCGAGGTCCTGCTCGAGGTCGGGCTCGACGGCGGCCGCACGGGTTGCCGCGACCTGGTCAGCGCACAACAACTGGCCCATCTGCTGCACGCCAGCGAGGCGACGCAGCTGGTCGGCATCGAATGTTACGAAGGCCTGTGGGCCAAGGGCGACTCGGCGCAGGATGCGAAGCTGGCCGATGACTTGATGGCCCGGGTCGTCGCCGTCGCGCAGGAGTGTGATGCCGGCGGCATGTTTGCCCATCCCGAAATCATCATCAGCGCCGGCGGTTCTTCGATCTTCGACCTGGTGGCGCGGCACATGCGTCCGGCGCTGTCGCGCCCGGTCCGCGCCTTGTTGCGATCGGGTTGTTACGTGACCTACGACCACGGCAACTACAAGCGCATGATGGGCGTGATGAACACCCGCCTGTCCTGCGGCCACGGCCTGCAGTCGGCGCTCGAAGTCTGGGCCACCGTGCAGTCGCACCCCGAGCCGGGCCTGGCCATCCTGGCGGCTGGCAAGCGCGACCTGTCGTTCGACGTGACGATGCCGATTCCGGTGTGGATTTGCCGCCATGGCAGCGCATCGGTGATGCCGGCACCGTCGGAATGGACGGTCACGGGATTGAACGACCAGCATGCCTACCTGCGCACGTCCGACGATTCGCCGATCGACCTGCAGGTCGGTGACCGGGTCGGCCTGGGCATCTCCCATCCCTGCACCACGTTCGACAAGTGGCGCTGGATGCCCATCGTCGACGACCACTACACCGTGTGCGACGCCATCACCACATCGTTCTGAACGGGTGCGGGATGCGATTGCCGTTCGCGCCGTGCCACGCGCCACCGGCGCGGGCCGCAGCATGATGCGGGTGGACGTCGGCCACCGGTCCCGGTGTCCAGGGCATTGACGCCACCATGGCTGCAGATCCCCCGCCGGACCACGATTGCGCCCTGCTGCGGTTTGTCATCAATGCGGCGGCGGGCGGCAGCGACGCCCGGTCCCGGGCCGCGGTCATCGAGGGTGTGCTGCGCGAACACCAGCGCCAGGGCGAGTTGTTGTTGTGCGCTCCCGCGGACCTGGCGCGGACGGCACGGCACGCGGCCGCCGCGGCCGCGGCGGACGGCGGCACGCTGGTGGCCGTCGGCGGAGACGGCACGATCAATGCGGTCGCGAGCGCCGCACACGCGGCCGGGTGCGCGCTGGGAATCGTGCCGCAGGGCACCTTCAACTACTTCGCGCGCGCGCACGGCATCCCGGACGACCCCATGCAGGCGTTGCATGCCTTGCTGCGCGCCCGGCCCAGGCCGGTGCAGGTGGCGGCTGTCAACGGGCATCTGTTCCTGGTCAACGCCAGCCTGGGCCTGTACCCCGATCTGCTGCAGGACCGCGAGGCGTACAAGGCGCGTTTCGGCCGAAACCGGTGGGTGGCCTTCGGCGCCGGGGTTGTCACCTTGCTGCGGGCGCAACGCCGGTTGCGGCTTGCGCTCGATACCGGCGAAGAGCGCCGCAACGTCCGCACCTTGACGCTGTTTGTCGGAAACAACCCGCTGCAGCTCGCCCAACTGGGCCTGCCGTCGGAGCTGCCGGCGCCGGCGCATGCCGAGCCCGAGCCGCAGCGGGGGCGCCTGACGGCCATCATGCTGCGCCCGGTGGGCACGCTGGAAATGATCGGCCTGATGGCGCATGGTGCACTCGGAACCCTGGGCGAAGCACCGAGCATCCAGCATTTCCGGTGTACCCGCCTGACGGTACACCTGTCGCCCTACCACCTGGGTCGACGCCGGCTCAAGGTCGCGCTGGACGGCGAGGTCACGCGCATGTCCGGGCCCATCGAGTTCCGGGTGCTCGAGACTCCGTTGCAGCTGATGGCCGGTGACAACCAACCCGATGGGGCGGGCGGCGGCGGATGAGCGTGGTGCTGCATCTGTCGGACACGCATTTCGGCACCGAACAGGCGCCGGTGGTCGAGGCACTGGTGGCTCTGGCGCGACAGCTGCGGCCGGACCTTCTCGCGTTGTCGGGTGACATCACGCAGCGCGCCCGACCCGAACAGTTCCAGGCGGCGCGTGCCTTCATCGACCGGCTGCAGGCGCCGGTGCTGGCTATCGCCGGCAACCACGACATTGCGCTGTACGACCTGTGGGCCCGGATACGACGGCCGTATGCGCGACACGCCGCCGCGTTCGGCACCGACCTCGAACCGGTGTTCCGCTGCAGCGACCTGCTGGTGGTGGGCGTCAACACCACGCGGCCCTGGCGCCACAAGCATGGCCAGGTGTCGCGCGCTCAGGTCGAGCGGGTTGCCCGGCTGCTCGAGCGCGCGGACCCGGCGCAATTGCGCCTGGTCGTGGTCCACCAGCCCGCCGCCGTGACCCGGCCCGAAGACCGCGCCAATCGCCTGCGCGGCTCCGGGCATGCGCTGGCGCGCTGGTCGCAGGCCGGTGCCGACATGGTGCTGGGGGGGCACATCCACCTGCCGTACGTGGCCAGTCCACCTGACCTGCCGCGACCGTTGTGGGTGGTGCAGGCCGGCACCGCGGTGTCGGACCGCCTGCGCGAGGCAGCGCCCAATTCGGTCAACGTCTTGCGCTGGGGCGCGGACGCGGCAGCCGGTCGTTGCTCCATCGAACGCTGGGACTACTTCGCGGCGGCCGGTGCATTCGCCCGAACCGCCGTGCTCGACGTCGTGCCCGATCGGGCCTGACGCCTCGGGGCATGGGTCGACGCAACGCCCCGTCCGGCATGGTGCCCCCTACTCCGAAAGGGGCAATACATGAAGAACGACGGCCGGCTAGCATCGTCGGGACACGGCTGGCATGACGATGTGCCGACCGCGCCAGGAGGATTCCCGCATGAAAAATGTATTGCCAGCGATGGCGTTCGCCATTTCGACCTTCACCGGCGCCCTGCCTCTCGGCCATGCCCAGGCAGCCGACTTCCGGCTCGGCACGGCCATCGAGGCCACGCAAGCCGAACGCAGCATCACCATCGGCACCGATACCCGATGGGCCAACGTGAAACAAGGTGAATCCATTCGCTTCGTGTCCGGGCAGGCATCCTTCGGCTGGCGGTTCGATGGTTCGCGCAGTGCCGTCGACCTGATGCAGGTCGCACCCGCCGGCTTCGTCGATCGCCCCGTCATGGTGTACGTGACGCGGATGCACCAGGGGCGCAGCGCCAACTGAGCCTGCCGGCGCCAGCCCTTGTGTGCACAAGGGCCGCCCTGGCACGGCGACGGGCCGCGGCGGGGCCGTCAATCCTGGCGAAGCCAGTCCAGCAACTGCGCCTTCTGCACCTTGCCCAGGGCCGTCTTGGGCAGGTTCTCGCGAAACAGGATCCGGCGCGGCAGCTTGTAGCGTGCGATGCGGCCCTCGAGCAGCGCCATGACCGCGGCCGCATCGAGCCCCGCGCCAGGGCGGCACACGACGATCGCCACCGCGACCTCGCCCCAGCGCGGATCGGGCTGTCCGAGCACGGCGGCCTCGGCGATGTCCGCATGCGCAAGCAGCAGGTTCTCGATCTCGGCCGGATAGATGTTCTCCCCGCCGGAGATGATCATGTCGCGTGAACGTCCGACAACCCAGTAAAAACCATCCGCGTCCTGGCGCGCCAGGTCGCCACTGCGGAACCAGCCGTCCACGAACGACGGGTTGTCCGGCTCGCGCCAGTACGCCTGCATCAGGTTGGGAGCACGGATCCAGATCTCGCCGACCGCGCCCGGAGCCACGTCGATGCCGGCGTCGTCGACCAGCCGCACCGCCACATGCAGCCCGGCCTTGCCGGCCGCGCCCGGCACCACCATGGCGTCCTGGCGCCGCAGGTAGATCGAGACCGGCCCGGTCTCGGTTGCACCGTAGACCTGGCCGACCGGCACACCGCGGGCATGAAAGGCGGCGATCAGGCTGTGCGGAACCACCGACGAGCCGGCCACGATCAGGCGCAGCGACGACAGGTCGGTGGCGGCGAAGTCCGGATGCTCGATCACGGCGCGCAGCGTGGCGGGCACCATCACCGACAGGTCGGGGCGGCGCGTGTGCACGTCCGCCAGCCAGGGGCCGGGTGCAAAACGCCGGTGCAGCGTCACGCAACCACCAGCGTGCAAGGTGGGCAGGGTCTGGATGCACAGGCCGCCAACGTGGAACAGCGGCAATATGGTCAATGCGTGATCGGTGGCCGACAAGTCTTGTGCATGGGTGGCGTTGATGCAGTTCCACAGCAGTCCGGCCTGGGTGTGTACCGCGCCCTTGGGCTGGCCGGACGTGCCGGAGGTATAGACCAGCAGCACCGCGGAGGCGTCGGTGCCGACCGCTGCCGTCGTTCCATCCGCCGCGGGCGGGCCGATGGCCAATTGCCGGCTGTCGAGCAAATCCATCGTTGGGTCGCCGGCCAGCACCAGGGCCTGCTCCCGGTGATCGGCATCGTGTACCAGCAGGCGGGCCTCGGCATGCCGGACGATGGCGGCATGCTCGGCAGCCGCGAGCCGGTAATTGAGCGGCAGCAGCATCGCGCCCAGGCGCGCCAGTGCAAACAGCAGCACCAGCATGGCCGGATCGTTGAGGCCCAGCCAGGCAACCCGGTCGCCAGGCCCCACGCCATGCGCCGACAAGACGGCCGTGGCCGCCCGGATACGTTGCCACAGCCGCGGATAGGTGATGTCCTCACCCTCGCAATG
>CAXBDR010000272.1:0-6142 GCA_963974265.1 uncultured Rhodoferax sp.
ATCAACGAGGCGGAATGCGTGGGCTGCAACCTGTGCGTGTCGATCTGCCCGGTGCCCGAGACGATCACGATGCGCACCCTGGCCGCCGGCGAGATCGACCAGCGCACCGGCAAGCCGGTGCCGGGCCACTACGCCAACTGGACCACCCATCCGAACAACCCGATGCGGGTCGCGGCCTGAGCCGGGCTGCCACGCATATGATGTTCGTCTGAATCAACCCGACGCAAAGGTAAACCATGAGCTCCATCTTGATTCGCGGCGGCACGGTCGTCAACGCAGACCGCCAGTTCAAAGCCGATGTGTTGTGCATCGACGGCACCATCCACAGTGTCGGCACCAAGCTCGACAAACCCTCCGGCACCAAGACCATCGACGCCAGCGGCCAATACGTGATGCCCGGCGGCATCGACCCGCATACCCACATGCAGCTGCCCTTCATGGGCACCGTGGCCGTGGACGACTTCTACTACGGCACGGCCGCGGCGCTGGCCGGTGGCACCACGTCCATCATCGACTTCGTGATCCCCAATCCGCAGCAGCCGCTGATGGACGCCTACCAGCAGTGGAAGGGCTGGGCCGAAAAGGCGGCCGCCGACTACGGCTTTCACGTCGCCGTGACCTGGTGGAGCGAAGGCGTGCATGCCGACATGGGCCGGCTGGTCAAGAACGAAGGCATCAACAGCTTCAAGCACTTCATGGCCTACAAGAACGCCATCATGTGCGACGACGAGACGCTGGTGAACAGCTTCAAGCGGGCACTCGAACTCGGCGCCATGCCCACGGTGCACGCGGAGAACGGCGAGCTGGTCTACCTGTTGCAGCAGGAGGTCATGAAGATGGGCATCACCGGGCCCGAGGGCCATCCGCTGTCGCGCCCGCCCATGGTCGAGGGCGAAGCGGCCAACCGCGCGATCGCCATTGCCGACGTCATCGGCGTTCCGATCTACGTCGTGCACGTGTCGTGCATCGAATCGGCCGAGGCCATCGCCCGTGCGCGCGCCCGCGGCCAGCGCGTCTATGGCGAGGTGCTGGCCGGCCATCTGGTGGTCGACGACTCGGTCTACCGCAACCCGGATTTCAAGGCCGCCGCCGCGCACGTGATGAGCCCGCCGTTCCGCCCCAAGGGCAACCAGGAGTTCCTGTGGCGCGGCCTGCAGTCGGGCAACCTGCACACCACGGCCACCGACCATTGTGTTTTCTGCGCCGAGCAGAAGGCCGCCGGCAAGCTGGACTTCAGCAAGATCCCGAACGGCACCGGCGGCGTCGAGGAACGCCTGGCCGTGATCTGGGACCAGGGCGTCAACACCGGTCGCCTGACGCCCAGCGAATTCGTCGCCGTCACCTCGGCCAACACCGCCAAGCTGTTCAACATCTATCCGCGCAAGGGTTGCATCAACGCCGGCGCCGATGCCGACATCGTGGTCTGGGACCCTGAAGGTACGAAGACGCTGTCGGTCAAGACGCAGCACAGCAAGGGCGACTACAACATCTTCGAAGGCATGACGGTGCGCGGCGTTCCCAGCCACACCGTGAGCCGGGGCAAGCTGGTGTATGCCAAGGGCGAGCTGCGCGCCGAGAAAGGCGCGGGGCAATACGTCAAGCGCCCCGCCTTCGGCAGCAACTTTGACGCAGCCGGCAAACGCGCCGAGGCGACCCGGCCGACCGCCGTCAAGCGCCCGGCCGCCAAGCGCAAGGCCAAGGCCTGAGCGCCCCACCCCACCCCTGGCACGATAGCCCCACTGACAAGGACAAGCCCATGAACGAAGCCGTACTGAACAGCAAGAAGGCCGCAGCGGACATCGATGCCGTGCGGATCGACGGCGAGCGCCTGTGGAATTCGCTGATGGAGCTGGCGCAGATCGGCGCCACGCCCAAGGGTGGTGTCTGCCGCCTGACGCTGACCGACCTGGACAAGCAAGGACGGGACCTGGTGCTGGGCTGGGCGCGTGACGCCGGCATGACGGTCACCATCGACAAGATCGGCAATGGTTTCATGCGCCGAGCCGGGCGCAACAATGCGCTGCCACCCATCGTCACCGGCAGCCACATCGACACCCAGCCCACCGGCGGCAAGTTCGACGGCAACTACGGCGTGCTGGCCGGCATCGAGGTGGTGCGCACGCTCAACGACCACGGCATCGAGACCGAGGCCCCGATCGAGGTCGCGTTCTGGACCAACGAGGAAGGTTCGCGTTTCGTGCCGGTGATGATGGGCTCGGGCGTGTTCGCCAAGGCCTTCACGCTCGAACACGCGTATGCGGCCAAGGACACGGCAGGCAAGTCGGTCAAGGAGGAACTCGAGCGCATCGGCTACATCGGTACCGAGGAGCCGGGCCAGCACCCGATCGGTGCGTATTTCGAGACCCATATCGAACAAGGCCCGGTGCTCGAGGACAACGACGTCACGATCGGCGTCGTGCAAGGCGTGCTCGGCATCCGCTGGTTCGACTGCACCGTCACCGGCATGGAGGCCCACGCCGGCCCGACACCGATGGCCTTGCGCAAGGACGCGCTGCAGGTGGCCACCCACCTGATGCAGGAAATCGTCGCGGCCGCGCTGCGCCACAAGCCGCACGGCCGCGGCACGGTCGGCATGGTGCAGGTGTTTCCGAACAGCCGCAACGTGATTCCGGGCCAGGTCAAGTTCTCGATCGACCTGCGCAACGCCACCGACGCGCTGGTGGACACCATGGCCGACGAGGTCAAGGCGTTCGCGGCGAAGCTGAGCCAGGACAGCGGCCTGCCGATCGAGATCCAGCAGGTCTCGGGTTATCCGGCCCAGGCCTTCCATCCCGACTGTGTCGACGCCGTCGGCCGGGCCGCGGCCAAGCTGGGTTATTCCAACATGCCGGCCGTCTCCGGCGCCGGCCATGACGCGGTCTACATGGCACAGCTGGCGCCCGCAGGCATGATCTTCATCCCCTGCAAGGACGGCATCAGCCACAACGAGATCGAGGACGCCAAGCCCGAACACATCACGGCCGGCTGCAACGTGTTGCTGCACGCCATGCTCGAGCGTGCCGGCACGTAACTTGCTGTAGTTGCCGTACCCGGATTCATCCCAGCCGCGCCTGTCCGTGGCCGCCATCCGACACCCGACTCCGCCCACCCTAGATCAACCTCGAAAGAACGCCATCATGAAAATCCTCAATCGCAGAAACGCCGTCGCACTGGCCGTATCGCTGGCCACCCTGGCCCCCGGCCTGGCCTTGGCCCAGGCCAAGCTCAAGGTCGCCGCCATCTACACCGTGCCGTTCGAGCAGCAGTGGGTCAGCCGCATCCACAAGGCACTCAAGGCCGCAGAAGCCCGGGGCGAGATCGAATACAAGGCCAGTGAAAACGTCTCCAACGCCGACTACGAACGCGTGATGCGCGAATACGCGACCGGCGGCAACAGCCTGATCGTCGGCGAGGCGTTTGCCGTCGAAGCTGCCGCGCGCAAGGTGGCCAAGGACTTCCCCAAGGTCTCGTTCCTGCTGGGATCGTCGGGCAAGCCGCAGGCGCCGAACTTCAGCGTGTTCGACAACTACATCCAGGAGCCGGCCTACCTGACCGGGATGATCGCCGGGGGCATGACCAAGACCAACAAGATCGGCATGGTCGGTGGCTTCCCGATTCCCGAGGTCAACCGCCTGATGAACGCCTTCATGATGGGCGCCAAGGAGGTCAATCCCAAGGTCGAGTTCAGCGTGAGCTTCATCAACAGCTGGTTCGACCCGCCCAAGGCCAAGGAAGCGGCCTTCGCGATGATCGACAAGGGCGCCGACATCATGTACGCCGAGCGTTTCGGCGTCAGCGATGCGGCCAAGGAAAAAGGCAAGCTGGCGATCGGCAACGTCATCGACACCCAGCCCCAGTACCCGGATACCGTCGTGGCCTCGGCGCTGTGGCACATGGAGCCCAGCATCGACCGGGCCATCAAGATGGTCAAGGGCGGTACCTTCAAGGCCGAGGACTACGGCCCCTACTCGATGATGAAACACAAGGGTTCCGAACTCGCGCCGCTGGGCACCTTCGCATCCAAGGTACCTGCCGACCTGATGGCCAAGGTCAAGGCAAAGGAAAAAGCCATCCTGGGCGGCACGTTCACCGTCAAGGTGGACGACGGCCAGCCCAAGTCGACGGCCAAATAAGCCGCAGGGACAGTCCGGGACACCCCCATTGGCGGGTGTCCCGTTTTTTTGACCCACAGGCATGACGGAACCGGTTCTCCAGCTCACCCGGATCACCAAGCAATTTGGCGATCTGGTCGCCAACGACGCCATCTCGCTGCAGCTGCACGCGGGTGAAGTGCTGGCCTTGCTGGGCGAAAACGGTGCCGGCAAGTCGACCCTGGTCTCGATCCTGTTCGGCCACTATGTGGCCGATGCGGGCCAGATCACGGCATTCGGAAAACCTCTGCCACCGGGTGACCCGAAAGCAGCGCTGGAGGCCGGCATCGGCATGGTGCACCAGCATTTCACGCTGGCAGACAACCTCAGCGTGCTCGACAACATCGTGATGGGCTCGGAGCCCCTGTGGCAGCCGTTCACCCGGCGCCGGGCCGCGCGCCAGCGGCTGGCCGAGGTGGCGACGCGTTTCGGCCTGGACGTCAATCCGGACGCGTTGATCGGCAGCCTGTCGGTGGGCGAGCGCCAGCGCGTCGAGATCCTCAAGGCCTTGTATCGCGGCGCCCGCATCCTGATCCTGGACGAACCGACCGCGGTGCTGACGCCGGGCGAAAGCGAGGCCTTGTTCGAGGTGCTCGGGCAGATGGTCGCGCAAGGCCTGTCCATCATCTTCATCAGCCACAAGCTCGGCGAGGTGCTGCGGGTATCGCAACGCATCGCGGTGTTGCGCGCCGGCAAGCTGGTGGCCGAGGCCGACGCGGCGACCACCACCCAGGAGCAGCTGGCCCTGTGGATGGTCGGTCATGCCGTCGATACCCCCCAGGCGCCGCCGGCCACGGCGGTCGGCGACGTGGTCTGCGCACTGGACCGCGTGTCGGCCGGCGCCGGACGCGAGCGGCTCGACGACGTATCGCTGGAACTGCGCGCCGGTGAAATCGTCGCCATCGCCGGCGTCTCCGGCAACGGGCAGACGGCGTTGGCGGAACTGCTCTCGGGCACCCGCGCCGCCACCAGCGGCACGGTGCGGCTGTTGCAGTTGCCGCTGGCGCGCCGGCCATCGCAACTGGTCGCCCTGGGCGTGGCGCGGATTCCCGAGGATCGGCATGCGGTCGGGGTCGTCGGCGACCTGCCGGTGTGGGAGAACGTCGTCTCCGAACGCCTGCGCAGCCCGGTGTTCTCGCGCGGGTTCTGGGTGCGGCGCGCACGGGCACGCGCGCACGCAAACACCGTCATCGAGCGCTTCGACGTGCGTGGTGCCGGCGCGCTGGCACCGGCGCGCGCGCTGTCGGGCGGCAACATGCAGAAACTCATCCTCGGCCGCGCCCTGCTCCATCCCGACAACGACGAGGCCGGCCCGCCGATCACGCCGCGGCTGATCGTGGCCCACCAGCCCAGCTGGGGGCTGGACATCGGTGCCGTGGCCTTCGTGCAGCAGCAACTCATCGCTGCGCGCGACGCCGGCGCCGCCGTGTTGCTGATCTCGGACGACCTCGACGAGGTCATGGCCATGGGTGACCGCATTGCCGTGATGCATGCCGGCCACCTCAGTGCCGCGCGCCCCGCCGCCGACTGGAGCCGCGAGGCGATCGGCCTGGCCATGGCTGGCGCCAAGGCCGAAGCAACGGCAGGTACAGGGGCCGGCGCATGAGGCTGGAAAAACGCAGCACTGGTTCCACCGCCGCGCTGGTGCTCGCGCCGATCGGCGCCGTCGTGTTCACGCTGCTCGTCAGTTCGGTGCTGGTGTGGTGGGCCGGCGCTGCGGTCACCGAGACCTATGCCCTGTTGCTCAAGGGTGGCTTCGGTTCGGTGTTCGCGCTGAGCGAGACGCTGACGCGTGCGGTGCCGCTGATCCTCACCGGGCTGGCCGTCACCGTGGCCTTCAAGGCCCGGCTGTTCAACATCGGCGCCGAAGGCCAGCTCTATGTCGGCGCGCTGGCGGCGGTGGCGGTCGGCGGCATGCACGGCGGCACCGGCTTCGACCTGCCCCCGGCCCTGTTGTTCGCGCTGATGCTGCTGGCCAGCGCGCTGGCCGG
>CAXBDR010000273.1:0-6128 GCA_963974265.1 uncultured Rhodoferax sp.
TCTTCGCTGGCGGCTGCTGGTGTGCAGCCTGATCCAGGCCCTGGGGATCGGCATTGGCCTGTGGTGGCCCAGCAGTGCGGGATTTGCGCTGGGCAGCCTGCTGCTCGGCCTGCCGATGACAGCGACCACCTATTTCGCAATGCAGGAAGCACGGCGGGTCGCGCCCCGGCACAGCGTGGCCTTGATGGGACTGCTGACCACGGTCTACGGCCTGGGTCAGGTGGCCGGGCCGCCGCTGACAGCGCTGTTCCTCGCGCACAGTGGATCGGTCGACCGGGGATTCGACTTGGCACTGCTGGCCGCCGCCGGCGCGCTGGTGCTGGGGGCCGCGATCTTTGCCGTCATGACGCGGTTGTTTCCGGCACGGCGGCCCTGATCGACGCGAACGGCCTGGCGTGCCGCCGGCCGTTCAGGCGCTCATGCGACGCGCCGAAGTCGCTGCGGTGTCGAATGTCAGCACGCTGAGCCCGGGTTTCGTGTCCGTGGCCAGCAACCGCTTGCGCAGCAACTGGTAGGTATCGACATCGAAGGCCAGTGCGCTGCGTGTGCCCAGGGCATCGTCGAGCTCGGCTTCGTCATGCACGGTGGCCAGATGGCACCAGTGGTCGAACACGTGGATGTCGGTGCGACCGGTATGCGGATCGTGCTCGCGCAGGCCGATGCGCCCGGCAAAAGGCCAGGCCTGCATGCGTTGCGACGCCAGGGCCAGCTGTACCCGCAGCAGGTGTCGTCGCCCGTCCTCCAGCTCGCAGCAGGCGCCGCGGCAACGCCCGACCTGCTGTGCAAAGCAGCGGCCCGTGCCGGCCTCCAGGCCCAATACGCGCGCGCACAGGCCGTGCGCGTCGGCCAGCGCGAGCAGGGCCTGCCGCGCCGCCTTGGCGGACTTGAACATGCCATGCAGGCGCTCGGGCAGCCCGGCCTGCAGGTCGCCGAGTTCGACCAGCCGCGCCTGCGGCCTGGCGTCGGCGTCGTCGACCAGCTGCCATGCGTACAGCGGCGCGGTGCGCCGCAGCTTGCGATTGAACGCCGGCTGCAACTGCTTGACCAGCCGCGACTCGAGCAGCAGGGCACCCAGTTCTCCGGCGGTGCGACGGAATTCGACCTGCCGCGTGCCCTGCGCCAGTTGCATGTCCCGACCGGTGGCGTGATCAGACTGGAAATGCGACAGGACCCGCGCGCGCAGATGCAGGCTCTTGCCCACATACAACGGCTGGCGGTTTTCGCCGTACATCAGATAGACGCCTGTGGCATCGGGTATGTCCTGCAATGCGGATTCCAGGTGGGGCGGCACGCTGGCCACGCCGCTGACCAATTCGCGCGCCGCGTGGCGCAGGCGTTCCACGCCCAGCTCGCCGCGGGCCAGCGCCAGGAAATCCAGCACCGCATCCACGTCGCCCATGGCACGGTGCCGCGCCGCGCTGTGCAGGTTGTGGCGGCGCAGGATGGCGTCCAGGCCGTGGCTCTTGTGCTGCGGATACAGCTTGCGCGACAGCCGCACCGTACACATCAGCCGCGTGCGCAGGTCAATGTCAATGCGCTGGAACTCGTTCTTGAGAAAGCCGTGGTCGAAACGCACGTTGTGCGCCACCAGCACGGCGCCGTCGAGCAACTCCAGCAGCCGCGGCGCCACGGTCTCGAAGCGCGGCGCGTCGCTCACCATGGCGTTGTCGATGCCGGTCAGGCTGGTGATGAACGGCGACACCCAACGTCCCGGATTCACCAGCGTGCTCCAGCGCGCCACCTCGCGCCCCTCCTCCACCCGTACCGCCGCAATCTCGATGATGCGGTCGGACACCGGATTGCCGCCAGTGGTTTCCAGGTCGAGCATCACGTAGCTGGGCAGCATGCGGCCATTGTGCCTTGATCCGGGTCGGGCCCGGGCCCGGCGCCCGTTTGGCGCACGGCGTCGACAGGCACTACATTTCATCGTGCGAAAGACTGGCCGACGCAGGCTGGCCCGAGCGACCCGTCCGACACCCTCCGTTCCACTCCCAACCTCCTGCCGACCTCCCCCACCATGCTCTACGACGTTCGCACTTATACCTGCCGCCCCGGCACGATCAGGAAACACCAGGCGCTGTACCTGGAACACGGTTTCGAGGTGCAGAAGCGCCACCTGGGCGATCCCCTGGTCTATCTGCTGACCGAGACCGGCGATGTCAACAGCTACCTGCACATCTGGGTCTACCAGAATGCAGCGGACCGCGAGACGCGACGCGCGGCGATGATGCGCGATGCGCAGTGGCTCGCCTACCTCGAGAAAAGCGCCGACGCCGGCTACCTGATCCGGCAGGAAAACCGCTTGATGGTGCGTGCGCCGTTTTTCCAGCCGCCAGGAACCATCGCCACCTAGCCAGCCATTCGCCCGCTTCTCGCCCTGCCCCTGCGAGCCATCCTGGCGATGGCCGAACATGTGCTGGTGCGCCACGGCCAGGTGGCCGAGTCCGTGTCCACCCCGGCGCTCAACATCCGCAAGCGGATCCTGGACGACAGCGTCGACGGGTTCGACCAGGGCATGGACCCGAACCTCAAGGGCGCATTCCATTTCCTGCGCGCGTCGGTGCGTGCGGTGACGCTGGAACCGGGGCCGCCTGGCCGCTTGCGGATAATGGTCCATGACGATCCGACGCGAGAGGCGCCCCATGACACCGACCAGCCACCCCAACGAACGCGAAGACCTCACCGCAGCCCTGCGCTGGGCCGCCCGGCTCGGCCTGAGCGAAGGCGTGTGCAACCATTTTTCGCTTGAGGTTGCCCCCGACCGTTACCTGATCAACCCTCAGGGCCTGCACTGGGAGGAAGTCAGCGCCGCGGACATGTTGCTGATCAACGGCCAGGGCTCGGTGATCGAAGGTCGCCACGCCATCGAGCCCAGCGCGTTCTTCATCCACTCATGGATTCATCGGCTCAATCCGCAGGCCAAGGCCATCTTGCACACCCACATGCCGTACGCGACGGCCCTGACGCTGATCGAAGGCGGGCGGCTGGCGATGTGCCACCAGAATGCGCTGCGCTTCTGGGGCCGCATCGGTTACGACGACACCTACGGCGGCATCGCCCTCGACGAGAACGAAGGCGCGCGCATCGGCCGGGCGATGGAAGGCAAGGAAGTGATGTTCAGTGCCAGCCACGGCGTGACGGTCACCGGTGCGACCATGGCCTGGGCCTTCGACGACCTGTATTACCTCGAACGCGCCTGCATGCACCAGGGCCTGGCCATGCAGGCGGCGGGCGGGCGGCCGTTGCGCGAGATTGCCGAAGACGACTGCCGCGCCGTGGCAACGCAGATTGCCGGCGAACGTGCGCAAAGCGACCTGTTCTTCGCCGCCATCAAGCGCAGGCTCGATCACGAGCAGCCGGGCTGGCGCTCCAAGAGCTGAACACCCGCCGGCGGCGATGCCCGGTCAGCTGTTGATATAGGTCTGCAGCTGGGCGATGGTCTGCTCGTGGTCGGCAATGATGTCGTCCATGATGTCGCGAATCGAGATCATGCCGATCACCGTGCCGTTGTCCACGACCGGCAGGTGGCGAATCTTGTGCTGGCTCATCAGGGCCATGCACTCGCGGGTGCGGGTCTGCGGGCCGACCGTGATGACGTCACGGGTCATGATCTCGGACACCGGCGTTTCCCGCGAGTTCTTGCCTTGCAGTGCCACCTTGCGCGTGTAGTCGCGTTCGGACAACACGCCGACCAGGGTGTCACCCTCCATCACCAGCATCGCGCCCACGCCGTAGTCGGACAGCAGCTTGAGGCCGTCGAACACCGTCACGCTGGGCGCGACCTTGTACACGGTGGAATCGCGCTTGTGCAGCAGTTCAACGATTGGTTTCATGGCGCCTCCTGTGACCAGAGCTGAGTTGAGGCCCAGTGTAGCCAAACTGCCTCGCCGCGCAACCGCGGCGCCGCTCAGGTCGCGGGCCGGCTCCCTTTGGCGGATGCATCGACGCGTTTGCGGCCATGCAGCATCGATGCAACCAGGTTTTCCCGCTGGCGCAGCGAGGTGAACACCACCCCGGCCACATGCAGTGCCAGCAAGGGCAACAAGGCGTGACCGAGCGCGCCATGCAGTTCCGCGACCCAGGCCACGCCCCAGAAACGGTCGGTGGTGTAGAGCCAGCCCGTGAAACCGGCGGCCACGGCGTCGGCCAGCAATGCCAGCACCATCCACGCGCCCAGCGGGTTGTGGCCGATGTAGTGCCTCTCGCGTCGCTGCCATACCGCCAGGGCATAGTCGCGGGTGGCGCGCACGCCGCGCACGAAACCGGCAAAGCGCCACAGGCCGCTGCCAAACAGGCCCATGGCCACACGAAGCAGCGCAGCGGCCAGAGCGACGTAGCCCGTCCATTCGTGCAGCGTACCGCCGCCTTCGTGGGTGACGAAACTGGCGATCATGGACAACGCCAAGGTCCAGTGCAGCAAGCGCACCGGCACGCTCCAGACCAGCCGCGTTGCCGTGGGTGGCGCCGTATCGTTCATCGCGGCTTGGTCGGCACCGGTGCCAGCGTCACCGGATGGAAATAGAACTCGCCGCGCTGGCCCTTGTCGTCCAGCGCATACACCTCGTAGCAGCCGCCGTCCTCCTTGATGCGGCGCACGGTGTAGCCTTTTTCCTTGAGTTGCTGCTCGAGTTTTTCCTTCGGCTGCCAGCCGGTCCTGGGGCCTGAATCGCAGGTGGCCAGACCGGTCGCATGCGACCACGATGCGCCGAACATGCAAGCGACGCACAACAGCCATCGGGCGGAACGCGACATGATGAAACCCTTTCAATTTCGATGGGAAGATGCGCCAGACTGTACCGGGACATTGTTAACCGAACATGAAGCCGGGCACGTGCCGGGGACCGATCGCGCACGCGCGTCGCGGGCGACACCCGGGCCGATGATGGGTAACATGGCGCCATGAAACCACTTGCTCCCCGGGTCCTGGCGTTCGACGTGTTCGGCACCGTGGTCGATTGGCATGGCGGCATACGGCGCGAGGTGGCACAGGCGCTGGGGCCGAGGGTGGATGCGGGTGCGTTTGCGCTCGCCTGGCGCGCCGGTTACCAGCCGGCAATGCGCCGGGTGATGTCGGGCGAACTGGGCTGGACGCTGATCGACGACCTGCACCGGATGATTCTCGAACAGGTACTCGAACAGTTCGGCGTCCACGACCTCGGCGAAGCCGAGAAGTTGTACCTGAACAAGGCCTGGCATCGGCTTGACCCCTGGCCGGACGTGGTCCGGGGCCTGGGCCGGCTCAAGCGGCGCTACCTGATCTGTACCTTGTCCAATGGCAACATCGGCCTGCTGACCCACGTGGCCAGGCATGGCGGCCTGCCGTGGGACTGCATCCTGTCGGCCGAGGTGTTCAAGGCCTACAAGCCCGATCCGGCCACCTATCTCGGCGTGGCCAAGGTGTTCGATGTCGCGCCCACCGCGGTGATGCTGGTGGCCGCGCACCAGGACGACCTGGCTGCGGCCCGCGCCTGCGGCCTGCAAACGGCTTATGTCGAGCGCCCGGCCGAATTCGGTGCCGACCGGCTCAAGGACGTGAGCCCCGACCCGGCCAACACACTGCACGCGCGCGACTTCCTCGACCTGGCCGATCAGCTGGCCGCCTGAGGCGCCGTGTCCCGTGTGCCGGCGTGGGCCTCGAGCCAGCGCAGGGCGTTGTCCCACAGCGGCGCCGCATGTGCGCGGAAATAGCCCATGTGGCCGATCGGCCCCAACCCGGCACGGGCGGGATCGATGTCGAGCGCCTGCCAGGCCGTATTGCGGTAACCGGCCATGAAGGCATCGCGTGACCGGGGCTGGGCCCACCAGTCGTCCAGTGCATTGGCGGCCAGTATCGGCGTGCGCACCGCCTGGAAACCATCCAGCATCGGTTGCACCTGCGGGTCGTCGAAGAAATAGCGCGGAAACTGGCACCAGCGCCTCCATTGGCGGTAGACGTCCAGCGGCAGGTCCTCGCCCATGCCCAACGAGCGCCAGGGAAGATATCCCATCCAGCGCGTGGCCAGCGGGCCGACCAGGTTCCACAGGATCCAGACCTTGATCCGTTCGCCCAGCGGCATCCAGCCGTGCCAGCCGGCGCCGGTGGCGAAGGTGTAGAACGCCGCGACCTTGTCGTGGTTGGGCAGCAGGCC
>CAXBDR010000274.1:0-6115 GCA_963974265.1 uncultured Rhodoferax sp.
GCCGCTGCGCGCCGACGGGTTCGAACACGGCGTCGGTCAATGGCTGGAGTTGGACCCGGATCGTGAACACCCGCTGCCGGGGCGGGCCCCCATCGTCTGCCGGCACCGCGAAAAAGCTCTGGCGCTCGGTGCGCAGGAAACACTGGCGGGCAAAGGCCTCGGGGTCGTCCGTCTGCGGCCACGGTGCGGCCGGCTGCCGCCGGGGATGGCGGTCGTGCAGCGGCGAGGCGCTGATGGTCCAGACCTGGCGTACCCAGTCGCCATCGCCGGCGAGCAGGCGCAGCAGCTGGGGCCAGCGCTGGTTCAGCGCGGCACCGTCGGCCACGCTCGCGTGGATGGCCAGCAAGTCCCGGCCGATCTTGTCCCGCGGATCCCAGCCGCTGGGGACGCAGACACACATCCAGGGCACCTGGCCGCTGTCCAGGTCGAGTACCGCAAGGTCTTGTTCGAACGCCAGTGCCAGCGGTGTATCGGGCGGCACGCCGGCCAGTCCGTCACGCGCGGCCTGGCGCCAGATGGCCGCAATGGCCGCCCGGGCATCGAATCCCGGTACGCAGGTGATGGATGTGCCGGCCGCGTGGACCCGCTGCTTTTCGTCGAACAGGGCGCTGCCGGGCAGCAGCGCATGCAAGTGCGGCTCGTTGCCAGACATCCGGCGCAGGCCGGGCTGCATGCGGAACGGAACGTCGATCTGGCGTGGGTCGAAGGCCATCATCGGATCGTGGAGCCCTCGGCGCGCGCCGGGCACGCGCGAAAAAGGCTCCTTGCGGAGCCTTGTCGGGGGCGAGTGGATCGGTCGGTCAGACGCGCCGGCGGTATTCGCCGGTGCGGGTGTCGATCTCGACCTTGTCGCCCTGGGAGACGAACAGCGGGACGCCGATCTCGAAGCCGGTGGCGATCTTGGCCGGCTTGAGTACCTTGCCCGAGGTGTCGCCCTTCACGGCGGGTTCGGTCCAGGTGATCTCGCGCTCGACGCTGGTGGGCAGCTCGACCGAGATGGCCTTGCCTTCGTAGAACACCACCTCGAGCGGCATGCCATCTTCGAGGTAGTTCAGGGTGTCGCCCATGTTTTCTGATTCGACTTCATACTGGTTGTAGTCGGCGTCCATGCAGACGTACATCGGGTCGGCGAAATAGGAATACGTGCATTCCTTCTTGTCCAGGATGATCTGGTCCATCTTGTCGTCGGCCTTGAACACGACCTCGGTACCGAAGTTGTTCAGCAGGCTCTTGAGCTTCATGCGCACGGTGGCGGAATTGCGGCCGCCGCGGCTGTATTCGGTCTTCAGGACCACCATCGGGTCCTTGCCATGCATGATCACATTGCCGGCACGGATTTCTTGCGCGATTTTCATACGGGTTTCCCATCAATGGCCGCGCGACGGGCGCACCGCGGAGCTGCGATGCAAAAATGGACCCGTGACTGCGGTGGATCGTTGCGGCCCGGGCCGTGGAGGGCCAGGGGTTTTCCGCAAAGCCTTGAATTTTAACGGCTTTCGATTGCCGGCCCGGTCCGGTTGCGGATCGATCCGACAAATTCGGTCAAACGGGTGCCGAGATCGGGCTGCTCCCACAATTGCTGGCGCACCTGCGTGGCCCACAGAGCCCATGCTGCCGGCTCCAGCAGGGGCAGGGCGGCACCATCGATGCCGTTCCACGCGGCGTGCGCCGCACGCACCGATGCAGGCGCCTGCAGCGCGTCGAGAAAAGCGCGCAGCTTGGCGTGGTGGGCGTCATCATGCTGCGGGTAGATCTGCCAGATGAAGGGTTTGCCCGCCCACAAGGCGCGCACCAACGAGTCTTCGCCCCGCACCAGGTTCAGGTCGCAGGCCCACAGCAGGTGGTCGAAGTCGGGTTGCGTCAGTGTGGGCAGGAAGTCGATGGCCAGGCCGGGCGAGCCAGGGGCATTGCCGGGCGACAAACCCAGGGCCCGGACCGCGGCCGCGGCGCGGCCGGGCGTGACCAGCAGCCGGGTGGGCCGCTCCCGGGCCTGCCATTGCGCGATCAGGTCGACCAGCGCGACCGGCTCGTAGCAGAACAACGACACCAGTTGTTCGCCGCGCCAGGGTATGCCCTGGTCGGCCAGCCAGCGCGCCCGGTCGAACCCCGCCTGCCGCTCGCCCAGTTCCGGTTCGCGCAGCAGGCCGCCGGTGGCCGGCGTGAAGCCGGGATAGAAGAAGTGCTTGGTGCAACCCCGTGCCGGCCCCTGCATGACCGGGGAGGGCAACCTGTGGGCGCGCTCGGCATATGGTTCGGCCGTCAGGTATTCCAGGTTGATCCAGGCTGGGGCATGGGTGCTCGATGCACCTAGCAGGTGGTGGGCCAGGAACGGTTCGGGCAGCTCGCAGCCGAATGCCTCGACCCAGGCGTCGGCAGGCTCCAGTGCCGACAACGTGGGCGGATCGCCGGCCTGTTGCCAGGTCCGCACCGAGATGCCCTCCCAATGCCCCTGCAGCGCACCCGGCGCCATCCATGGCAGCGCTGACGGGTCATCGACCCACAGCCGCACCTGCCGGCCGCGGCGGGCAAGGTCGGCCGCCAGGCGCCAGCAGATGCCGATGTCGCCGTAGTTGTCGATCACCTGGCAGAAGATGTCCCAGCGCGTGTCGGAAACCATGCGCCGGATTGTCCACAATATGGGTATGCCCAAGCACCCCGCCAAAGACCCGTCGGCCGCAGCCGCTTCCGCGGCCGACAACCAGGCTGCGGCCACCGAGGCCGGGGCCGCCGCGCCGGCCGACGCGTCCGGCCACGATGCGCAGGTGCTGGCCGAGGTCGCCGCGCTGCCGGGGCTGCCCGGGGTCTACCGTTTTTTCGATGCGGCCGGCGAGGTGTTGTATGTCGGCAAGGCAATCAACCTGAAGAAGCGGGTTTCAAGCTATTTCCGCAACAACCATGGCGGGACGCGCATCGGGCATATGGTGGGCCGCATCGCCCGCATGCAGACGACGGTGGTGCGTTCCGAGGCCGAGGCGCTGCTGCTCGAGAACAACCTGATCAAGACGCTGGCGCCGAAATACAACATCCTGTTTCGTGACGACAAGAGTTATCCCTACCTGAAACTCACCGGCAGGGGGCCGGCGGCGCTGTCGTCGCGCGCGGCGCGGGCCGTGTCCGACGGGGCCAAGCCGGCAGGTGGCGCCCCAGGCGACGTGCCCCCGCAGCCGGGGACGTTCCCGCGCGTGGCGTATTTCCGGGGTGCGGTGGAGAAAAAACACCGCTATTTCGGGCCGTATCCCAGCGCCTGGGCGGTCAAGGAGAGCATTCTGCTGATCCAGAAGCTGTTCCGGCTGCGCACCTGCGAGGACACGGTGTTCAGCAACCGCACCCGGCCCTGCCTGCTGTACCAGATCAAGCGTTGCTCGGCCCCGTGCGTCGGTCATATCGGGCCCGAGGCCTATACGCAGGACGTGGCACACGCCGAGCGGTTCCTCGAAGGCGACGCCGGCGAGGTGCTGGCCGAACTCGAGGCCCGCATGCGGGCCCATGCCGAAAAGCTGGAGTTCGAGGCGGCGGCCGACCTGCGCGACCAGGTCGCGGGCCTGTCCAACGTGTTGCACCAGCAGTCGATGGACAACGTCTCGGACCGGGACGTGGACATCCTGGCCGTCAAGGTCCAGGGCGGCAAGGCCTGCGTCAACCTGGCCATGGTGCGGGGCGGACGCCACCTGGGCGACCGTGCCTATTTCCCGGTCCATGTCGACGACGCCTCGGTGATGCAGGGCGCGCAGGACGATGCGACCGCCGCGGCGCTTCCACTGGAGAACCAGGTGCTGGAGGCCTTCATTGCGCAGCATTACCTGGAGGTGGCCATACCGGGGTCGCTCGTCACCAGTGCACCGGTGCGCCCGGCGCTGGTGCAGGCGGTGTCGGAGCAAAGTGGCGCGAAAGTGAGCGTGGTGCACCAGCCGCGCGAGCAGCGGCGTATCTGGCTGGAGATGGCGCTGACCAACGCCCGGCTGCAGTTGGCGCGCCTGCTGGCCGAGGAGGGTTCGCAACAGGCGCGCACGCAGGCGCTGGCCCAGGCGCTGGACCTGCCGGCCGACGACCTGGACGGCTTGCGCATCGAGTGTTTCGACATCTCGCATACGGCCGGCGAGGCCACGCAGGCATCGTGCGTCGTGTTCCAGCACCATGCGATGCAGTCGGCCGAATACCGGCGCTACAGCATCGAGGGCATCACCCCCGGCGACGACTATGCCGCGATGCGCCAGGTGCTGACGCGGCGCTACGGCAAATGGGTCGAGGCCAACCGGCAGGCGCAGGACCGGGGCGAGCCGGTCGCCCGCGGTGCGCGCCTGCCCGACCTGGTGCTGGTCGACGGCGGCAAGGGCCAGGTGGCGATGGCGCGCGAGGTGTTCGAATCGCTCGGGCTGGACCTGTCATTGATCGTCGGCGTCGAGAAAGGCGAGGGGCGCCGGGTCGGCCTGGAGGAACTGGTGTTTGCCGACGGCCGCGACAAGGTTTACCTGGGCAAGGATTCGGCCGCACTGATGCTGGTGGCGCAGATCCGCGACGAGGCGCACCGGTTCGCGATCACCGGCATGCGGGCGCGCCGGGCCAAGGTCCGGGTCGGCGGCGGCCAATTGCAGGAGATCCCGGGCGTGGGTCCCAAGCGGCGAGCCCGGCTGCTGCAGCGATTCGGCGGCGTGCGCGGTGTCGGGCTCGCCAGCATCGACGACCTGGCGACGGTGGAAGGGGTTTCGCGCGCCCTGGCCGAGGAAATTTACCGTGCCCTGCATTGAGCTTGCCTGAGCTTGGGCGCGGGCCGGGCGAAGCAGGCGTGCGCCGTGCCACAATTCGCCCATGTTTCTGACGATCCCGACCATCATGACCTGGACGCGCATCGTCGCGATTCCTCTCATTGTCGGGATCTTCTACCTGCCGGACACGATGGTGACGATGCCGGTCAAGAACCTGACCGCGACCGTGATGTTCGTGCTGTTTGCCGCAACCGACTGGCTCGACGGCTACCTGGCCCGCAAGCTCAACCAGACATCGTCATTCGGCGCCTTTCTCGACCCGGTGGCCGACAAGTTCCTGGTCTGCGCCTCGTTGCTGGTGCTGGTGCACCTGAACCGGGCCGATGTGTTCGTGGGCCTGATCATCATCGGGCGGGAGATCGCGATATCGGCATTGCGCGAATGGATGGCGCAGATCGGTGCCTCCAAGAGCGTGGCGGTGCACATGATCGGCAAGCTCAAGACGGTCGGGCAGATGGTGGCCATTCCCTTCCTGCTGTACGACGGTGTGTTGTTCGGGCTGATCCACACCCGGCAGTGGGGCCAGTGGCTCATCTGGGTGGCCGCCGTGCTGACGGTCTGGTCCATGGGTTATTACCTCAAGAAGGCCGTGCCGGAGATTCGGGCCCGGGTCAAATGACCTCACACCGGGTCCGCACGGCGGTCCGCGGCGCGACATGACGAACGATGCGCAGGCCGAACGCTGGGTGCACCTGATGCCCGTGGTGTTCGTGCTGATCTGGAGTACCGGCTTCATCGTCGCCCGCTACGGCATGCCCCACGGGCCGCCGTTCCAATTCCTGGCTATCCGCTTCGCGTTGTCGGTATTGTGTTTCCTGCCGTGGATCTGGCTGTCGCGGTCGCGCTGGCCGACCAGCGGCGTGCAGTGGCGCCATCTCGCCATCACCGGGGTGTTGATGCACGCGGGTTACCTGGGCGGTGTCTGGGCCGCGGTGAAGGCCGGCATGGGGTCGGGCGTGTCGGCGCTGGTCGTCGGCCTGCAGCCGGTGCTCACCGCCGTATGGGTGTCGGCCATGGGCACCCGGGTGAACGCTCGCCAGTGGGCTGGCCTGGCTCTGGGGCTGGCAGGACTGGTGCTGGTGGTGTCGGCCAAGTTCGGCGCGGGCAGCGCCGGAGACCGGGTCGACATGCTCAACCTGACGATCGTGGCGATCGGCCTGTTGTCGATTACTGCAGGCACGCTGTACCAGAAGCGCTACGTGGCTACCTGCGACGTGCGCACCGCCAATGCGGTACAACTGGGCGCCGCATTCCTGGTGACGGTGCCGCTGGCGCTGCTCGAGCGCGAATCCATGGTCTGGAACGGCGAGTCGGTCGGTGCCATGGCCTGGTCGGTGCTGGTGCTGACGCTG
>CAXBDR010000275.1:0-6113 GCA_963974265.1 uncultured Rhodoferax sp.
GAGTTGAGCTGCGCGAACTCCACGCCGCCGGCCACCATCTGCTGGATTCCCTGCAACGAGCCGGCGACCGTGACGATCTGCACGTCGTAACCCTCTTCCTTCCAGTAGCCCAGGGCGATGGGCAGCGTCA
The DNA here is from genome assembly GCA_963974265.1 of uncultured Rhodoferax sp. Taxonomy (GTDB): domain Bacteria; phylum Pseudomonadota; class Gammaproteobacteria; order Burkholderiales; family Burkholderiaceae_C; genus CAISIP01. Next base: position 131 of record CAXBDR010000275.1, read on the forward strand.
GCCAGGGATAGGTGACGTTGACCACCTGCGTACCCAGCGCGATCTTCACCGGCTTGAGCGGTTTGCCGGCCTGCGCATGGGCACCGCATGCGGCAGCCGCAAGCAATGCGGCTGCCAGCACGCGGCGCGTGACGGGCACGGCACGGGGTCGCGCAACGTTGACGATTGGGTTTTCTTGGGGCTCGACAGACATCGGGAAAGTCCTTTCTTGGGGGCGAATGCGAATCAATGTAGCACCGTCAAAAGAATAATAAACATCACAATTTCTTTGGTGATGATCTAATAATTAGTCTTATAAGATGGCGCTGGCACGCAGAAAAGCACGCAAGGGCCATGCCATGCCACGGCGGCCGAAGGCGCAGTCGCCGAACCGGCCACAAGGGCCATCCGGCTGCCAGTGCGCCCGGCAGGGTGCCCCTGCCGCCACAGCGTCGCGCCACTAGAATCGTCCGATGACAACCGACAACGACGCCCTGCTGGCCCGCATCGACGCCAAGCGAGATGAACTGGTGGCCCTGACCCAGGAACTGGTTCGCATCCCCACCGTGAACCCGCCGGGCGATGCCTACGAGGCCTGTGCGCGGGTGCTCGGCGAGCGGCTGCGCAAGCGCGGATTCGCGATCGAATACATCCGCGGCGAAGGCGCACCGGGCGACAAGGACAGCCATCCGCGCATCAACGTCGTGGCCCGCTACCAGGGTGCGATCTCCGGCGGAGAAAACGTGCACTTCAACGGCCATATCGACGTCGTCGAGGCCGGCTCCGGCTGGACGCACGATCCGTTCGCGGCCGAGGTCGTCGGCGACCGCATCTACGGGCGTGGCGCCTGCGACATGAAAGGCGGCATCGCGGCCAGCGTGATCGCGGTCGAGGCCATCCTGGAGGCCGGCATCGCGTTCCCGGGCGCGATCGAGATCAGCGGCACGGTGGACGAAGAATCGGGCGGATACGCCGGTGTCGGCCACCTGGCCAGCCTGGGTTATTTCAGCGCGCCGCGCGTGCAACACGTCATCATCCCCGAGCCGCTGGGCGTGGACCGCATCTGCCTGGGCCACCGCGGCGTGTGGTGGGCCGAGGTCGAGACCCATGGGCGCATCGCGCACGGCTCGATGCCTTTCCTGGGCGACTCGGCCATCAACCACATGAGCGCCTTCATCCACCTGCTCGAGACCGAGCTGGGCCCCAAGCTGCGCGATCGTCGCACCGCGCAGCCGGTCGAGCCGCCGGGTGCGCGGGTCAGCACGCTGAACATCAACAGCCTGCACGGCGGCCAGGTCGAGCAGCAGTTCAGTGTCGACGACCAGGGCCGTCCCACGGGCGACCTGCCCTCGCCGGTGGTGGCCCACACCTGCCGCGCGGTGCTGGACCGGCGCTTCATCGCCGAGGAGTCGCTGGAGTCGGTCAAGGCCGAGATCGTCGCGATGCTCGACGAGCTCAAGGCCAGGCGGCCCGGCTTCGACTACGGGCTGCGCGACATCATGAGTTTCCTGCCCACCGCCACGCCGAAGGACGCGCCGGTGGTCGACGCCACCGCACGCGCGATCGCCCGCGTGCTGGGCCGCGAGCCGAGCTACATCTCCAGCCCCGGCACGTATGACCAAAAGCACATCGTGCGCACCGGCAAGCTGAACCAGTGCATCGCCTACGGCCCGGGCATCCTGGACCTGGCGCACCAGCCCGACGAATACGTCGGCATCCAGGCCATGGTCGACTCGAGCAAGATCATGGCCCTGGCCGCATTGAGCCTGACCGCCGGCCGACGCGGCTGAACATGGCATGCCGGTGGCCGGACCGCCTGCGCGCCCGGCCGTGACCCACAACGAACACCCGCCGTCCTTTCATCGCCGCGCCGCTGGCTTCGGCCTGGCCGCAGCGCTGACCTCGACCTTCGGCCAGTCGATCTTCATCGGCCTGTTCGGCGCGCAGATCCAGGCCGAGCTCGGCCTGTCGCCATCCACCTGGGGCGCCTTGTACGGCCTGGCCACGGGCATCAGCGGCATGACCATGTTCTGGCTCGGCGCCCTGGCCGACCGAGTGGCGGCCGCGCGCGCGATCACGGTGGCGCTGCTGATCCTGATCGCCGGCGCCGCCACCATGGCCGTGGCGCAGGCGCCATGGATGCTGGCGCTGGCCTTCTTCTGCCTGCGCCTGGGCGGCCAGGGCCTGTGTTCGCATATCGCCATCGTCACGGCGGCGCGCCATGCCCGCTTGCGCGGGCGCAACATCGCGATCGCCGCGTTCGGCTTCATCCTCGGCGAGGCCACGATGCCGCTGCTGATCACGGCGCTGCTGGGCTGGACCGACTGGCGCTGGGTCTGGGCCGGCGCCGGCGGAGTATTGCTGCTGGGTGCATTGCCGCTGCTGCGCCGGGCGGCCGCCCCGTTGCCGCTGGCCACGCCCCCGGCAGCAACCGACACCCAAGCCGGGACGACGATGCGCCGTCGCGACCTGCTGCGCCACCCGGCCTTCCTGGCGGCCTTGCCGGTGGCGCTGGTGTTCCCGTTCGTGGTCACCTCGGTGTTCCTGCACCAGGGCAGCATCTCCGCGCTGCGCGACTGGAGCCCGCAACAAGTGGCGATCGCCTACCTCTGTTTCGCCGGCAGCCAGGCGGTGACGACCTGGCTGGCGGGCCGCCTGGTCGATCACAGCGGCGCGGTGCAGATGTTTCGTTATTACCTGCTACCGCTGGCGGCCGGCGTATTGATCGGCGCCTTCGCACCGCCCCACCTGGCCGTCTGGGGCCTGTACATCGGCCTGGGCATGGGTTCGGGTTGCCAGAGCGTGATGTCGGGCGCCTTGTGGGCCGAGTTGTTCGGCATCGAGCGACTGGGCCTGGTGCGCGGGGTTTTCACCGCGTTGATGGTCCTGTCCACCGCCGCGTCGCCGCCGCTGCTGGGCCTGGCCTTGCAGAAACAGGTCCCGCTGACGCTGCTGGCCAGCATCGTGGCAACTTATGCCGTGTTGATGCCCCAGCTCGCCGTGCGCTGGCTGCGCAAGGCGCCGGCTGCGGAGACGGCGGACGGCTGAAGGCCTTCGCGGCCTTGGCCCGGCGGTGGACCAGAACCACGGCCGGTCCACTAGACTCGTCCCATCGTCCCATCGAGCCATCACGACCGCGACCTGTTCCATGTCCATCACCATGCGCGCCGCTCTGATCGCACTGCTGCTGTCGGTGGGCCTGGTCGCGGGCGGCCCTGCCGCGGCACAGTCTGGCCCGGCCGTGGCAGCCGCCTCCGACCTGAAGTTCGCCCTCGACGAAGTGACGGCGGCATTCCGTGCACAGACCGGGCATTCGGTACGCATCAGTTACGGCTCGTCCGGCAACTTCACACGCCAGATCCAGCAGGACGCGCCGTTCGAGCTGTTCCTGTCGGCCGACGAGGCCTTCGTGTTCCAGCTCGCCGAGCAGGGTCGCACCGTGGACCGGGGCGCACTGTACGCCACCGGTCGCATCGTGTTGTTCGCACCAACGAAGTCCCCGCTGCAGGTGGACCCGCAACTGGCAGACCTGCGCGCCGCGTTGTCGGACGGACGCATCACCCGTTTCGCCATCGCCAATCCGGAACACGCGCCGTACGGGCGCGCAGCACGCGAAGCACTGCAGCGCGCCGGGTTGTGGGACACGATGCAGGGGCACCTGGTGCTGGGCGAGAACGTGTCGCAGGCGGCGCAGTTCGCGGTCTCGGGCTCCACGCAAGGCGGCATCTTTGCCTACGCGCTGGCACTGGCGCCGGCCTTCGCCAACGCCGGCCGGTACGTGCTGCTACCCGAGAGCCTGCATCAGCCGCTGCGCCAGCGCATGGTACTGACCCGCAAGGCCGGGCCGGTGGCAAGGGCCTTCTACAGCTACCTGCAGCAACCTGCGGCGCGCGGCATCCTCAAGCGCTACGGCTTCGTGTTGCCGGGCGAGCCGCTGAACTGAGCACGGCGGCATGGACTGGCCCGCGCTCTGGTTGTCGGTGCAGCTGTCGGTGGCGACGGCCCTGATCCTGCTGCCGCTCGGCGTGCTCGCGGCGCGCTGGCTGGCCCGCAGCCGCCATCCGCTCAAGCCGGTGTTCGAAGCCATGCTGGCCCTGCCGCTGGTGCTGCCACCGACGGTGCTGGGTTTCTACCTGCTCGTGGCCATGGGTGGCGAGTCCCTGCTGGGCGGCCTGTTCCAGCAGGTCTTCGGCCATACGCTGGCGTTTTCATTCACCGGCCTGCTCGTGGCCAGCGTGGTGTTCAACATTCCGTTCGCGCTGATGCCGATGCAGCGCGCGTTCGAGGCGATTCCGCTCGACCTGATGGATGCCGCGCGCACCTGCGGCCTGTCGCGCTGGCGCACCTTGTGGCGCATCGAATTGCCGCTGGCACGCCGCGGCATCCTCAGCGGCATGATCATGACGGCGGCCCACACCATGGGCGAGTTCGGCGTCGTGCTGATGGTTGGCGGCAGCATACCGGGCGAAACCCGCACCATCGCAATCTCGATCTACGACAAGGTGCAGGCCTTCGACATGCGGTCCGCCGGCACCATGTCGGCAACATTGCTGGTGCTGTCAATGCTGACCCTGCTGGTGTCGGCCTGGCTGCTGCGCGTGCCGCCGGCCCTGCACCAGCGCAGCTGACACGCGGCGCGCACGCAACCATCCCCATGCTGCAAGCCCTGCTGCACCAGACTGGCCCGATCCCGCTGCACGCACGCATCGACTGCGCGCCGGGCGAACTGCTGGCACTGGTCGGCCCGTCGGGCAGCGGCAAGACCAGCGCCCTGCGCGCCATCGCCGGCTTGCTGCGCGTCGCGCAAGGGCGCATCAGCCTGGGCGACACGGTGTGGTTCGATGCGGAACGCGGCGTCAACGTGCCGGCCGAACAGCGCCCCGTGGGCATGGTGTTCCAGCACTACGCGCTGTTTCCGCACCTGAGCGCACTGCAGAACGTGCAGCTGGCCTTGCCCGACGGCGAGTCGGTCGAATCCGCCATGCAATTGCTGGTCGACATGCAGCTCGAAGGCCTGGCACGGCGCCGACCGCATGAACTCTCGGGTGGCCAGCGCCAGCGCGTGGCGCTCGCACGCGCGCTGGCGCGCCGGCCCGGACTGCTGCTGCTCGACGAGGCCTTCTCGGCCGTGGACCAACCCACGCGGCAGTCCTTGTACGACGAGCTGATCAAGCTGCGCGAGCAGGTCCAGTTGCCGATCGTGATGGTCACGCACGACCTGCGCGAGGCGCGGTTGCTGGCCGATCGCATCAGCATCCTGGACGGTGGCACGACGCTGCAGGACGGCCAGCCCGAACGGGTGATGTCGCAGCCGCGCAATGCGCGTGTGGCCGCGCTGGTCGGCCTGCGCGACATCCACCTGGGTGTGTTCCATTCGGCATCCGCCCCCGGCACGATGGCGCGTTTGCGCTGGGGCGACGCCAGCGCCGGCATCGACCTGGTGACGTTCGACAAGGGTCGGCTCGAGGATGGTGCCCATGTGCGCTGGGTCGTGTCGGGCGAACACGTGCAGTTGCATGTCGAGCCCGCCGCAGCCCCGAACACGGTGCGCTGCGCCGTGCACGACATGCGCCGCCTCGGCGAGATCGTCACGCTGCAATGCCGCCCGGTGGAGCTGCCGCAGGCGCGGCTGCATCTGGACGTGACGACACGGTTTGCGCGGCTGCTGAATCTGCAGGCGGGCGCCACGGTATTCCTGGAAATCGATCCGCAGGGCATTCACATCATGCCGGTCAAGCGGGCGATGCTCGATCCGCTGGCCTGACGGGGCATGTTTCGTCGAATGCGGCTTGCCTGTTCTTGCAGGCAGGCGACGCCGGTGGGATCTGGCTGAGCTTGGGTACTGGACAGGCGAGCAACGCCGGCGGGACCAGGCTGAGCCCGAATACCAGATAGGCGGACAGTGCCGGTGGGATCAGGCTGAGCCCGAATACCAGATAGGCGGACAGCGCCGGTGGGATCAGGCTGAGCCCGAATACCAGATAGGCGGACAGCGCCGGTGGGA
>CAXBDR010000276.1:0-6112 GCA_963974265.1 uncultured Rhodoferax sp.
CCGTGGCCCTGGGCACGGATGCGCCGCGGTCCGAAACCCCGGCCATGACGCGCCGCCAGGCGGTGTTGTCGGCACTGGCCTTCTCCTGGCTCAATCCGCATGCCTGGCTCGACACCGCGGTGTTGATCGGAACCGCGTCGCTGGCATACGGAGCGGGTGCCGGAGTTTTCGGCATGGGCGCCGCGGCCGGCTCGGTGGTGTGGTTCGGCGTGCTGGGCCTGGCCACGTTCTGGCTGGGTCGGCGGCTCGACTCCCTGCACATCTGGCGGGCCCTGGACGGCATGGTGGCGCTGATGATGTGGGGTACGGCCGCCTGGCTGGTCGTCAGTCTTTTCTAGGACCGAACGCATCGCTCGACAATCCATGCCGTGGGTCCGCCGCGCAGAGTCGGCCTTGCGGGCCGTTGTCGTTGGGGCCGCAATGGCGTGATCCGGCGTGCGTATAGTCGTTGTCTGGATCAGCATACGGCGCGCGAGCATGCGTGTCGGGCGGCTTCGCCCGCAGCGGTCGCCTTGCAGCGGCCGGCAGTGACCTGCGAGCGGGCGGGTTGGCTGGATGATCCGCTGGCACAAGGACATGCCCGATGAATCTCGACATTGCGGGCCGCACGGCCCTGGTATTCGGCGGCAGTCGCGGCATGGGCCGCGCATGTGCGCGACAACTGGCGCTCGAGGGCGTGCGGGTGACCATCGCCGCGCGCACCGAAGCGAACCTGCGCGAGGCCAGTGCGGCCATCTCGGCCGAGACCGGGGTGCCGATGGCCTGCGTCGTGGCCGATATCACGACCACGGCCGGACGCGACGCCGCGTTGGCCGCATGCCCGGTACCCGACATCCTGGTCAACAACAGCGATGGTTGCCCGCCCGGCGACTTCCGGGACTGGACACAGCAGCACTGGCACGATGCACTCGACGCCATGATGCTCGGGCCGATCGAGATGATGCGGCGCACGGTCGACCCGATGATCGAGCGCGGCTTCGGCCGTATCGTGAACATCGTCTCGCGCAGCGTGAAGATTCCGCAGGCCGAACTTGGCCTGTCCAATGGCGCACGTGCCGCCCTGGTCGGTTTTGTCGCAGGCCTGGCCCGCCAGACGGTGCGGCACAACGTGACCATCAACAATATCCTGCCGGGCGCTTTTGCCACCGATGCGCAACGCCACCATGTCGAGGCGCTGGCGAAGTCCGACGGCCGCTCGTTCGATCAGCTGTGGCGCGAGCGTGGCCAGGCCAGTCCGGCCGGCCGATTCGGAAACCCGGACGAAGTCGGCGCCATGTGCGCCTACCTCTGTTCGGCCCACGCCGGCTACATCACGGGTCAAAACCTGCTGATCGACGGGGGCGGGTACCCGGGGACCTTCTAGATCTGCCGACGTAGGCGCCGTACGCATCGATTGCGGGCGCAAGCAACCAGTCGCATCCGCAGCGGCAAGGCAAGCCCCTGGCGGGCCATACGCCGGGCGTCCGTCGATAACCGGCTTGTGCTGAACATAATTCAGTACTTGGCAATATTTGTGGTGAAAAATTCATCTTCTATCGCGTAATACTAGCCATTGACTCAATCGATAGGCCGATCATGCACACCATCACCCCGCTGTCCGACCCGACGCCGCTGCGCGCCGCCATCACCGCCGCCACCCGCTCGCCCGAGCCCGATCTGTTGCCGACGCTGCTGTCCGCGGCCACATTGGCGCCGGCCCAGGCCGAGGCCGCACATGCCTTGGCCTTGCGCATCGCCGGTGGTGTGCGCGAGCGCGCCCGGGCCAGCGGACGTGCCGGCCTGGTCCAGGGCCTGCTGCAGGAATTCGCTCTGAGCTCGCAGGAAGGCGTGGCGCTGATGTGCCTGGCCGAAGCCTTGCTGCGTATCCCGGACGCCGCCACCCGCGACGCGCTGATCCGCGACAAGATCGGCGACGGCGACTGGCAAAGCCACCTGGGGCAGAGCGCGTCCTTGTTCGTCAACGCCGCGTCCTGGGGTTTGCTGCTGACCGGCAAGCTCGTGTCCACGCACAGCGACAGCCGCCTGTCGAGCACGCTGCGCCAGGTCGTGGCCCGTGGCGGCGAGCCGCTGATCCGCCGCGGCGTGGACATGGCCATGCGCATGATGGGCGAGCAATTCGTCACCGGCGAGACGATCGCCCAGGCGCTGGTCAATGCGCGCAAACGAGAGGCCCAGGGTTTCCGGTATTCCTACGACATGCTGGGCGAGGCGGCGATGACGGCCGACGATGCCCGGCGGTACCAGGCGGCCTACGCCACGGCCATCGACGCCATCGGCGCGGCCTCCGCCGGCCGTGGTGTCATCGAGGGGCCGGGCATCTCGATCAAGCTCTCGGCGCTGCATCCACGCTACGTGCGGGCCAAGGTCGAGCGGGTCATGGAGGAGTTGTATCCGCGGCTGCTGGCGCTGGCGCAGCAGGCCAAGGGCCTGGACATCGGCATGAACATCGACGCCGAGGAGGCCGACCGGCTCGAGATCTCGCTCGACCTGCTCGAGCGGCTGGCATTCGAGCCCTCGCTTGCGGGCTGGCACGGGCTCGGATTCGTGATCCAGGCCTACCAGAAGCGCTGCCCGGCGGTGGTGGACTTCGTCGTCGACCTGGCGCGGCGCAGCGGCCATCGGCTGATGATCCGCCTGGTCAAGGGTGCGTATTGGGACAGCGAGATCAAGCGCGCCCAGCTCGACGGCCAGGAGGGTTACCCGGTCTACACGCGCAAGCCATACACCGACGTGGCCTACATCGTCTGCGCCCGGAAACTGCTGGCCGCCACCGACGTCGTGTTCCCGCAGTTCGCCACCCACAACGCCCAGTCTCTGGCGTCCATCCTGGCCATTGCCGGCGACGACTACCGCAGCGGGCAATACGAGTTCCAGTGCCTGCATGGCATGGGCGAGCCGCTGTACGAGCAGGTGGTGGGGCCGGTCGAGAAGGGCAAGCTGGGCCGGCCCTGCCGCATCTATGCACCGGTCGGACTGCACGACACCTTGCTGGCCTACCTTGTGCGCCGGCTGCTGGAGAACGGCGCCAACTCCTCGTTCGTGAACCGGATCGCCGACGAGAACGTGCCTTTGGCCGAACTGGCGCAGGACCCGGTGATCACGGTGCAGGCGATGGCCAGGCACGACGGCGCACCCGGACTGCCGCATCCGGCGATCCCGTTGCCGCGCCATCTGTATGGCGACGTGCGACCCAACTCGGCCGGTATCGACCTGGCCGACGCATCGACGTTGTCCAGACTGACGCAGGCTTTCGCCGACGACGCCACCCGGCCATGGGACTCGGCGCCGCTGCTGGCGACCGATCCGCCGGTTGAAACCGCGGGCGCCGACACACAGGCGCTGCGCAACCCTGCCGCGCAGGACGACATTGTGGGCCGGGTGCGCGAGGCCACCACGGCCGACGTCGGCGTGGCGCTCGATGCCGCCACGCAGGCGGCGCCGGCCTGGGCGGCGCTGGCACCTGCCGAACGTGCGGCCGTGCTCGAGGCCGGCGCCGATCGTTTGGAGGCGGACACGATGAGGTTGTTGCCGCTGCTGACGCGCGAGGCCGGCAAGACCGCCGCCAACGGCGTGGCCGAGGTGCGCGAGGCGGTGGACTTCCTGCGGTATTACGCATCCGAGATCCGTCGCGATTTCGACAATGGCACGCACAAGCCGCTCGGGCCGGTGGTGTGCATCAGCCCGTGGAATTTCCCGCTGGCGATCTTCACCGGCCAGGTGGCCGCGGCACTGGCCGCCGGCAACGTGGTGCTGGCCAAGCCGGCCGAGCAGACGCCGCTGGTCGCCGCGGCGGCAGTGCGTGCATTGCACGCAGCCGGCGTGCCGCGCGGCGCCCTGCAGTTGTTGCCCGGCCGTGGGGAGACCGTCGGCGCGGCACTGGTGGGCGACGGCCGGGTGCATGGCGTGTTGTTCACCGGCTCGACCGAAGTGGCGCGCCTGCTGCAACGCGAACTCGCCGGTCGGCTGACGGCGGACGGCCAGGTCGTGCCCTTGATTGCAGAGACCGGCGGCCAGAACGCCATGATCGTCGACTCGTCGGCATTGACCGAGCAGGCCGTGGCCGACATCGTGTCGTCGGCCTTCGACAGTGCCGGGCAACGCTGCTCCGCGCTGCGCCTGTTGTGTGTGCAGGACGACGGTGCCGACCGGCTGGTCGAGATGTTGCAAGGCGCGGTGCAGGAACTGGCGGTGGGTGACCCGCGGTATCTGGCCACCGACGTCGGCCCGGTCATCGACGCCGAGGCCAAGGGCATCATCGAGCAACACGTGCAGACGATGCAGTCCAAGGGTTGCCGGGTGTGGCAACCGGCGCCGGCGCTGCAAGCCGCGGCGCAACACCAGGGCCATTTCGTGGTGCCGACCGTGATCGAGATCGACAAGGTCGCCGACCTCGGGCGCGAGGTGTTCGGCCCGGTGCTGCATGTGTTGCGTTACCGGCGTGAACGGCTGGACGATCTGCTGGACGCGATCAACGGCACCGGTTATGGCCTGACGCAAGGCGTGCACACCCGCATCGACGAGACCGTGGCGCAGGTGGTGTCGGCCGCGCGCGCCGGCAATATCTATGTCAACCGCAACGTGGTGGGCGCCGTAGTCGGCGTGCAGCCGTTCGGCGGCGAAGGCCTGTCGGGCACCGGACCGAAAGCCGGCGGGCCGCTGTATCTGCTGCGCCTGCTGGCGCAGCGGCCGGTGCAGGCCGCGCGCATGGCGGTGGCGCATGCCGGTCCCATGACCCGGCCGGCGGTACGGGGCCTGTCGACCGAACCGCCGCCGGCGCCGGCCTCGGCTCCGCTGGCGATGGCGCAGTTGCGCGCCTGGGCCCAGGCCCAGGGACGGAACCCGCTGGCCGCCTATTGCGACCGTGCCGTGGCCGAGTCGCCGCTCGGTCGCTGGCACGGCCTGCCGGGCCCGACCGGCGAGGCCAACCTGTATGCGGTATTGCCGCGCGAAGCGGTGTTGTGCCTGGCGGATGCGGGCCCGGCCGGTGATGCCGACCGCCTGTTGCAGCTGGCGGCCGTTCTGGCTGCGGGCAGCCGCGCGGTCTGGCCGGCCGAGGCGGCCGCCTTGCGCGAGCGCCTGCCGGCCGACGTGCGCGAGCGCATCACGCTGACCGGCGACTGGATGAACACCCACACCACGTTCGACGCCGTGCTGCACCATGGCGACGCGCCATCACGCCAGGCCGTGGCCGAGGCGCTGGCGAAGCGGCCGGGCGCCATCGTCGGCGTCACGGGGCTGGTTCCGGGCGATGCGCGTATTGCGCTCGAGCGGTTGGTGATCGAACGTTCGCTGAGCATCAATACGGCGGCTGCGGGGGGGAATGCGAGTCTGATGACGCTGGGGTGAGCACTCGTCACCGCAGGTCAAGGGACGGTTGTTCCGCGTTTGCGACTCCAGGGCTGCCTCGGCTAGACTGGCCGCATTTCTGACCATCTGATCATGACGGCGCACCTGGGCAATGACGCTGACGTAGACATACTTCTGGTTGACGCAGGCGGCTATGGTTCGTTGCGTGCCGACTGGCCTGAGGCCTTTGGCGCCCATGGCCTGCGACTGACCCGGATCGGCGACGATGCCCAAATGTTGTCGCGCATCGCCGCTTGCAGGCCGGCACTGGTCATCAGTGACCTGGAACTGGCGCATGGCGATGGTTACGCCGTGTGTGCGGCGCTTCGATCCGACGCCGCGCGGCAGGCCATACCGGTGCTGCTGCTGGCTCCCCCGTCGGCCCTGTTGGATCCGCAGCGCCTGGTGGACAGTGGCGTCGACAGTTTCCTGATGGAGCCGGTCGACGTGCAGCAACTGATCGTCCATGTGCGTCTGCTGCTCGAGCGGCCGATGGCGGCGGGTGCGGCTTGCCCCGCGGACGAATCCCTGCACCTGCGCCATCTCGCACACGCGGGCCTGGCACACGCGGCTGGCGTCAGTTCCCAACTGCAGCAGCGCGAGCGTGAGCTGGGGCGCTTCAACAGTGTGCTCCAAGCCCTGTACCGGTTGACAAGCGCCCTCAACCGGGCCGACAGCGAATCGGCTTTGATCGACACGGCGCTGGACTGCGCGCTCGAGTTGCCCGGGGTGCGGGCCGTCTGGATTCAGATCCGCGAGCCCGACG
>CAXBDR010000277.1:0-6109 GCA_963974265.1 uncultured Rhodoferax sp.
TACGAAGACCGGGCCTTTGGCGGTGCCGGGCGTGACGTGCTGATCGCCAACACCGGCGGTGATCGCCTGATCGACTGGGTTGGCGAGTTCAACAGCTACCTGGTGCCGTTTGCCCCGTTCGGCATGGCGACGGTGAGCCGTACGCTGCAGCCGCAACTGGCCGAGTTCCTCTACGCGCTCAGTGCCAGCGACGGAGCCGACCCGACACGCGCCGCCGATACCGGTAGCGAAGCCAGCCGCAACGGCGAACCGGAAGGCGAACTGGGCGTGATCCGCCAGAAGGATTTCGCCTGGCACGACCAGACCGGTGCCCCCACCGACCCGCAGGCCGGCAATATTCCCGGTGGCAAGCGCGATGTGCTGCGCACGGCCAACTTCAACGACGGCAACCTGCAGGGGCTCGCTGCCGACAGCGGCACCTGGAGCGTCACCAGCGGCAGCATGCAGGTGGCGGCGACGTCGGCGCATGCCGATGCGGTGGCGGTCTACCAGATCGGCGACGCGTTGCCGGGTTATTTCGAAGTGCAGGCCAGCGCCAAGGTGATCAAGCCGACGGGAGGCTGGAATGCCAACAGCTTCATCATCTTCGACTACATCAGCGCGACCGACTTCAAGTTCGCCGGCCTCGATGTATCCACGAACAAGCTCGTCATGGGGCATCGCGATGCCACAGGCTGGGTCTACGACCGGCAGCAATCCGTCAAGGGTGGCCTCAAGAACGACACCTGGTACAACCTCGCGCTGTCGGTCAATGGCCTGACGGCGACGCTGGTGGTCGACAATGGCATCGCGATCAGCCATACCTACGCGCCGACCGTGGTCGATGGCTGGAGCTACGGCCTGAACTGGGGCCTGGTCGGTTTTGGCTCCAACAATGCGCGAGGCGTCCTGGACAACATCGCGGTGCAGGTCGTGCCGCCGGCCACCACCGTTGCCCGGTCCGACACCTTCGACGATCCTGCGAACAGCCTGTTCAGTGGCGGCGTCGTCGACGACGGCAACTTCGCACTGGTGAACGGGCAATATGTCGGCACCCCGGCTGGCAGCGGTGCAGTGCTCAGCCTGGCCAACGTCGATGGCATCGCCAACCTGGCGGCGACGTCGATCCTCGACCTGGGTGCCACGCTGAACACCACGGGGCGTGCGGGCTTCGTGTTCGATCAATACAGCGCAACCGACTACAAGTGGGTGGCCATCGACGTGCAGACGCGCCAGGTACTGATCGGTCACCGTCAAGGCAATGCCTGGACCATTGATGCCGCGGTCGGCAAGAACACGCTGGCGGCGGGTGCGAACGTCACGCTGGGCGTCTCGCTGCGCGGATCGACGGTGAGTGTGACCCTCGACGGCCAAACCGTGCTGGGTCTTGCCTACAACGCGGTGACGATCGACGGCCGGTTCGGCGTGTTCGCCAAGGGTGGCACGGTGTCCATCGACGCCATGACGATCAAGACCGATGATGCGGCGGTCTCGGTGAACGGCGGTTCGCACGCCCTGATGGCCGCGGAGCCGGATGCCGGGCGCGGCGGCGACACCTCCGCACTCACCATGGGCCAATTGCAGCCCGTGCTCGACGAGGCCTTGCTGCGCTGGTCGCTGCGGGCCGATGCCGGGTTCATGCAGGCGTTGGGCCAGATCGACGTGCAGATCGTCGACTTGCCGGGCCTGGCGTTGGGCGAGTACCTCGGCGGTGTGGTCTACCTGGATATCGACGCCGCTGGCCATGGCTGGTTCGTCGATCCGACGCCCCGGGACGACCGTGAGTTTGCGTTTGTCGATGGCCAGCTCGCTGCGCAACACGGCGAGGCGGTTCAGCGCATGGACCTGCTCAGCGCGCTTGCCCACGAACTGGGGCATGCCGGCGGCCTTGAGCACGCGGACAGTGGTGTCATGGCCACGGTGCTGCATGCCGGCGTGCGTACCGTGGGTGCCACCCCCGGCACCGATCGCGGCACAATCGCCAACACGGATGTGCAGCCGGGTGCGAGCAACGCGGGTGAACCCGTGGCGGTTTTTGATCCGGCCGCATTCACCTCAGGTTTGACGGGTGGCGCCCCGGCGGCAGATGCGGCCACTGTGCCGGTCATCAACTGGGCGGCTCACTCAGCCGAGCAGGCTTGGGGCAAGTCGACCACGGACGCCCGGCCGGCCTGGCACGGTGACTTCTTCATCCACCTGGGCCAGACGGCAGCCGAACGCAATCCGACTGCGGGCCTGCGGATACATGTTCCTGTTGCCAGCAAGATAACGCCGACGCTGGCGAAACGATGAGGTCTGACCTTCGGCTGGGCGCATGCGGCCCTTCCACGAGAAGCTCGCTTGCGTCGAGGCTGTCCTGGGCGGCGGAAGACGTCGCTGCCACGCAGTACCATGCGTGTGTCCCGATGCCGCAGATCGCCGACCATGTGCGACTGCGATTGCGGCCCCCCGCGCAACTGTCCAGCCCCAGGAGCCCCGATTCCATGTCCCAGCGATCGCAGCAACGATCCGATTACCGTCACTTCCAGGTCATTCCGACCCGATGGATGGACAACGACATCTACGGTCACGTCAACAACGTGCATTACTACAGCTACTTCGACACCGCGGTGAATCAGTTCCTGATCGAGCGCGGCGTGCTGGACATCCACCACGGCGACGTGGTGGGGTTCGTCGTCGACACGGCGTGCAGCTACTTCAGGCCGCTGGCCTTCCCGGACCAGGTACATGCCGGCATTCGCGTCGCGCGTATCGGCACCACCAGCGTGCAATACGAAGTCGGGCTGTTCCGCAACGATGACGCACCGATCGCCGCCGCGGGCCGCTTCACGCATGTGTATGTCGACCGCGCCAGTGGCAAGCCGGTGCCGGTGCCAGACGCGGTGCGCAAGGTACTGGCACCGCTGCTGGTGGACGCTCCCAGCGAACGATAGGTCGGCGCGCCGCTCGCACGGCGCGGACTGCTAGCGGTAACGCACGCCCTGGCGGTCCAGTTCGCGCTGCAACTGGCCGATGTCGACCCGCTCCAGCGGTGTCTGGTGCCGGATCGACAGGGCGGCTGCGATGCCGGCGCCTTGTCCGGCCACTGCGCAACACGCCATGTTGCGTGTCGCCGCATGGGCGATCCTGTCACCGCCGATGGCGCGACCGGCCACCAGCAGGTTCCGGACTCCCTTGGGCAACATGCAGCGGTAGGGTACGTGCATGTAACGACCCGTGGTGGGCAGGATCAACACGCCATAACCGTCGATGAATTCCGGATAGATGCCCACCGAGTCGTCGAAGCGGGCCTGCTCGCGCACGTCGTGTTCGGTCATGTTGTAGAGCGCGTCGATCTTGCGCGTATCGCGGATGCCGATCGTCATGCCGAAGTTGCGCAGCCGCACGCCGGCACAGCCCGGCGTGTAGCGGCGCAGCGCCTCGACCGCCAGCATCGCCTGCTTGCGGCCTTCGATCTCGAACCGCGTCATGCTGTCCGGGTCGGTGCCGTCGCAGCCGGCCAGGTGCACGAGGTTCATGTAGGTGAGTTCGCCCGAATCGTGCATTGCGCCCCAGGTGCCGGCGATGGTGTTCAGGTGCGCGGGAATCACGCCGTCGCGGATCGCCTGCGCAAACGGTTTCTTGAGAAAGGGCGAGAACATGGCGTCTTCCTTGCCGGAGGTCTCGATGACCCATTCACCCGTGCCCCAGTCCCGGTAGGTCTGCGGGTCCTGGCGAACGCCGGCCATGAAGGCCTTCTTGTCGACACCGGCGAGGTGGAACATCACCGAGGCCGCCTGCATCTGTTCGACCGGTGTCGTGTGTGTCGGCGCGCCTGCGCGATGAGCGATGTCGGCGTCGCCCGTGGCGTCGATGACCCGTTGCGCGAGTATGGCTTCGCGCCCGGCTTTCGATTCGACAATGATGCCGGTCACGGTGTCGCCACGCATGATGGGCGCAACGAACATCCGGTGCAGCATCGGATGGATGCCGGCCTCCTGCACCAGGACATCGGCAACAAGCTTGAATCCCTCGGAATCGATCTCGTAGGACAGCGATTGCGATTCCGGCACCGCCGCGCCCATGGCCTTGGCCCGCTCCTCGAATTCGCGCCCGATGCCATTGGCCTCGACCGTCTGCGCATGCCGGTACCAGGCAAATCCTTCAACCCCGACCACGGTCAGGTTGCCTCCGAAGCAGCCGAATCGTTCGACCAGGGTCACCTGGACCCCGGCACGGGCTGCCGCCAATGCGGCGGCCAGTCCACCCGGACCCGAGCCGACGACCAGCAACTCGGTTGTGTGGACGATGTCGATGTCGCGGGCAGGTTCCCGGATCGTGGCTTGGGGTTGGCTCATGCGGATCCTCCCAGTCGTCAAAGAGATGATGCGGGGTAGTGGCGACGCCGTCGCCCGCACGCCTTGGCCGCCGATTGTGACGCCGGCGTGCGGCCTCGGCCTGGCCGTTGCATTGGATATGCGTCCAACTGTTGCAAGCTCGTGCGCTTGGCGGGCATCTGTGTGACACTCGGCGTATTCGGTGCGACCCATCCATTGCTTGTGTTTGCGGGGTCGCGTGGAGACGAAGAAACGATGGTCGATGGGAAAAAAAACAAGCCCGACATGCCGGCAAAGTCCGGCTCCATGCAGCGAACCTCGTCGGGATTGACTCGGCCAGGCGAGCTCTACCTGCCGGGCGATGCGCTGCCCTTGCCCGAGGTCGTCGAGAAAGATACCGACTCGGTCTGGGCCTTGTGGTCCGACACGGTCGAGGGTGAATCGAAGCCGGTCGCCGACAAGGACTTCAAGGAGACCATGCCGCTGGACCTCGACGCGATGGAGCCGACCCAGTTGATGGGTTTGCCGGAGACGGACGACAACGACGACCGCGAGCGCAGCCGTTGACGGCCGGCCGGGCCCGCGTGTTCGGGCTCGCAGGCGCTGTCAGTTGACCATCACCAGCTTGCCCATGACGCCGCGCGAGCCCATGTGGGCATAGGCGGCCTTGAGTTCGGACATCGGCATCGTGCGGTCGATCACCGGCTTGATCTTTCCCTCGCCGTACCAGGTGGCGAGTGTCTGCATCATGGCCGCGTTGGCCTTCGGTTCGCGCCGGGCATAGTCGCCCCAGAATACGCCGACGATGGAGGCTCCCTTGAGCAGGGCCAGGTTCAGCGGAAGCGACGGGATCGGGCCGGCGGCGAAACCGACCACCAGGTAGCGGCCCCGCCAGCCGATGGAGCGGAACGCCGGCTCGGCCAGGTCGCCGCCCACCGGGTCGTAGATCACGTCCGGCCCCTTGCCTTCGGTGAGGGCCTTGAGCGATTCGCGCAGGTTCTCGCGCTGGTAGTTGATCGTGGCATCGGCGCCGATGCGCGAGCACAAGGCGCATTTCTCGTCGGTCGACGCCGCGGCGATCACACGCGCACCGGCCTGCTTGGCGATCTGTATGGCCGCCGTGCCGACGCCACCCGCGGCGCCCAGCACCAGCACCGTCTCGCCGGCCTGCAGGGCGGCCCGGTCGATCAAGGCATGGTAGGAGGTGGCGTAGATCATGATGAATGCGGCCGCATCGACAAAGGGGAAACCTGCCGGCAGTGGCATGCACAGATGGGCCTTGGCAATGGTCTGGGTGCCGAAACCCCCGGTGCCCGACAGACAGGCGATGTTCTGCCCGACCGCGAGGTGGCGCACGCCTTCGCCGACGGCCTGCACCGTGCCCGCATATTCGGAGCCAGGGACGAACGGCAGTTCGGGCTTGATCTGGTATTTGTTCTGCACGATCAGCAGGTCCGGAAAGTTCAGGCTCGCGGCCTTGATCTCGACCAGCACTTCTCCCGGGCCGGGCGCCGGTGTGGGCAGCTCTTTCCAGTTCAGCGCGTCGATACCGGTGGGGTTGTCGCAGATCCAGGCGTGCATCGGTCTATCTCCTTGTGTTCGGGTTGGGCAAATGATACGGGGTCGATCCTGTTGGCGCGTCGCCGTGGCGACCCGGACACCTAGAATCGGGTACCACGCCCACAAACCATGAAAATCCTCATTTCCAACGACGACGGATACCAGGCGCCCGGTATCGTCGCCTTGCATGACGCGCTCAAGGACCTCGCCGACGTCGAGGTTGTTGCCCCCGAACTCAACAACAGCGCCAAATC
>CAXBDR010000278.1:0-6090 GCA_963974265.1 uncultured Rhodoferax sp.
AAACCGTGCCGGTGGATACCCGCAAGGGCGAGCAACACAGCGAGGACTATAAGGCCGTCAATCCGAACGCCAAGGTGCCCGCGATCAAGGACGGCGACGTCACGGTGTTCGACAGCAATGCCATCTTGTTGTACCTGGCCGAGAAGACCGGCCGCTTCCTGCCGGAGAACACGCCACAGCAGCGCGCGCAGTTGTACTCGTGGCTGATGTTCGTGGCCTCGGGCGTAGGCCCGTTTTCCGGTCAATGCGTGCATTTCCGCCACGCCGCGCCCGAACCCAAGGTCTACGCGCTCAATCGCTACGATTTCGAAGCCTGGCGCCACTGGAACATCGTCAACGACCGCCTGGCCGAGCGGCGCTACATGCTTGGCGACACCTACACCATCGTCGACATGGCCGTGTGGGGTTGGGCCCGGATGGTGCCGTACATCCTCGGCGGTCCCGAGGCCTGGGAGCAACTGCCGCACGTCAAGCGCCTGGTCGACGAGATCAATGCCCGGCCCGCGGCCCAGCGGGCGGAGGCGCTCAAGACGCGGCACACGTTCAAGACCGAGGTCGACGAGGAGGCCTTGCGTTCCCTGTTTCCGCAGAACGAGCGCCTGGCCAATACCGCCTGACCGGCTGCGGCCCGTGTCGGATCAGGCGGCGGTATCCTCGCTGCTGTCCGACGGGCCGCCCAGCCCCAGGTTGTACAGCCGGGCGTACATGCCGTCGGCGGCCAGCAGCGTCGCGTGATGGCCGGTCTCGACGATGCGGCCGTTGTCCAGCACGACGATGCGGTCCGCGTGCTGCACGGTCGAGAGCCGGTGCGCGATGACCAGCGTGGTGCGCTTTTGCATCAGCCGTTGCAGCGCGTCCTGCACCGCACGTTCGGACTCCGCGTCCAGCGCCGACGTCGCCTCGTCGAGGATCAGCACCGGTGCGTCCTTGTACAGGGCACGGGCAATGGCCAGCCGCTGGCGCTGTCCACCCGAGAGCTGCATCGCGTTGTGCCCGACGATGGTGTCCAGGCCCTGTGGCAGCTCGTCCATCAGGGTCTGCAGATTGGCCGCGGCAAGGCATTGCGCGACCCGCTCGCGGTCGACCGGCTGCCCCAGCGCCACGTTGACCGCGACCGAATCGTTGAGCATCAGCACATGCTGGCTGACCAGTGCGAACTGCGCGCGCAGCGACGCCAGGTCCCACTGGCGCAGTTCGTGGCCATCGAGATAGATCGAACCCGCGCTGGGTTCGACGAACCGCGGCAACAGGTTGACCAGCGTCGACTTGCCCGATCCCGAGGCGCCGACCAGGGCCACCGTCTCGCCGGCTGCCACTTCCAGGCTGAGATGGTCCAGCGCCGGTACCGCATCGTCGGAATAGGACACGCAGGCCTGCTCGAACCGGATCACTCCGGTGGCGCGTTCCATCCGGTAGCTGCCGCCGGTCTCGTCGGGCGTGCGGGCCATCATGTCCAGGCCCCGTTCCATCGCCGCCAGGCCGCGGGTGATCGGGTTGGCCACCTCGGTCAGGTGCTTGAGCGGCGCGATCAGCATCAGCATCGCCGTGACGAAGGCGACGAAGCCGCCCACCGAGGTGGTGTTGTCGGCGCTCTGGATCAACGCCACGGTGATCACGGCAGACAAGGCCACCGCTGCCAGCATCTGGGTGAGCGGGGTCATGGCCGCCGAGGCCGCGGTCGACTTCATCGACAGGCGGCGCAAGGCGTCGCTGAGTCCGGCAAAGCGGTGCGATTGCGCCCGCTGCGCAGCATGCAGCCGGATGTCGCGGTGTGCCAGCACGTTTTCCTCGACCACGTAGGCCAGCCGGTCCGTCGCGTCCTGGCTGTTGCGCGTGACCCGGTACAGGCGGCGCGACAGTATGCGCATGACATAGGCCACGGCCGGGAACAGGAACACGACGATCAGGGTCAGCTTCCAGTTCAGGTACATCAGGTAGGAGACAAGGGCGAGCAGGGTCAGGCTGTTGCGGGCCAGGGTCATCAGCGCGCTCACCAGCAACTGCGAGCCGCTTTGCACTTCGTACACGATGGTATTGGCCAGCGAACTCGAGGTCTGGCCCGCAAACAGGCTCAGCCGTGCATCGAGCAGCTTGTCGAACATGGCTTTGCGCAACACCATCAGGCCGGTGCTGGTGATCTTGGTCATGGCCAGCTGCGCGGTGAAGCTGCACAGGCCCCGCACCGCAAACAACAGGATCAAGGAGACGGGCACGGCCCACAATGGCAGCTGCCCTTCCTGGAAGCCGCGGTCCAGCAGGGGCTGCAGCAGGGCCGGGATCAGCGGTTCCGACAAGGCCAGCGCGAGCGTGGCTCCTGCCGCCGTGAACCAGACCCACAGCGGACGACCGAAATAGGGCCACAGGCGCAACAGGCGCTTGGCCAGGCTGCCGGCCAGCGCCGCCGTGTCGTGGCCGGGAGCCTGCGGAAGGCTCACCGGCATGCCCGCAGACCCCTCACCGCGGGGGTGCGGGCCGGTGCGGCGAAGGGGATCGTCGGGCTGGACATCATGGCTGTGTTATTGGGAGGGTTTATTATCGGGGCATCGTCCGCACGCCCCGTTGGCGCCCGTCTGGCGCGCTTGCGAGGGCGGTTCGGTCCACCCGCGTGTTAGGCTCATGTCCAAGACCGGGCCGCCCCCAGGAGCAACTTCCCAACCATGTTTCGTTTCTTGATTTCCCGACCATTCGACCGTGCCGCCGTGTGTTTGCGTGTGCTGGCCGTCATGTGCCTGATGGTCGCATCGATGCCGTCGTCGGCGCAGCTGCGCATCGAAGTTTCCGGTGTCGGACTGACCCAGCTACCCATTGCAATTGCACCGTTTCGCGGCCAGGACGCAGCGCCGCAGAAGATTGCCGCCATCGTGCAGGCCGACCTCGAGCGCAGCGGACAGTTCCGCGGCACGGAACTGGTGGTCACCGAGCTTGACGAACTCACGCGCCCCGAACTGACAGCCTGGCGCCAGAAGGGTGCCGACTCGCTGGTAGCCGGCAGCGTGACCCGGCTGGCCGACGGACGGTACGACGTGCGTTTTCGCCTGTGGGACCTCACCCGCGGACAGGACCTCGGCGGGCAGAGTTATGCGGTCACCGAAGGCGACCTCCGGCAGTCCGCCCATCGGATTGCCGACTTCGTCTATGAAAAGCTGACCGGAGACAAGGGCATCTTTTCGACGCGTATCGCCTACGTGACCAAGGTCGCGCAGCGCTACAACCTGTGGATCGCCGATGCCGACGGCGAGAACGCGCAGTCGGCGCTGGCCAGCCCCGAGCCGATCATCTCGCCGGCGTGGTCTCCCATGGGCGGACAGCTGGCCTATGTGTCGTTCGAGTCGCGCAAGCCGGTCGTGTATGTGCACGAGATTGCCACCGGCAAGCGGCGTTTGCTGGCCAATTTCCGGGGTTCGAACAGCGCGCCGGCCTGGTCGCCGGACGGGCGCACGCTGGCGGTGACGCTGAGCCGCGACGGTGGCTCGCAGCTGTACCTGATCGATGCGCAGGGTGGCGAACCGCGGCGCCTGTCGCAGTCCTCGAGCATCGATACCGAGCCGATGTTCTCGCCCGATGGCAAGACCATCTATTTCGTCAGCGATCGCGGCGGCTCGCCGCAGATTTATCGCATGGCGGCCACCGGCGGCGGGGTGCAGCGCGTGACCTTTACGGGCAGTTACAACATTTCCCCGTCCATCAGCCCGGACGGCAAATCGCTGGCCTATATTTCTCGTGTGAGTGGCGCCTTCCGTTTGCACGTGATGGATCTTGCCAGCGGCAATGCCACTGCAATCACCGACACTTCGTTCGACGAAAGCCCCAGTTTCGCACCCAACGGACGCCTCATCATCTACGCCACATCCGGTCAAGGCCGGGAACGTCTGACGACCACGACCCTCGATGGACGTGTCAAGACTCGCCTGGCCGGAGCGTCGGGCGAAATTCGCGAGCCCGATTGGGGCCCGCTTCAAAAACAGTGACATCACAAGGAGAACACGGATGAAACGAATTTTTCTGGCCCTGGCGTGCGCCGCTCTGCTGGCAGGTTGTGGCTCGTCGGTCAAGCTGGATGATGTCGCCGTGGAGGACAAGGCCGGGAGGCCTGTGGGCGCCCAGGGTGCGGGTGCGGGTACGGCCGGCGGTGCCACGGCCGGTGGAACCGGCTCCGGGGCACTGGCCAGCCAGGGCGTGGCTCCGGTCGACCTGACCGGAGCCGGTGCGAATGCCGCGATCCAGCAAGGCCCGCGCATCATCTACTTCGATTACGACAGCTTCATCATCAAGCCGGAATTCCAGGCACTCATCGAGACCCATGCCCGTTACCTGCGTGCCGACCCGGCCCGCAAGGCCGTGGTCGAAGGTCATACCGACGAGACCGG
This sequence comes from uncultured Rhodoferax sp., assembly GCA_963974265.1. Taxonomy (GTDB): domain Bacteria; phylum Pseudomonadota; class Gammaproteobacteria; order Burkholderiales; family Burkholderiaceae_C; genus CAISIP01. Next base: position 4,368 of record CAXBDR010000278.1, read on the forward strand.
TGGGCGCGAATACAACCTGGCACTGGGCCAGAAACGCGCCGAGGCCGTGCGTCGTGCACTGGCGCTGCTCGGCGTGGCCGACGCGCAAGTCGAGGCCGTGAGTTACGGCAAGGAAAAACCGGCGGTGCAGGGCAGCGATGAAGCTGCGCTGGCGCAGAACCGTCGCGCCGAGATCGTCTACCGATGAACCGCCCCAGCCATCATCGCGCATGTGGCCGCAACGCGCTGGCACTGGCCATGGTGCTGGCCGGCTCGTTGTGGGTGGGCCAGGTGCAAGCGGCGCTGTTCGAAGATACCGAGGCGCGCACCGCGATCCTGGAGGCGCGCAAGCGCATCGAGGCCAACCGCATCGCGACCGACGCCGCGATCCAGCGCCTGGTGGAGTCGCACAACGAGTTGCTGCGGCAGTCGACCGATGAGAACATGCAGTTGCGCCGCTCCTTGCTCGACCTGCAGAATCAGATCGAATCCTTGCGCACCGAGCTGGCGCGCAGCAACGGGCAACGCGAGCAGTTCGGCCGCGAGTTGTCCGAGCTGCAGCGTGAGCAGAAGGACATGCTGCAACGCCAGCAGGAGATCGCCCGCGGTGTCGAGGAGCGCGTGAGCCAGCTCGAACCGGTCAAGCTGACGGTCGACGGACGCGAGATCACCGTCGAGCCGGCCGAACGCCGGGCCTACGACGCGGCGCTGGCACTGTTTCGCAGCGGCGACTTCCCAGGCGCACAGACGGGTTTTCACAGCCTGATCGCGCGGTATCCAAAGAGCGGTTATCTGCCCTCCGCATTGTTCTGGTTGGGCAATGCGCAATACGCGACCCGCGACTACAAGGAGGCCATCGTCAACTTCCGGATCATGCTCACGGCTACGCCCGATCACGTGCGGGCGCCGGAAGCGCTGTTGTCGATCGCCAACTGCCAGATCGAACTCAAGGACGTGGCCGGCGCGCGCAAGACACTCGATGAGCTCGGGCGCAGCTACCCGCAGTCCGATGCGGCAAAGGCCGGCAAGGAACGCCTTGCACGTCTGCGCTGAGCGCTCCGCGACGGCGCCACGATCATGCGCGGGCCGCCAGCCGGCCCGATGAACGAAACCCTGCAGATGACGGAATCGATCGCCGCGGATACCGACGCGGATCTCGCCCGCCGGTTCGGCGGCATGGAGCGCCTGTTCGGCGTTGCCGCGGCGGCGCGAATTCGGCACGCGCACGTGGCCATCGTCGGCATCGGCGGAGTCGGCTCGTGGGCGGCGGAGGCGCTGGCACGCAGCGCAGTGGGTGCATTGACGCTGGTCGACCTCGACCATGTCGCCGAATCCAACATCAACCGGCAGGTGCATGCGCTGGACACCACCGTCGGCCAGGCCAAGGTGCAGGCAATGCGCGAGCGAATTGCGCTGATCCATCCGGGCTGTGTCGTGCAAGGCGTGGAGGAGTTCGTCGAGCCGGACAACTGGCCCGCCATCCTGCCGACCGCGGTCGATGCCGTCATTGACGCCTGCGACCACGTGCGAGCCAAGGTCGCGATGGCCGACTGGGCCCGGCGCAGCAAGTCGATCTTCATCACCGTGGGGGCGGCGGGAGGCAAGCGACTGGCGCACCAGGTCGACATCGACGACCTGTCGCGCAGTACCCACGACCCCTTGCTGGCGCGCATGCGCAACCTGCTGCGCAAGCACCATGGTGCGCCGGGCATGGGCCGCACCATGGGCCTGCCGTGTGTGTTCA
>CAXBDR010000279.1:0-6038 GCA_963974265.1 uncultured Rhodoferax sp.
GGCGCGCCAGCGCTTCGGATCGAAGCCGGTGACGGAGAGGAGAATGGTCATGGATCAGTCCTCCGGGCCGTCGAGCGTGCCGAGCAGCGCCTGGGCCCGCGAGCGGCCGAGCCGCGCGAACCAGTGGGTGCAGGCGATCAGATAGCCGTTCTCCACCCGACGGTCGTCGACGGCGGCGACCAGATCGTCGACCTGCAGCAGGCCGGCCTCGTGGCATCCTCCGATGCCAACGCGCTGATCGGCGCGGGCAAGGACCAGCGGCAGGCGCTGCGCAAGGCCTTGTCGGATGGCTTGCGCGCCGGCAGTCTGCAGCAGGCGCGGCTGCAAGCCGCGCTGGTGCCGCAGTCCGCGGTCGAGCTGGGCCTGCCGTGCGACATCCGCGACTACACCGATTTCTATACCAGCGTCCACCACGCGACGACGATCGGCAAGCAGTTCCGGCCCGACAACCCGCTGCTGCCCAACTACAAGTGGGTGCCGATCGGTTACCACGGCCGGGCCTCGTCCATCGTCGCCAGCGGTGCGTCGTTCCGGCGCCCGCGCGGCCAGCTCAAGGCGCCCGATGCCGATGCTCCGAAGCTCGGCGCATGCGCCCGGCTCGACTACGAACTCGAACTCGGCGTCATCGTCGGCCAGCCCAATCCCCTGGGCGATCCGATCGGCATCGCGCAGGCCGAGGACCACGTGTTCGGCCTGGCCTTGTTCAACGACTGGAGCGCGCGCGACATCCAGGGCTGGGAATACCAGCCGCTGGGCCCGTTCCTGTCCAAGAACTTCGCCAGCACGCTGTCTCCGTGGGTCGTGACGATGGAGGCGCTGGCGCCGTTTCGTGCGCCGTTCTCCCGTCCCGAGGGCGATCCGCAACCCTTGCCCTACCTGGACAGTGCGGCCAATCGTGCCGAAGGCGCGATCGACATCGAACTCGAGGTCTGGCTGCAGACGCCCAAGATGCGCGAAGCGGGTGTGCAGGGCGAGCGGCTGTCGTGCTCCAACTACAAGGATGCGTACTGGACCGTGGCGCAGATGGTGGCGCACCATACCGTCAACGGCTGCAACCTGGCCAGTGGCGACCTGTTCGGCTCGGGCACCTTGTCCGGACCGGCGCCCGAGCAGGGTGGCTCGCTGATGGAACTCAGCCAGGGTGGCAAGAAGCCGATCGTGTTCGCCAACGGCGAGTCGCGCACCTGGCTGCAGGACGGAGACAGCATCATCCTGCGCGGGTATTGCCAGCGCGAGGGTTTCCGGCGTATCGGCTTCGGCGAATGCCGGGGCACGGTGACGCCATCGCATCCGGTGGCTTGAGGCCGAAGAGCAGGAGCGTTCCGATGCTGGACAAACCCAAACACGGCGCCGCCGCCGGCATCCGTCCGGAGCGCGCCGACTGGACCATCGACCAGGGCTGGGAAAAATACACGGCGCAGGAACACGCGGTCTGGAAGACGCTGTTCGAGCGCCAGACCCGCCTGTTGCCCGGGCGCGCCTGCGACGCTTTCGTGGCCGGCATGGAGCAATTGCCGATCGACGCCAGCCAGATCCCGGATTTCCGGCGCCTGAGCGAGGTGTTGATGCGGCACACGGGCTGGCAGATCGTCGCGGTGCCGGGCCTGGTGCCCGACGAGGTGTTCTTCGACCATCTGGCCAACCGGCGTTTTCCGGCCGGCAGTTTCATCCGCAAGGCCGACGAACTCGACTACCTGGAAGAACCCGACGTGTTCCACGACGTGTTCGGCCATGTGCCCATGCTGATGAACCCGGTCATCGCCGATTTCGTGCAGGCCTATGGTGTGGGCGGCCTGCGCGCGCAGCAACTCGGTGTGTTGCCGCAGCTGGCGCGGGTCTACTGGTACACGGTGGAATTCGGCCTGGTGCAGCAGAAGGACGGGCTGCGCATCTACGGCTCGGGCATCGCATCGTCGTATACCGAGTCGGTGTTCGCGCTCGAGGATGCGTCGCCGAACCGCATCGGATTCGAACTGGAGCGGGTGATGCGCACGAACTACCGCATCGACGATTTCCAGGAGGTGTATTTCGTGCTCGACAAGCTCGAAGACCTGCTTGCGCTGGCCGACATCGATTTTGCGCCGGTATACCAGCGTGTCGGCGCCTTGCCGGAACTGCAGCCCGGAGACGTGTTGCCGACGGACCGCGTGCTGCATCGGGGCAGCGGCCAATACCACCGCCGCGCAACCGCCACGACCAACGGCGATTGACGGCTCCGGCGCGTGCCGCGCCGTTTCAGCGCAGTGCGATGGCGACCGGGAAGATGCCGGTCAGCGTCACGGTCGGCGCCGCGAGCCTGCCGTCGGCGTCGATGGTGTAGCGCAACACCGTGTTGTTGCTCGAACTGGCATAGGCGAAACGGCCCGTGCGGTCGACCGCCAGCGCGATCGGCCCGGTTGCGAAGCTGTTGTTCGGCGCGGTGACGCGCACCAGTGCGCCACTGGCCGATCCGTCCATGAACACGATTTCGTTGCCGCCGAAATTGGCGACGTAGGCGTTGCGGCCGTTGGGGTGGGTCGCCAGGCCCAGCGGCTGCACACCGGCGACCGTCTCCAATCCATTGGCCAACAGGCCGCCACCCGCGCCGATGCGGTAGTTGGAGACCGTGCCGCCGTCGAAGTTGGTCACATAGACATATTGCCCGGTCGCGTCCACGGCGACGGTGACCGGTGTCAGGCCGGCCAGCACGCTCGGGATCGCCATCGGTGTCAGGCTGCCGTCGGCCGCCAGCGTGTATTGCGACACGGTGTTGCCGTTCGAGTTCGCGACATAGGCGTAGCGGCCCGTCGGGTCCACCACCAGGGAGGTCGGCTCGGACCCGGCCAGCACGCTGGCTGGTGTCATGGCCGTGAGCTGCCCGGTGGTGCCGATCGTGAATTGCGAGACGGTGCCGTTCTCGTTCGTCACATAGGCGTTGGCGCCGGACGGGCTGACGGTGATGCTGGTCGGGTTCGGTCCGGCCAGCACCGTGGCCGGGAACATCGGGCTCAGGCGCCCGTCGGCTGCGATCGTGAACTGGGACACGGTGCCATCGTCGTTCGCGACGTACGCAAAACGTCCCAGCGGATCGAGCGCGATGCCGCTGGGGTCGTTGCCGGTGGCCACCGTCGCCGGCGTCATGGCGCTGAGGTTGCCGTCGGCCGCCACGTTGAACTGCGAGACCGTGTTGCTGCCCAGGTTCACCACATAGGCGGCCGTCGCCACGTTGCTGCAGGTGACCGCGACATTGGTGATGTCGGCATTCGCCACCGTGCCCGTGCCGTTGGTCACGGTGCAGAACTGTGCGGGAGACGATGGCGTCGATGCCACGGTGACCACGTAGCTCGCGCCACTGGTCAACGGCGACGCGAACGTGACCGTGCCGTTGGTCGCGACACTCAGCGACTGCACGCTGTTGACGCGCAGCACGAGTCCGCTGCCGGACAGGCCGTTGACCGTGACCGAGATCGTGAAGCCCACGATGCTGCCGCCGCCTCCGCCTCCACAACTGGCGAGCAGCGGCAGGCTGCCCAGTGCGACGATGCGGCCCCATTTCCTGAAAGCGTCAATCCATGCCACGGTATTCCCCCTGTTCGGGCCCTGGCCGCGGCGCCGGGACGACCCCGAACCGTCCCGCGGCAGATGCCTCATGCCATCGAATGTATCGGAAAGCCGGCGCGGTTCAGGTCTGCCGTGCGAGCGCGATCGGCCCGGCGACCGGTGTCGTGGTGCCGGCGTCGACACGCCACAGGCCGTCTTGCGTCACGATGAAGTCCATGGCGATGTCGTGCGCCTGGGGTTGGATGGTTTCGATGCGCGAGAGTTCGAACCCCACACCGATCTTCACGGGCCGGGGCGACAAAGCGGCCAGCGTGCGGTCGTAATAGCCGCCGCCGTAACCCAGGCGGTAACCCTGCGCATCGAAACCCACAGGGGGCATCAACACGACATCGGGCCGCACGATGTCCACCCCTTCGGGCACCGGCAGGCCGTAGACGCCGGCCGACGTCCGCACCCCGGGCCACCAGAGCCGGAACTGCAGGGGCGCGGCCTTGGCCACCACCACGGGCAGGGCCGAGTGGGCGCCACGCGCACGCCACGCATGCAACGCAAAGCGCGGATCGAATTCGCCCTTGAAGGGCCAATAGGCCGCCACGACGAGGCCGTCTTCGACCGTGAAGGCTTGCAGCAGCCGGTCCGTGATCTGCGTGTTCCATGCCGTGCGTTGCGCTGCTTCCACGGCCATGCGCTGGTCCAGCAGTTCCGTGCGCCGGGTGCGGCGCCAGTCGGCGAGTTCGGGCGACAAGGCCATGGAGTGTCGGCAGGGTGGGCGCGCAGATGTATCGGTGGCACGCCAGACCACAGTATCTGCCGGCGGCGGCGCTTGCGTCAATGCCGATGCAGGGCCAGGGACTTGTGCGGGACGCCAGGGCAGAGGGTAAGATGGCCGGCATGGCTGAACGGACCCGTCTCCCCCCCCCATGTGCGAGTCGTGTGGCGTGGCTGCAGCGACACGTGTCGCGAATCAACCTGCATCGGGGTGCCGTGGCCGTCGTGCTGCTGGCCGGCCTGTCCGGCGGCGTTGCGCAGGCCGGCTGCGGCGATGCGCCAGGGCCTGGCGTCGACTGGACGCAGTGCGAGAAACCGCGCCTGGTGTTGCGCGGAGTCGATCTTGCCGGCGCGCGCCTGGGCGGTGCCGATTTCAACGGTACCGACTTCCAGCGCGCCAGCCTGGTGGGCGCCGACCTGACCCATGCCAGCGTCGACCGGGTGCGGCTCAGTGGCGCCGACCTCAGCCGGGCCAAGCTCATTCAACTCAATGCCTACCGCGCCAACCTGACTGGCGCCATTCTGGTCGGGGCCGACCTGACCAAGGCGGAGATGGCGCGCGCCAACCTGGCAACGGCCAACCTGTCGCAGGCCAACCTGCGCAAGGCCGAGTTCCAGCGTGCCAATCTGGAGGGCGCCAATCTGGAAGGTGCCAACCTCAGCGGCGCCGACCTGGCGCGCGCCAACCTCAGCAAGGCCCGGCTCGATGGTGCGCGCATGCACCAGGCGCGCACCTTCCGTACCAAGATCGAAGGCGTGAACCTCAGTGCCGTGGTCGGCTTGACGGCAAGCCAGCTCGAATCGGCCTGCGGCGACGCCGCGACCCGGCTGCCCGACGGCCTGCGGGCGCCGAAGAGCTGGCCTTGCGGCAAGGAAGACTGAGCTGAGGTCGTCCGTCCGGCGGATGGCGGACTCCAGGATCGGGCCCGACCGGCACGGAGAGAACTCCGCGCGACCGCGACCTGCCGTTCAGCGCTGCTGCTTCAGCAAGGCCACGAACGCATCCACCGGCACCGGCTTGCTGAACAGGAAACCCTGGTAGTTGTCGCAACCCAGCAGCTGCATGCATTCGCGTTGTTCGTCCGTCTCGATACCCTCGGCGATCACCGACATGCCCAGGCTATGGCCGAGGTCGATGATGGCGCGTACGATGGCCACGTCGGAGGCGGAGTCGGGCAGGTCGGTGACGAAGGAGCGGTCGATCTTGAGTTCGTCGAGCGGGAAACTCTTGAGGTAACTCAGCGACGAATAACCGGTACCGAAGTCGTCGATCGACAAGGTCACGCCCAATGCCTTCATCTCGTGCATCAGCGCCCGGCCGTTGTCGACGTCGTCCATCAGCATGCTTTCCGTCAGCTCGACCACGAGCTGGCGTGGCTGCAGCCCGGTTGCGGTCATGGTCGCCTGCAACTCATCGCACAGGCTGCCAAGCTGGAACTGCGGTTTCGCGACGTTGATGGCGATCTTGAGTTCGCCCAGGCCGTCCCGGGCCCACTGGGCCGCATCGCGGCAGGCAGTCTGCATGACCCAGCGCCCGATGCCATTGATCAGCCCGAGTTCCTCGGCCAGGCCGATGAAACGCAACGGCGGCACCAGGCCCAGCTCGGGGTGTTGCCAGCGCACCAGCGCCTCGGCACCGACGATACGGTTGCTGGCCACGTCGAGCTTGGGCTGGTAATGCAGGCGCAATTCGCCGCGTTGCGCGGCGCCGCGCAAGGCCGAACCCAGGG
>CAXBDR010000280.1:0-6036 GCA_963974265.1 uncultured Rhodoferax sp.
CGGTCCAGCGCCTCCTGCTTCATCTCGAGCATCTTGACCGGGATGCCGGCATTGAGGAAGTTCATCGTGATGCCGCCGCCCATGGTGCCGGCACCGATGACGGCCAACGATCGGACGTCCCGTTTCGGGGTATCGGCCGGTACGTCGGGAATCTTGGACGTGGCGCGTTCGGCCACGAACAGATGGCGCAGCGCCTTGCATTCCGGCGTGAACATCAGGTTGGTGAAGATCTCGCGTTCGATCGCCAGGCCCTGGTCGATGCGGTTCTTCGTTGCCGCCTCGATCGCGTCGACGCACTTGAGTGGCGCCGGATAGTTCTTCGACATGCCGCCGACCATGTTGCGGGCGAACTGGAAATAGGCATCGCCGAGCGGATGCTTGCACGGCAGATCGCGCACCAGCGGCAAGGGACGCGTGTCGGCAACCGACCGTGCCAGCTCCAGCGCTTCATCGAGCAGGGACTCGTTGGAGGCGGCCATCTTGTCGAACAGCTTTTGCCCCGGCAGGCTGGCGAGCAATTCGCTGGCCTGGGGTTCGCCGCTGACGATCATGTTCAGCGCCACCTCGACACCGAGCACACGGGGCAGGCGCTGCGTGCCGCCGGCACCGGGAATCAGGCCCAGCTTGACCTCGGGCAAGGCCACCTTGCAGGCCGGAGCGGCAATGCGGTAGTGGCATCCCAGCGCCAGTTCCAGACCGCCACCCATCACCACCGAATGCATGGCCGCGACGACCGGCTTGGTCGCGTGCTCCAGCGCCTTGATGACACTCAGCAGGTTGGGTTCCTGGATCGCCTTGGGCGAACCGAACTCCTTGATGTCGGCCCCGCCGGAGAACGCCTTGCCTGCACCGGTGATGACGATGGCCTTGACCCTGGCATTGGCCAGCGCGCGCTCCAGGCCCTTGACCAGGGCGCGGCGGGTGTTGAACCCCAGGCCGTTGACGGGCGGATTGTCCAGGGTGATGACGGCCACGTTGCGGTGGAGTTTGTATTGTGCTGTCATGGGTGTTCCTTGCGAGAAGTGGTTGCCCGAGAAAAATAGAACGATCGTTCTTTTTGAGCCATTGTAGGTTCTTGGCCCGTGCCGTGAAGGCCCCGTTGTCACGGCCGGGACAAAACGCCGCGAGGCAAGACCGCTAGACCTCGAGCCACTCCTGGCGCGTGGCGGCGTCCTCGCGCAAGCGGGCCGGCGTGCCTTCGAAAACAATGCTGCCATGGCCCATCACCAGCGCTCGATCGGAGATGGCCATCGCAATGGTGAGCTTCTGCTCGATCAGCAGCACCGACACGCCGCGGCCCTTGAGGTTCTGCAGGTATTCGCCGACCAGTTCTACGATCTTGGGCGCCAGGCCTTCGGTCGGCTCGTCGATGATGACCAGGTCGGGGTCGCCCATCAGCGTGCGGCACAGGGTCAGCATCTGCTGCTCTCCGCCCGACAACACGCCCGCCTCCGTGTGTTGCCGCTCCTTGAGGCGCGGGAACATGCGGTACATGTCGTCGAAACTCCAGCGGCTGTCCTTGCCGCTGCCCTTGCGCCCGAGCAGCAGGTTCTGTTCCACCGTCAGGCGCGGAAAGATGTCGCGGTTTTCCGGCACGTAGCCAATGCCACGATGGGCGATCTCGAACGGCTGGCGGCCCAGGATGGCTTCGCCCCGCCACTGCACCGACCCAGTGCATTCGACCATGCCCATGATGGCCTTGGCCGTGGTGCTGCGCCCTGAACCGTTGCGCCCGAGCAAGGCGACGATCTCGCCCTGCTCGACCGCCAGGTCGACCCCGTGCAACACATGGCTTTTTCCGTAGAAGGCATTGAGGCCCTTGACGTCGAGCAGCATTTCACGGCCCTCCCACTTGTGCGTCGGCCACGGACGAGCCCAGGTAGGCCTCCTGCACCCGCGCGTTGGCGCGCACGGCCTCGGGCGTGTCGAATGCCAGCACCTCGCCGTAGACGACCACGGCGATCTTGTCGGCCAGCCCGAACACCACGCCCATGTCGTGCTCCACCGTCAGCAGCGTCTTGCCTACGGTGACCTCCTTGATCAATTCCGTGAACCGGGCCGTCTCGCTGTGACTCATGCCGGCCGTCGGTTCGTCGAGCAGGATCACGTCGGCTCCGCCACCGATCGTGATGCCGATCTCGAGCGCACGCTGTTCGGCGTAGGTCAGGTTCATCGCCAGGGTTTCGCGCTTGGCGCCCAGGTGGATCATGCGCATCAATTGCTCGGCCCGTTCGTTGGCATCGTGCAGCTTGGACAGGAAGCGCCAGAAGCTGTATTTGTAGCCCAGGCTCCACAACACGCTGCAGCGCAGGTTCTCGAACACGCTGAGCTTGGGAAAGATGTTGGTGATCTGGAAGCTGCGCGACAGGCCCATCCGGTTGATCTCGTACGGCTTGAGGCCGTCGATGCGCTTGCCGTTGAGCCGGACCTCCCCGCTGCTCGGACGCAGGCGCCCGCTGATCAGGTTGAACAGCGTCGACTTGCCGGCGCCATTGGGGCCGATCACGCCGATGCGCTCGCCCTTGTGCACCACCAGGTCGATGCCGCGAATGATCTCGGTGCGGCCGAAGCTCTTGCGCAGGTCCTTGAGTTCGAGTGCGCCCGTCATGCCGCCTCCCGCCGCCGGATGTCGGCTTCGATCGCCGCCTGGATCTGCCCCCAGCGGTGGACGAAGCCGCGCCGGACCCATTCGAACAGGCCGCCGCCGACGGCCAGCACCACGACGGCACCCAGCCAGTGCAGGGTCTTCTCGACGTCCAGCGCCATGCCCAGGTAGGCGAACACCGGACCTTCGGACTGGTTGAGCTGCAGGTGATAGACCATCTCGACCAGCGACGTGCCGCCGGCGAGCATCACGATGCCGGTGACCGCCAGGCCCAGATAAGGCAGCGCAAGTTCACGCAATCGACCGAACATCGCGACGCGCACGTTCATCATGATCAGGCTGGCGATGCCACCGGGCGCGAACATCACCATCAGCAGGAAGATCAGGCCCAGGTAGAGAAGCCAGGCCTGTGTGAATTCACTGAACAGCACCAGCGCCAGCACCATCAGGATGGCGCCCAGGATGGGGCCGAAGAAGAACGTCGCGCCGCCCAGGAAGGTGAACAACAGGTAACCGCCCGAACGCGCGGCGCCGACCACCTCGGCGGTGACGATCTCGAAATTCAGCGCCGCCAGGCCGCCCGAGATACCGGCAAAGAAACCGGAGATGATGAAGGCCAGATACCGTACGCGCTGCGTGTCGTAACCGACGAATTCGACCCGCTCCGGGTTGTCCCGCACCGCATTGAGCATGCGCCCCAGCGGCGTACCGGTGAACGCGTACATCAGCGCGACGCAGACGAAGGTGTAGATCGCGATCAGGTAATAGACCTGGACCTGGGGGCCAAAGGTGATGCCCCACCAGCCGTCGCGCACCATGCGGTTGCCCGACACCCCACCCTCGCCACCGAAGAACTCGGGAACCATCAGCGACATCGCGAACACCAGTTCGCCCAGGCCCAGCGTGATCATCGCGAACGTGGTACCCGACTTGCGCGTGGTCACATAACCGAACAACACCGCAAAACCCAGTCCGGCCAGGCCGCCGGCCAGCGGCACCAGCGCCACCGGCAGGGGCAGGCCGCCTTCGGTCGCTGCATTGAGTGCATGGATGGCCATGAAAGAACCCAGGCCGGTATAGACGGCATGGCCGAAGCTGAGCATGCCGCCCTGGCCGAACAGCATGTTGTACGACAGGCAGGCGATGATGCCGATGCCCATCTGCGACAACACGGTGATGCCCAGGCCGCTGTCGAACACCTGGGGCGCCAGCGCCATGACCAGCGCGAAGGCGGTCCAGACGATCCAGCGCAAACGATAGCTCGGACTTGCCACGGCTCAGCCCTCCCGCGTTCCGAGCAGGCCCCGGGGCCGGAAGATCAGCATCAGCACCAGGAACAGGAACGGCAGGATCGGAGCGATCTGGGACAACGTCATGTTGATGTAGGTGTTGTTGCTCAGCCCCTCGCCCAGCGACAGGCCCAGTTGACCGGCCAGGGTCGCCAGCGAATAGTCGAACGCCACGGCAAAGGTCTGGATCACGCCAATCAGCACCGAGGCCAGGAAGGCGCCGGACAGGGAGCCCATGCCGCCGACGACGACAACGACGAAGATGATGGGGCCGACCGTGGCCGCCATGGCTGGCTCGGTCAGGAAGATGCTGCCACCGATGACGCCGGCCAGCCCGGCGAGCGCGGTACCGGCGCCGAACACCAGCATGAAGACCCGCGGCACGTTGTGCCCCAGCGCCTCGACCATGTGCGGATGGGTGAGAGCGGCCTGGATCACCAGTCCGATGCGGGTGCGGGTCAGCAACAGCCAGACCGAGAACAGCATCACCAGGGCCACCAGCATCATGAAGCCGCGGGTGGCCGGGAACGGCGAACACACGATACGGATCGCTGCGTCGGCGGAACGGCACATCTCGGCCGGCGCCGCGCCCATCATCATGCTCAAGCCGTCGCCGGTGCGGTTGATCAGCGTGAACAAGGGCCCGCTGAGCACCTCGGGCGGATCGAACTCCAGCGCAATGCGGCCCCAGACCAGTTGCACCAATTCCAGCACGACATAGGCCAGGCCGAAGGTCAGCAGCAACTCGGCCACATGGCCGAACTTGTGCACCCGCCGCAGGCAATAACGCTCGAACAAGGCCCCCATCGCGCCGACCACGATCGGCGACAACAACAGCGCCGCCCAGAAGCCGGTGACCGACGCAATCGAGTAGCCGACATAGGCGCCCAGCATGTAGAAACTGGCATGTGCAAAATTGAGCACGCCCATCATGCTGAAGATCAGCGTGAGGCCCGAGCTGAGCATGAACAGCAATAGTCCATAACTCAAGCCATTGAGCATCGAGATGACGAAGAACTCCATGGAAACCAGCCTCGCTCAGGACTCCACCACAGCGCGCCCGGCGCGCCACGCGCGCGGGCCCACTGACCTACGGGATGCCGGCCCCGGGGCCGGCAACCAGCCTGCGGCTCAGCCCGGCCGCTTCATCTGGCAACTGGTCGGCGTGCTCGACACGTAGTTCGGGTACTCCTTGACCGGCGCCAGCGTCATGCCGGTGTTCTCCGGGCTGTACGGGTACTTGGCATCGGCCTTTTGCCAGACCGACACATACAGCTTCTGCTGCAGCTGGTGGTCGGCCTTGCGCATCTCGACCTCGCCGTTGAAGCTGTCGACCTTCAGGCCTTCCATTGCCGCCGCAACCTTCACCGGATCGGTGGACTTGGCCTTGGCCATTGCCGCGCCCAGCATCTCGAAGATGCGGATGGTCGAGCCGGTGTAGAAGTCGTCGTTGTATTTTTCCTTGAACTCCTTCATCCACTTGTCCATCTGGCCGCCCATGTTGTAGTGGTTGTAGGCCACCTGGTAGACGCGTCCAGCACCATTCGTGCCCATGGCCGTCGGGGTTCCCGTGACACCCGCGTAATACGTGAAGAACTTGCCGTTGTATCCGCCTTCCGTGGCCGCCTTGATCAGCAGCGACAGGTCGGAACCCCAGTTGCCGGTGATCACGGTATCGGCGCCCGATGCCTTGATCTTGGCGATGTAGGGCGCGAAATCGCGCGTCTGCGCCAGCGGATGCAGGTCCTCGCCGACGATCTGGATGTCGGGCCGCTTGCGCGCCAGCGTCTCCTTGGCGTATTTGGCCACCTGCACGCCATGCGAGTAGTTCTGACCCAGGATGTACACCTTCTTGATGTCTTTCTGGTCCACCATGAAACTGGACATGGCCTCCATCTTCATCGAGGTATCGGCGTCGAAGCGGAAGTGCCAGTAGTTGCACTTGGCGTTGGTCAGATCCGGGTCCACCGCCGAGTCGTTCAGGTAGATGACCTCCTTGCCCGGGTTGCGTTCGTTGTGCTTGGCCACGGCGTCCGACAGCGCCAGCGCCACCGAGGAACCATTGCCCTGGACGATGTAGCGCACACCGTTGTCGATGGCGGCCTTGAGCGCGTTCAGGCTCTCGGTCGGGCTGAGCTTGTT
>CAXBDR010000281.1:0-6010 GCA_963974265.1 uncultured Rhodoferax sp.
GCCGGAGCCGGAGGAGGAGAAAGTCCTCAATATCTACAACTGGCCCGACTACATACCCGAAGGCATGATTGCCGCGTTCGAGAAAGAGTCCGGCATCAAGGTCAACTACGACACCTTCGAAACCAATGAGGCCTTGCACGCCAAGCTGGTGGCCGGCAACTCCGGTTACGACATCGTCGTGCCCGGCACCGTGTTTGCCAAGCCGCAGATCGAAGGCGGGTTGATGCAGCCGCTGGACAAGTCCAAGATCCCGAACCTGGCCAACCTCGACCCGGCCATTCTCAAGACGTTGACCAAGGCTGACCCCGACAACAAGCACCTGGTGCCGTGGGCTTGGGGCTTCACCACCGTGGGCATCAACAAGACCAAGGCCGAGAAGGCGCTGGGCAAGATGCCGATGCCCGAGAACGCCTGGGACTTGGTGTTCGACCCGAAATACACCAGCAAGCTCAAGTCCTGCGGCATCGCCTATCTGGATTCTCCCACCGAGATCATTCCTGTAGCCTTGCACTACATCGGCAAGGATGCGTACTCCAACGATCCGGCCGACTATGCGGCGGCCGCCGAAATGCTGGGCAAGGTGCGCAAGGACGTCCGGCTGTTCAGCTCGACGATGATCGACGACATCTCCAGCGGCAAGGCCTGCGTGGCCATCGGTTGGTCGGGTGACATCAACATCGCCGCCGAACGCGCCAAGGAGAACAAGTCCAAGGACGTGATCGAGGCCATGTTGCCCAGCACCGGTGCGTTGATCTTCTTCGACACCATGGGCATCACCAAGGACGCCAAGCATCCGAAGAACGCCCACGCGTTCATCGACTTCTACCTGCGCGCCGAGAACGCGGCCGCGATGGCCAACGACATGACCTATCCGACCGGCAACCTGGCCGCGATGGACAAGATCAAGCCGGAAATTGCCGGCAACAAGACGATCTTCGTCGAGTCGGCCTATCTCGAGAAGATGATCCCGCCTGGCAGCTTCACCAACGAAGCCCGTGAAGCCATGGCCAACGCCTACAACGGATTCAAGAAGGGCAAGTAAGGCACACGTCTCGAGTGTCGCGGGCTGTTTGTACCTGGTATGAACAGCCCGTTTTTTTTGGGGTGACGCATGACCGGAGCAGGATCGACCGATGGCAAACAATGACCCGGCCCAGGGGTTTCTCGTCACCGAGAAGCTGGTGAAACGGTTCGACGAGGCACTCGCGGTGGACGATGTGTCGTTGTCGATCGGGCGAGGCGAGATCTTTGCGCTGCTGGGCAGTTCGGGTTGCGGCAAGTCCACGCTTCTGCGCATGCTTGCCGGCTTCGAAAAGCCGACTTCAGGCCGGGTGTTGCTCGGCGGGCAGGACGTCGCGCAGTTTCCGCCGTACGACCGGCCGATGAACATGATGTTCCAGTCGTATGCCTTGTTTCCCCACCTGGACATCTGGGAGAACGTGGCGTTCGGCCTCAAGCGCGAAGGCCTGCCCAAGGCCGAGATCCGGCAACGGGTCGGCGAGATGCTCGACCTGGTGCAACTGGGTCCGTTCGCCAAGCGCAAGCCGCACCAGCTCTCCGGCGGCCAGCAGCAGCGGGTGGCACTGGCGCGCAGCCTGGCCAAGCGCCCCAAGCTGCTGTTGCTCGACGAACCGCTGGGCGCACTGGACAAGAAGCTGCGCGAACAAACGCAGTTCGAACTGGTCAACATCATCGAGACGGTCGAGGTGACCTGTGTCATGGTGACGCACGACCAGGAAGAGGCCATGACCATGGCCAACCGCATCGCGATCATGAGCAAGGGCAGGGTGTTGCAGGTCGGCTCGCCGGAAGAGGTGTACGAGCATCCGGCGAACCGCTTCGTGGCCGACTTCATCGGCAATGTCAATCTGTTCGAAGGCCGGCTCAGCGTGGACGAGGTCGACCGCTGCGCTGCGACGACCGGCATCGGCGAGATCCACATCGGCCATGGTGTCAGCGGTACGCTGAACATGCGCATGGCGGTGGCGGTGCGGCCCGAGAAGATGCAGATCGGCAAGAGCCGGCCGACGCTCGACAAGAACGTGTTCACCGGCAAGGTCAAGGAAATCGCCTACTTCGGCTCCTACAACACCTACATCCTGGCCGCCAGCGATGGCTCGCTGGTCAGGATCACCGAGTCCAATACCTCGCGTCACGAGCACAGCAACATCACCTGGGGTGACGACGTGTTCTACTGGTGGGATGACGACGCCGGCGTCGTGCTGCGGGACTGAGCCAGGCGCGCACCATGGCCAAGTTCTCCCTGCCGATGCCCGGCCGCCGATTCGTCATCGGCGTGCCGTATGTGTGGCTGTTCGTGTTCTTCCTGTTGCCGTTCCTGATCCTGCTGTACATCAGCTTCGTGGACATGGGCAACGACATCCATCCGTTCAAGCCGATCTGGGATACCGAGACCGGCGTGCTCAAGCTCAAGTACGAGAACTACTGGTCCATCTTCCGACGTGGCGAAGACGGAGCGCTGTTCGACACCATCTACATCGAAGCCTACCTGCGCTCGATCTGGTATGCCTTGTGCACGGCCGTGTTGTGCCTGGTGATCGGTTATCCGTTCTCGTACTTCATCGCGCGCTCCAGCCCCAGCGTGCGCCCCGCGCTGCTGATGATGGTGATGTTGCCGTTCTGGACCTCGTTCCTGCTGCGGGTCTACGCATGGAAGGGCATCCTGGCGGACCAGGGCATCGTCAACCAGGCGATGATGTGGCTGGGCATCATCGACGAGCCGATCTTCATGCTCTACACGAACGTGTCGATGCTGGTGGGCATGACCTATGTCTACCTGCCGTTCATGATCCTGCCGCTGTATGCGAACCTGGTGAAGATGGACTTCCGGCTGCTCGAGGCGGCCTATGACCTCGGCGCGTCACCGTTCAAGGCATTCTGGCTGGTGACCGTGCCGCTGTCGCGCTCGGGCATCGTCGCGGGCTTCATGCTGGTGTTCATTCCGTCGGTGGGCGAGTTCGTCATCCCGTCGCTGCTCGGCGGCCCCGAGAACATCATGATCGGGCGCGTGGTGTGGGACGAGATGTTCACCAGCAACAACTGGCCGCGCGCCACCGCGTTGGCGGTGATCATGATCGCGTTCATCGTGGTGCCGCTCGCGATCTACTACCACTACACCGGCGAATCCGCCGACAACCGCAAGTAGGGGCCGCGATGACAACCCTGTTGCACAAGCATGTCGGCAAGCTCTGGCTGGGCATGGTGTTCCTGTTCCTGTACGTGCCGCTGTTCTTCATGATGCTGTTCTCGTTCAACGACACACGGCAGGATGCGCGGTTCACCGGTTTCTCGTTGCGCTGGTACGAGGCGCTGACGCGGGATTCGCGCATCGTCGATGGTTTCTGGCTCTCGGTGAAGGTCGCCACTGTGACCGGTGTGTTGTCGGCCGTGCTGGGCACGTTCGCCGCATTCGTGCTTGTACGTTACCGGCGCTTTCCCGGTCGCACCGTGTTCTCGGGCATGGTCAATGCGCCGCTGGTGATGCCCGAAGTCGTCATCGGCCTGTCGCTGCTGCTGCTGATGGTGGGCGCGCAGGACTTCCTCGGCTGGCCGCCGCGCGGCATGTTGACGATCATCATGGGCCACACCTTGCTGGGCATGGCTTATGCCATGGTCGTGATCCAGTCGCGCCTGATGGAAATGGACCGCTCGATCGAGGAGGCCGCGATGGATCTGGGGGCGCGGCCGTACCAGGTGTTCTTCCTGATCACCTTGCCCAACATCGCCCAGGCCATCCTGGCTGCGTTCCTGTTGTCGTTCACGCTGTCGTTCGACGATGTGGTGATCTCGGAGTTCCTGTCCGGCCCGGGTGTCAACACCTTGCCGCAGGTGATCTTCGGATATGCGCGGCGCGGCATCAATCCGACCATCTATGCGGCTGCGACGTTGCTGATCGTGACGGTCACGACGGTGATCATCGCCTACAGCGTCTGGGTGGCTCGCCAGACGCGCCAGCGCGAGCGTGAAATCGCCGCGGCCATGCGGGCCGAGACGGTCGCCTTGCACTGAGCGCCGCGGGGCCGTTGCCGCCATCGGTATGGAGCCGGTGCGCGCACAAGATCCATCCCGATCCACGCCGGCAGGCCTTGGCTGAAAGGCAAGGCCATGCTGCTGCCACCGTGCGCCTGTGTTTTCGGTTGCATGATGCTGGAAAATATTTCACGATACGGAATAGTGCGATGTTGCGGCGCGGCAAAATTTGCCGCTATAAGGAAAATCATTTCCTAATGCGAAAGACGCATGCAACGCATTGATTTCACATAGAAAATTTATACTCTTGTATAAGACATAAGATGCTAGAAACTCTTATACAAGACCTAGAATGATCCCAAGCGCAGAAAGGGTGGATGGCATGCAGCTTGCACCAGCAAGCCCGTTCCTGCGACAGCGTCATTCCACATTTTGTCAATCCACCAACCAAGGAGTAGTTCCATGCCACAAAGCCTCTCTGAGCAACTCAGCCGTGCCCAGCAAATCGAAGCCCTGGAAAAAGACTGGGCCACCAACCCGCGCTGGAAGGGGGTCGAGCGCGGCTACAGCGCTGCCGACGTGGTCCGGCTGCGCGGGTCCTTCCCGATCGAGCACACGCTGGCGCGCCGTGGTGCCGAGAAGTTGTGGAACCTGCTGCACACCGAGCCCTATATCAACTGCCTGGGAGCCCTGACCGGTGGTCAGGCCATGCAGCAGGTCAAGGCCGGCATCAAGGCCATTTACCTGTCGGGCTGGCAGGTCGCCGCCGACAACAACTCCTACGCGTCGATGTACCCCGACCAGTCGCTCTATCCGGTCGACTCGGTGCCGACGGTGGTCGAGCGCATCAACAATACCTTCCGCCGTGCCGACGAGATCCAGCATTCCAAGGGTATCGATGCCGGTGACGAAGGCTACATCGACAACTTCGCGCCGATCGTCGCGGACGCCGAGGCCGGATTCGGTGGCGTGCTCAACGCGTTCGAGTTGATGAAGGCCATGATCAAGGCCGGCGCCGCCGGCGTGCACTGGGAAGACCAGCTCGCCTCGGTCAAGAAATGCGGCCACATGGGTGGCAAGGTGCTGGTGCCGACGGCCGAGGCCTGCCAGAAGCTGATCGCCGCCCGCATGGCCGCCGACGTGGCGGGCGTGCCTTCGCTGGTGATTGCCCGCACCGATGCGGAAGCCGCCGACCTGCTGACCAGCGACTACGACGAGAACGACAAGCCCTTCATCACCGGCGAGCGCACGGCCGAAGGTTTCTACAAGACGCGCAAGGGTATCGACCAGGCGATTTCGCGCGCCATCGCCTACGCGCGTTATGCCGACCTGGTCTGGTGCGAGACCGGTACGCCGGACCTGGAGTTCGCGAAGAAGTTCGCCGACGCCGTGCACAAGGTGCACCCGGGCAAGATGCTGGCCTACAACTGCTCGCCGTCGTTCAACTGGAAGAAGAACCTCGACGACGCGACCATCGCCAAGTTCCAGCGCGAACTCGGCGCCATGGGCTACAAGTACCAGTTCATCACGCTGGCCGGCATTCACTCCATGTGGTACAACATGTTCGACTTGGCACAGGACTACGTCAAGCGCGGCATGTCGGCCTATGTCGAAAAGGTGCAGGAGCCCGAATTCGGTGCACGCAATCGCGGCTACACCTTCGTGTCGCACCAGCAGGAAGTCGGGACCGGTTACTTCGACGAGGTGACCACGGTCATCCAGGGTGGCAAGTCCAGCGTCACGGCGCTGACCGGATCGACCGAGGAAGAGCAGTTCCACTGAGGTGGCTGAGTGACGGATGGCCCTGGGTTACACTCGGGCCATCTTCAACCCGGATGTAAGAACGAGAAAGGCATTGTTGGTTATGACACCGCGAACTACCACCGCCGGTCATTCATAGCTCACGGGGCCTTGTCCGCGCGCCTCGTGCGCCCGGCTTGTTGTTTTCCTCATCCCCAGAAAAGCGCGGCTCGTTCCGCGCTTTTTTGTTGCGCCCAGCATATTCACCGAACCATGATCA
>CAXBDR010000282.1:0-5954 GCA_963974265.1 uncultured Rhodoferax sp.
GCTTTTGCATGGTCGTACCAAACACTTGATCGACGGTGAACTCGAATATCTCCCATACCGTGCCGACGGACACCGCGAAGACGAAGGCGAAAAATGCAACGAACCCCGGGCGCATATGCAAATCGATGCGCTTGCTCTCGTTCATGACGTACACCAGCAGAAAGCCTAGCATCCCGAGCAACAGGCCGGAACTCGCGTGCAGGGCGATATCCCACCACCAGATCCGCTGGTAATAGCTGCGGAACTCGCCGAGAAAAAGCGCGCCGAAGACAAACAGGATCGTCAGCAACTCGTACTCGGCCGGGATGCGAACCGGCAGGCGGTGGCCAAGAATTGCCGGTGCACCGGTGATGATCATGATCGCGAGCAACCAGATCGCGCTGACCCACATGCCCTGGGTCAGCAGCAGCAGCAGCTCGAGCGCCATCACGGCCTGCAGCACCAGCAGGATGACGAGACGCACGCGCTGCCCGGTCGCGCTCATGTAGCGACCTTGCCAGTTCGCGCTTGCCCGTCGCCCGAGACCTGCCGCTGCAGAAGCTGGCGCAACACCATGTCGAGAATTCCGCCATGGACGAAATATTCGACCTCGGCAGGCGCATCGATTCTCATCGTTGTCTTGAAGGTGATATGCGACCCGTCCGGCCGCATCGCCGTCACGCAGACGTCCTGACTCGGCTCGATACCGCCCGCCATGCCGCTTATGGTGAACGACTCGTCGCCTGTCAAGCCGAGTGATAACGCCGATTCGCCATCCTTGAACTGCAACGGCAGCACCCCCATGCAGACCAGGTTGCTGCGGTGAATGCGCTCATAACTCTGGGCGATTACTGTCTTGACGCCCAGCAGTGCCGAACCTTTGGCGGCCCAGTCGCGCGAACTACCCGAGCCGTACTCGCGTCCGGCGATGACGATCAGCGGTGTGGCCTGTGCCTGATAGCGCATGGCTGCGTCATAGATGCTCATCGTGTCGCCGCTTGGCACGTGTAGCGTCCACGGACCTTCGGTGCCCGGCGCCATCGCGTTGCGCAGGCGTATGTTGCCGAAGGTGCCGCGCATCATGACCTCGTGGTTGCCGCGCCGCGAACCAAAGCTGTTGAACTCGGCGCGCGTGACACCTTGTTCGATCAGGTACTTGCCAGCCGGCAAATCGGCGGCTATGGCGCCAGCTGGCGAGATGTGGTCGGTGGTGATCGAGTCTCCGATCAACGCCAGCACCCGTGCGCCTTCGATGTCGGACAGGGCTGCCGGCGCATCGACAAAATCCTTGAAGAAAGGAGGTTCGCGCACATAGGTCGAGTCGTTGGACCAGTCGAACAGCGTGCCGATTGGCGCTGGCATGCTCTTCCATGTGTCGTCGCCTTCGAATATGCGGGCGTACTCGTGTTCGAACTGCTGCGAGGTCACCGAAGAGTCGATCAGGGATTCGACTTCCGCAGACGTCGGCCAGATGTCCTTCAAGAACACCGGCTGGCCGTCGGCACCGGTGCCAAGGGCGTCACGCGTCATGTCTCCGAGCACCGTGCCGGCCAATGCGTAGGCGACAACCAACGGAGGCGACGCCAGGTAGCTCGCCTTCACCTGGGGGTGAATGCGGCCTTCGAAGTTGCGGTTCCCCGATAGCACCGCCGCCACCGTCAGCTCCTCGCGGTTGATCTGGTCGGCAACCTCTTCCGGCAATGGGCCGGAGTTGCCGATGCACGTGGTGCAGCCATATCCCACCAGATTGAATCCGAGTTTCTCGAGATAAGGCGTCAGGCCCGCCTTGTCGAGGTACTGCGTGACGACACGAGAACCTGGCGCCAGCGAGGTCTTCACCCACGGACGCGATCGCAGGCCGGCTTCCACTGCTTTCTTGGCCAGCAGACCGGCGGCGATCATCACAGACGGATTCGAAGTGTTGGTGCAACTCGTGATGGCCGCGATGACGACTGACCCTTGGGTTACGGCTTGTGCGGCGTTGGGTTGTTCCAGTTGTTCCGGCGGTGCCTTGAGAAACTCACCCGCTTCGGTGCAGCCTTCAGCGACCAGGCGTGCAATCTCGTTCGCGCTCGCCTGCGCCGCTGCGCTTACCGCCGCCGCTCGGAACGAACGCGCCACTCCGCCCAGGGCGACCCGATCCTGCGGCCGCTTCGGCCCGGCCACACTCGGCTCGACCTTGCCAAGGTCGAGGTCGAGCACTTCGCTGAAATGGGGTTCGGCATCATCGTCGGTCCTGAACAGGCCTTGCTCGCGTGTATAGCGCTCGACCTGATCGACGATGTTGCCGCGACCGGTCAGGCGCAGGTATGTCAAGGTGTTGGCATCGACCGGGAACAACGTCGCCGTTGCGCCGAATTCGGGAGACATGTTCGACAGCGTGGCGCGGTCGGCAATGCCCAGGCTGCTCAAGCCGGGGCCGAAGAACTCGACGAACTTGCCGACGACCCCGTGCGCCCTGAGCATCTGTGTCAGCGTCAAAACAAGGTCGGTCGCCGTTGTGCCCGCGGGCAGTTCGCCTCGTGTTCTGACACCCAGCACGACGGGCTTGGGCAGGAACATCGGCTGACCAAGCATCGCAGCTTCGGCTTCGATTCCGCCAACGCCCCAGCCCAGCACGCCAAGCCCATTAATCATCGGCGTGTGCGAATCGGTGCCGACCAGGGTGTCCGGGAACAGCCAGCCGTCGCGCAGGGTGACGACCTGGCCCAGGTGCTCCAGGTTGATCTGATGGCAGATGCCCATGCCGGGCGGCACGACGCGGAATCCGTCAAACGCCTGCTGCGCCCAGTTCAGCAGCGCATAACGCTCGCGGTTGCGCCGGTATTCCCATTCGAGGTTGTCGCTGTAAGCACTGGTGCTGCCGAAACGATCGACCTGCACCGAATGGTCGATGACCAGATCGACGGGCACGAACGGATTGACGCGCTCGGGGTCGGCGCCTGCCCGCTGCATCGCGCTGCGCATCGCCGCGAGGTCGACCACCGCAGGTACTCCGGTGAAGTCCTGCATCAGGACGCGCGCCGGCATGAATGCCAGCGACGCTTCGGCGCCATTCGGCCAGTGCGCAAGCGACTCGACATCGGCCACCGACACGTCGCGGCCGCCAGAGCGGCGGGCGATGTTCTCGAGCAGGACCTTGACGGTATGCGGCAGCCGTGCGACATCCGCACCAGTCCGTTCCGCCAATCTGGCCAGACTGATGTAGGAAGCGGCCCCTGACGCCGTTTGCAAACTCGCCCGAATATCCATGGGGTCATGATTCATCATCTCGGCTCCTTGTGTTGTTTCGATTCGACCCGTGGGGGTCTGATCCGCGTGCTTGGTGGGTTCTCTGCGGCTCGAAGCTTGCATCCCGCCGACCGTGAAACTCGAACGGATCGAGTCTCGGCTCGCGGCATGATGTACCCGATACGGGTGCTGCGCTGAAGCTCACCCAGCTTTGCGGGTCGCAGGTCCGGAGCGTTGCGTGTACAACCAATCGGCATATCAGCATCTGGCTCAGTATTGCGTCGGCCCATGGGTTCAGTTCCTTTTTCACGTTCATCTCCTTCTTCGCTTTTCAATCCGTGCCACAGGTGGGCGTGCGATACCGTGGACCGCACTGCGGCCGGTTGTGGCCTCATCGGGAATCAGCTCCGACTGGGGTTGGTCGACCAAGCACCGGTTCCTGTCTGCCAGGCGGGCGCACGCGTGTTGGCCGGGTCCGCCTCGATCGTCCACCAGCGTAGTGCTGACTCGGCGCTGTGAACGCGGCTTCCCGCAGGCTGGCGCGATTCGGAAGCGCGAGGCACCGCCGGCAACGCCGGCCGGCTGGGAACCACCAGCACGTCGTTCTGTGCACGTGCCAGTACACGACGGCTGACGCTGCCCAACAAGGCATCCAGCCACCTGGTGCGCTGCCGTCTGCCCACCGCCACCATGTCCGCGCCCTGTATCTGCTCCTGATTCAGGATCGTCGGCGTGTTGGTCCCACGGGCCACGGCAAACCGCATCCCGCCGCTGTCCAGGCCAATCGAGGCGACTCGGCGTCGCATACGCGCGACGATGCCGCTTTCTTCCCTTTCGCGCAATTCGCGCAATACCGTGGAAGGTACGTCGGTCTGTATCAGAGCGGCGCTTTGCTTGGATTGCAAGACGTGCGTGAGGTGCAGTTCCGCAGCCGGCGCAAGCGCGGCAGCAAAAAGCGCCGCTGCATCCGAAGTGGGTGTGAAGTCGATGCCGGCCAACACCCGCCGATAGCGGCCTTCGACCGTTTGCTTGACGACCAGCACAGGGCAGCCCGCAGTGTCGAGCAGACGCCCTGCCGTTGTGCCGAACACCCAGTCCTTGATCGACGCGCCGGCACGCCGACCTAGCACGACCAGACTGGCCCGGCTAGATTCGTTGACCAGCACCTGAAAAGGGTCGCCGATCGTCACAGCGATGTCCGCTGTCACGTTGAACGTGTTGCTCAACTCGTCGGCGAGCCGGCGCAAATTGACTCGCGCCTTTGCGGTCTGCGCTTCCATTTCGATTTCATACGAACGGTCCCTGAGGCCGGGGTACGGACCAATACGATCGACGACATGAATAATGCGCAGGCCCGCGCCGTGATGACGTGCCAGCAGTGCGGCTCGGCGGACGGCATTGTTCGCCGGGGCCGAGAAATCGGTGGCGACAAGGATGGATTCGAGCGGATTCATTTTCTTCTCCCAGAATAAGAGCGGCGCCCGAGCGGCAGCAGGCCGAACTCAGGTCATGCAAAAAAACAATGCGAAAAATCGGCGCAGCACGATGGGTCGCCAGACGGCGGCGCGACGCTTGGCCAGTCGGCGACTACATCGTGTAGTCGCCCCTCGACTCGGGTTGAAACAAGACAGCCAGAATCTCTGCCGCACCTTGTTCGCCCCTCGGGTTGGTCCAGCCCGCGATGGCGCCGACTTTCAGGCCGAGCAGGCTCCAGCCAACCGGTGACAAGACCGAGACAAGGGCCGCATTCGCATTGGCATGTGCCGGGTAACACAGCGTGATACTGCTGCGTTCGCCGGTTGCAAGGTCTTTCAGCAACACCTGGGAGTACATCGTGACGACGTCGGGCGACACCTCGCGCGCGGGCACGACGAACGCCCAGTCGAGCACTTCATCGATCGGCAGCAGCTGGGACAGGGGGGGTCCATCGACCTTGTGGCGATGGAGCAGATTGGTAAGCCGGACGTGGTCCAGTTCCGTGAGCGTTCGCTCGCGATTCAACACTTTCATGACGCACCTTCAAAGGCATGGCATATGTTCGCCGCAGGCAGACACACACCGACGCGCGAGCTTGTCTAGAGCCCGGCGATCTGAAGTTTGCGCAAGAGGGTGGGGGTGATCGCCGGGCTCAGGAATCTGCGGCCAGCGAAGAACGGAGCGTCCAGTTGCCGGCCCGCGTTGCGGGTACACGAAGATCGCCAATGAATTGGGCGTCAACGCGAGATACGACAGTGAAGGAGGACGAACGCATAGAACTATTGTCCATGAATCAACGAGTTCGATCGCACCGCAGCAACCAATCCGCACTGCACTGTAGGTACATTGCACGCAGCGACTCGCTTCGCGCGTTCGCCGAGCGAGGTTCCGAAACAGGCAGAATGTGCCCAGTGGGGCGCAGCACGCGCGAACCGTGCAATCAGCCTGACGCGCAGTGCGGCTCTCGGGCGCCGCACAGCACAATGCGCAGGCTTCGGATACCATGGACCGCATGAACACGATTGCTGTTTATTCCGCCGCGTGGCGCGCATGGATGGGGCCGTGGCCTCGTCTTGCGGCCGCACATCCCTGAGCCCGGCGATCCCCGTTTCCCCTCTTGCGCCAACACCAGATCGCCGGGCCAAGTGCTCGCGCGACGCGCGCCTGCCGCCATATGCAGGTACGCGCACTTTCCGGATGTTGTCCATGCAAGTGATCTTCCGCTCGTTCACGCGTCGATTTCACCAGCCCCTTGCGTTGGCCACCCA
>CAXBDR010000283.1:0-5940 GCA_963974265.1 uncultured Rhodoferax sp.
GAATTCGAAGCGCGGATCGTGCAGGTCGGCAATCTTGGCCGCGCCCAGGTGGCCGCCGGCCAGCCGCGGGTGCTCGATCACGATGGCGTCGGGCAGGCGTTGCCTGCGTTCCCACTTGCGCACCACCAGCTGCACGCCGCGCGCATCCGACAGGATGGGGATCAGCGCGGTCGCGGGATGCTCGCGCGCCAGTTCGGGCAGGTCCAGCGGCAGACCGGCGCCGACCACCACGGCATCGATGCCGCATTCGAGCGCGCGGGTGATCGAAGGTGCGTAGGCGGTGACCGCGCGCATGACGTTGATCGCCAGCAGGCCCCGGTCTTTGGCGCGCTCGCGCGCCAGCGCGATCTCGCGCGTGAGCGCCTCCAGGTTGGCGGCATCGATGGCGTCGCGCGCCGCCGCGCCCGGCGCCAAGCCGTGCGTGCGCTCCATCAGGTCCGGGTGATGGCGGCGCAGGTCGACGGACGAGATGGTGCCGACGCCGCCCAGCGACGCCACCGTGCCGGCCAGCTTGTGGGCCGACACGCCCACGCCCATGCCGCCCTGCACGATCGGCAGCAGGGTGCGGCCGCGCAACTGCAAGGGGCGCAGTCCGCTCGCGTGCAGCCATTGGGCGCAGTCGGGGTCGATGGTGGCGGTGCAGTGGTGCGGGTCGTGGGCGCGCGGTGCGGCGGCAGGGGAGACGGTGTCGGGCATGGTGGCGATACGGGCGATTCATCGCCAGTCGAACAATGGGCGCAGCGTATCGGCTGTTCCGGTCGGCGAGGTTGAGGCAGGTCAAACATCGACACCAGGGAAGTTCCGTGCCCTGGCACGGGCCGGCGCTGCCATCGCCAGGCAAGTGCGGTGCGGCCGGGCGTGCACGGTCCGATCGGCCAGGGGCGACGACGTTATCAACAAAAAGGTGGATGTTGCGACACGCCAGGCTCCGCGCAAAGCGTCGCAAGCGGCCGTTCTGCACGGACAATGCCGGCGTGATGGTGCCGCGGCCGATGGTCGTTGCGGACGCGATCGCAGGTCGTCGCCGGCACTCGCCAGGCGGTCGATGTCGGTGGGTTTCGATGTATGTGCCGAGTCGAACCGGACCACCCTGGCTTGCAGACCATCGCGTGAGGCCCCATGAAACCGATCCCCATCCACGGCGCGCCGCCCTTGTTGCTTTCGCTGCTGCTCGCCGCGTGTGGCGGGGGCGGCAGCGATGGCACGTCGTCCGACCCGACCCAGGCGGTGAACCAGAATCCGGGCCAGTCGGGCAGCTGTTCCGCCGTCCCCACGGTGCAGCAGGCCGTCGATCGCATCAACGCGGCGCGGGCGGTGGCCCGCCAATGCGGCACGGCATTCTTTCCTGCCACCACGCCGCTGGTGTGGGACGCACAACTGCAGGTTGCGGCGCAGGCCCACGCGTCGGACATGGCGAACCGCAATTTCTTCGCGCACACCAATCCGGATGGCGTCACGGCGAGTCAACGCACCGCGGCCGCCGGCTACGGGCCTGCCACCGGCGAGAACATCGCCGCGGGATATGCCTCGATGGAGGCGGCCATGCAGGGCTGGCTGCTCAGCCCGGGGCACTGCGAAAACATCATGCGACCCACCTACCAGCACTACGCGATCGCATGTGCCGATGGTCCGGGCAGCGACTACGGAACCTACTGGACCCAGTCGTTCGGCGTGTTTCGACAGTAGTCGCCCGACGCCGATGCCGCCTGGCCGGCGCGGCGACGGCTCGTGCCGGGGCAGGTCTTCAGCGCTCGGCGATGTAGTGCTGCATCGTCACCGATTCGCCGGCCATCAGGAAGCTGCGCACATCCGACTCCATTTCATGATCGGCCTGCGTGGCGCGCGCGCGCTGGTGCAGGTAGTCGGCCCAGGAGGTCACGATGAAACGTTCCAGATAACGGTTCGGGTCGGCGAGGTCGCGGTACACGCGCCAGAACGTGGCACCGTCGCGCCGCCGCGTGGCGCGCAGCTGGCTGATCGCGCTGAGGAAGTCCTCGGCATTCTGCGGGTCGATCCGATACGCCATCTCCACCGCGATCGGGCCATCGCCCGGATCGGGCTCCTTGCCCAGGAACAGGTCCTGCAACGACGGCGTGGCCGGTGTCACGTCGCGTGCTTCGCCCATGCGCAGCGGAAACCGCCGTGCCAGCAGTGGCCCGCAGGCCATGCACACGGCCGCCGTCACCAGGGCCGTGGACAGGCCGGCGAGGTCGGACAACGCGCCCCAGAACGCCGAGCCGAACGCGAATGCACCCAGCGCGGCCAGCGTGTGCATGGCCACGGCCCGGGCCCGCACCCAGGGCGGCACGCTGGTCTGCGTGGCCGTGTTGAAGGTCGACATCACCGACATCCACGCGCCGCCACCGACGACCAGCGCGAGGTAGACCGGAAGGTGCCAGCGCGAGAACGCGGCGATCAGCATGACCAGTGCATATGAGACGCAGCCGGCCGTGACCAGGGCCTCGAGGCCGAATCGCGCGCGCACCTTGCCGATCAGCATGCCGGCGATCACGGCCCCCGCGCCCAGGCAACCCATCATCAGGCCGAAACCGCTGGCGTCGAGTCCCAGCTGGCGTTGGCCGATCACCGGCAGCAAGGCCCACAGCGCCGAGCCCGCGCCGCTGTAGGCGGCCGCGCGCAGCAACTGGGCCAGCACGGTATGCGAGTGCCACGCAAAACGCAACGCACTGAGCATGCCGCCCCACAGGCGTTCGGCCGGCAGCCGCGAGGGCGGGTGCGGTGGTGGCGGCCAGCGCCGGATCGACTGCATCATGACCAGCGTGGTGACGACGGCCAGCGCGAAGTTCCAGGCACCGCCGAGGTAGGCGAACACCAGGCCGGCCAGGGCCGGGCCCAGCGCCCGCGCGCCGTTGTAGGACACGCTGGTCGCGATGATCGCCTGCGGCAACTCCTCGCGCGGCACCGACTGGGCCACGGTCGAGTTCCATGCCGGCGACATCAGCGCCGTGCAACTGCCGGCCACGAAGATCAGGAACAACACGCCCCCGGGCCCGGTCAGCTGCGTCAGCGACAGGAAGGCGAGCAGGGCTCCGGCCGCGGCCTGCACCGCCAGCGCGCGCACGATCAGGCGACGTCGGTCCGTGATGTCGGCCATCACCCCGGCCGGCAGCGAGAACAGGAACATCGGCAGGAAGACGGCCGTCTGCACCAGCGCCGCGAGGAAGGACGAGCCGCTGAGCTCGACCATCATCCAGGACGCCGCCATGGTCTGCATCGCGTTGCCGACGAAGTAGACGCTGCCGCCAGCCCACAGGCCGCGGAACTGGAGATGCCGCATCGTGCCGTGGGTCAGGAAGCTCGCTTGCATGGGGTGCATTGTCCATGCTGACGGGACTGCACCTGGAATTCGCGCCGAGGCGCGCGCCTTACCCCGGCAACGGCAGCGCCCCCGTGCTCTTGATCCGGTCCAGGCACACGCTCGAGCGCACGTTGTCCACGCTGGGCAGGGTCATCAAGGTGTCCATCAGGAATTGCGACAAGGCCTTGAGGTCGCGCGCCATGACCTTGAGCACGTAGTCGAAGTCGCCGGTGACCGAGAAACACTCGAGTACTTCGGGCAGGGCGCGGATGGCGTCGGTGAACTTGCGCAGGTTGGCCATGTGGCCCTTTTCCATCGACACATGCACGAAGGCGGTCACGCCCAGGCCGAGCCGGGCCGCGTCGAGGCGGGTCTCGTAGCCGGTGATGACGCCGATCTCCTCGAGCCGGCGGTGGCGGCGGTGGCATTGCGAGGTCGACAGGTTGACCGCCTCGGCCAGTTCCAGGTTCGAGGCGCGGCCGTGCAACTGCAGGAAGGCCAACATCCGCAGATCGGTGCGGTCGAGTTCGATGGTTTGCAATCTTGTCCCCTGAAAGTCCAGTTGAGCGGGATTTTATTTGATGTGCATGCAGCTGGGTAGGGACATTCGCAAACCTATTCGGCCGCGCTGCCGCTACCATTTCCCTATTGGTGAAGCGGATATCCGGGCTGCTGCCGTTCGTGGCGGGCCGAGACAACGTGGATCCGGTGGATTTGGTGATTTATTGCCCCGATTGCCCCATGGCTGCGGAATCTGTAGCATGGGGACTGCCTTGCGGACGACGGCGAGCCATCCGCGCGTTGCCGACCGCCCGCACAACAACATGACCAGGAGAAACGACGATGGCCGATCTGTTTGACAACCCCATGGGATTGATGGGGTTCGAGTTTGTCGAGTTCGCGTCCCCGACGCCGAACGTGCTCGAGCCGGTGTTCGAGATGATGGGCTTCTCCAAGGTGGCAGTCCACCGTTCCAAGAACGTGACGCTGTACCGCCAGGGCGACATCAACTTCATCATCAACCAGGAGCCGCGCAGCGTGGCCTCGTATTTCGCGGCCGAACACGGGCCGTCGGCCTGCGGCCTGGCATTCCGTGTGAAGAACTCGCGCGTCGCGTTCGAACGCGCGCTCGAACTCGGAGCCGAGCCGATGGAGATGCGCACCGGCCCGATGGAGCTGAACCTGCCGGCCATCAAGGGCATCGGCGGCGCGCCGCTGTACCTGATCGACCGTTTCGAGGAAGGCCGTTCGATCTACGACATCGATTTCGACTTCATCGAGGGTGTGGACCGGCATCCGGTCGGACATGGCCTGAAGGTTGTCGACCACATGACGCACAACGTCTACCGCGGTCGCATGGCGTATTGGTCCAAGTACTACGAGCGCCTGTTCAACTTCAAGGAGATCCGGTATTTCGACATCCAGGGCTCGCATACCGGCCTGACCTCCAAGGCGATGACGGCGCCCGACGGCAAGATCCGCATCCCGCTGAACGAGGAGTCGGCCAAGGGTTCCGGGCAGATCGAGGAATTCCTGATGCAGTTCAACGGCGAAGGCATCCAGCACATCGCGCTGCTCACCGACAACCTGATCGACAGCGTCGACAAGCTGCAGATGGCCGGCATTCCGCTGATGACCGCGCCCAACGACATCTACTACGAGATGCTCCAGGAGCGGCTGCCCGGCCACGGCCAGCCGGTGCCGGAGTTGCAGGCGCGCGGCATCCTGCTCGATGGCACGACCGAAGGCGGCAAGCCGCGCCTGTTGCTGCAGATCTTCTCCAAGACGCTGCTCGGCCCGGTGTTCTTCGAATTCATCCAGCGCCAGGGCGACGACGGATTCGGCGAAGGCAATTTCAAGGCCTTGTTCGAGTCCATCGAGCGCGACCAGATCGCCCGTGGCGTGATCGCGACGGCCTGAACCATGAGCGCGACGCTGTCCTACCAGCCGGGGTTCGGCAACGAGTTCGAGACCGAATGCCTGCCAGGCGCCTTGCCCGTGGGGCGCAACTCGCCGCAACGCTGCGCCTACGGCCTGTATGCCGAGCAGTTGTCGGGAACGGCCTTCACCGCGCCGCGGGCCGACAACCGGCGTTCGTGGTTGTACCGCATCCGCCCGAGCGCCATGCACCGACCGTTCGAGCAAGTCGATGCCGGACGGTTCAGCGCGGACTTCAGCGAGCCGGCAACGCCGAACCAGCTGCGCTGGAATCCGCTGCCCATGCCCACGGAGCCCACCGACTTCGTGCAGGGCCTGGTGACCATGGCCGGCCACGGCAGTCCCGAGGGCCAGTCGGGCGCCGCCGTGCACCTGTACGCCGCCAACACCGGCATGGTCGACAAGGTGTTCTACAACGCCGACGGCGAGATGCTGATCGTGCCGCAGCAGGGCCGGCACCGCTTCGTCACCGAACTGGGCATCATCGAGGCCGAGCCGCACGAGATCGTCGTGATTCCGCGCGGCGTGCGCTTCCGGCTCGAGTTGCCCGACGGCCCGGTGCGGGGTTATGTGTGCGAAAACTTCGGCGCCAACTTCCGCCTGCCCGATCGCGGCCCGATCGGTTCCAACGGCCTGGCCAATGCGCGCGACTTCCTGACGCCGGTGGCGGCCTACGAAGACGT
>CAXBDR010000284.1:0-5906 GCA_963974265.1 uncultured Rhodoferax sp.
GTACCCCGCCGGCCTGATCCCACCGGCGTTGTTCGCCGATCATGGTGGACCATGCAGCGCTCTTGTCCGTGACCGGGCGCAACGACTGGGGCAAGCCAGAAGTCTCAGACGTCCGCCAGCACCCGCAGGTGGGCCTCCACGCTGCGAGCCAGCGCACTGAGGTTGTAACCGCCTTCCAGGCAAGACACGATCCGGCCGCGGGCATGGCGCCGGGCCACGTCCTTGATGCGCTGCGTGATCCAGGCGTAGTCCTGCTCGACCAGGCCCATCTGGCCCATGTCGTCCTCGCGATGGGCGTCGAAGCCGGCGCTGATGAAGATCATCTCGGGCCGGTGCTCCTCGAGCCGCGGGATCCAGCCATGCTCGACCAACTCGCGCACTTCCGGTCCCTTGGTATAGGCCGGCACCGGCAAGTTGACCAGGTTGCCCGCATTCGACTTCGATCCGCCATGGGGATAAAACGGATGCTGGTAGAAACTGACCATCAGGATGCGCGGATCGCCGGCCACGATGTCTTCGGTTCCGTTGCCGTGGTGCACGTCGAAGTCGACGATGGCCACCCGCTTGAGGCCGTGGCGCTGCAACGCGTACTTGGCCGCCACCGCCACGTTGTTGAAAAAGCAAAAACCCATGGCCTGGCTGCGGCAGGCATGGTGGCCGGGCGGGCGCACCGCGCAGAACGCGTTCTCGAGTTCGCCCGCCATGACTGCGTCGGTGGCGGCAATGGCCGCGCCGGCGGCATTGA
Organism: uncultured Rhodoferax sp.; assembly: GCA_963974265.1. Taxonomy (GTDB): domain Bacteria; phylum Pseudomonadota; class Gammaproteobacteria; order Burkholderiales; family Burkholderiaceae_C; genus CAISIP01. The sequence goes on from CAXBDR010000284.1 coordinate 746, forward strand.
GCGCAGCGTCCCAGGTGAACACGTTGAGCGCGGTATCCGGATCGACCTGTGCATGCTGCGGACCTCCGGCATCGATCTCGTCGCGCAACTCGTCGGTCAGGCCGCGCAGGGACGCGACGAACATGCGATCGTGGGCCAGTTCGATGTCGGCCAGCGGCGCGGCGGGCGCTTCGCGCCGCTCCAGCGCGACGTCCAGGCCCGAAATGAGCAGGCGGTCTTCGATCGCGTCGAGCCGCTCCGGGCATTCGGGATGCCCGCGACCCATTTCATGCTGCCGGCACGACGGATGGGTGAAGTATCCGGTCTTGTTCATGGCGTCGAAGTGCGGTCGCGATTTTCGGGTAACGTCATGCCATGCATCCACAAGAAAAACTGGAACAGGTACTGCGTCAGCTTAACACGGTCATCGTCGGCAAGTCGACACAGATCCAGGACTGCGTGGCCTGCCTGCTGGCCGGCGGTCACCTGCTGATCGAGGACGTGCCCGGCGTCGGCAAGACCACGCTGGCCCATGCGCTGGCCCGCAGCTTCGGCCTGCATTTCTCCCGCGTGCAGTTCACCTCCGACCTCATGCCCAGTGATCTGTCGGGGGTGTCGATCTACGAACGCGGCAAGGAAAGTTTCGTGTTCCATCCCGGCCCGATCTTCGCGCAGGTGCTGCTGGCCGACGAGATCAACCGCGCCAGCCCCAAGACCCAGAGCGCGCTGCTCGAGGCCATGGAGGAAAAGCAGGTGACGGCCGAGGGCGAGACGCGCGCCCTGCCGGTGCCGTTCTTCGTCATCGCCACGCAGAACCCGCACGACCAGCTCGGCACCTACGCCCTGCCCGAGTCGCAGCTCGACCGCTTCCTGATGCGTATCTCGCTGGGCTACCCGGACCGCGCCGCCGAACGCGGCCTGCTGACCGGCCAGGACCGGCGCGACCTGGTGGCCTCGATGGACCAGCTGATGTCGCCCCAGGACCTTCTCGACGCCCAGCAACGGGTGCTGCAGGTGCATGCATCGGACGCCCTGCTCGACTATGTGCAGGACCTGATCGCCGCAACACGCTCCGGCCAGTGGTTCCTGCAGGGCCTGAGCCCGCGGGCCGGCATCGCGGTGGTCCGCGCCGCCAAGGCGCAGGCCCTGCTCAGCGGGCGCGACTACGTGGCGCCCGACGACGTGCAGGCCATCCTGCCGCAGTCAATCGGACACCGGCTGATCCCGGTCGGTGACGCCGGTCGCGGCGCGATGGAACAGGTCCGAGCCATGGTGCAGTCGGTCCCGCTGGCCTGAGCCATCCATCGCCATGGACCTGGCGCAGCCCCTGCCACATCCGTTGCGAAGTCCGTTCGCCCATGTCCGCGCCCGCTTCCATCACTGGTTCGCGTCGCGGTTGCCGCTGCGCGACGTCACGCTGCTGACCCAGCGCAACGTCTACATCCTGCCGACCCGGCCGGGCTTCATGCTGGCGGCCACGCTGCTGGTGCTGCTGGTGGGCTCGATCAACTACCAGCTCAACCTGGGCTACCTGCTGACCTTCCTGCTGGCGGGCAGCGCGCTGGTCGGCATGCATCTGTGCCACGGCACCTTGCGCGGCCTGACCCTGCAGCTGCAACCGGTCGACCCCGGCTTCATGGGCAGCAACACCACGATCAGCATCGACCTGGTCAGCACGCGCAAGCGGGTGCGTCATGGCATCGGCCTGAGCGTGCTGGGCAGCGGGCACTGGATCTGGACCGATGTGCCGGGCCAGGGCCGCGCAACGGTCCATGTGGCCTTCAAGCCATCGCGCCGCGGCCTGCAGCCGATTCCGACGCTCACCGCCGAGACACGGTTTCCGCTGGGCACTTTCCGGGTCTGGACCATCTGGCGGCCGGCGTCCCGGGTGCTGGTGTACCCCGCGCCGGAGACCTGGCCACCACCCCTGCCCGAGGGCGAGCCCCGCTCCGGTGGTGCAGCCGCGTCCCGCATGCCGCGTGCCAGCGGCGAATTCGACGGCGTGCGCAGCTACCAGCGCGGCGACCCGCTCAAGCTGGTGGTGTGGAAGAAGCTGGCCAAGGCCGACGAACTGGTCAGTCGCGACACCCATCAGGCGCAGCGCCACGCCTTGTGGCTGGACCTGGCCCATACCGGTGTCGCCGCGTCGCCGGCGGCGGCGGGGGCCCCGCTCGAACATGCGATCTCGCGCCTGTGTGCCTGGGTGCTGGCCGCCGACAAGCAGGACCTGGAATACGGCCTGCGGCTGGGCGCGCGCGAAATCACGCCGGCCAGCGGCGAGGCGCACAAGCGGCGCTGCCTCGAGGCGCTGGCAGTCCATGGAACGGCCGATGCGGGCGCCCCGCACAACGACCAGGGGCGTTGACACGATGCTCGAGCGTTTGCGCCACCTGCCGCGCGACACCCGCGACACCTTGTTCCTGCTGCTGGTCATTGCCTGGGTGCTGGTGCCACAACTGGGCCGGCTGCCGCTATGGTGTTCGGCGCTCGCGCTGGCGGTGCTGACCTGGCGCGGCGTGCTGGCCTGGCAGGCGCGACCGCTGCCCTCGCGCTGGTGGTTGCTGGGCCTGCTGGTGCTGACCATCGCCGCGACCGTGCTCACCCACCGCACCGTGCTCGGTCGCGACGCGGGCGTGACGCTGCTGGTGGTGCTGCTGACACTCAAGTCGTCTTTTTCCTCAGCTTCTTCACGATGCTGACCAACTTCTTCTTCTCGCAGTCGCTGGCCACGGCCGCCGCGATGCTGGTCGCGCTGATGGGCCTGCTGACGGCGCTGGTCAACACCCACATGCCGGTGGGCAAGCCGCCCCTGCGCGAGGCGGCCGCCACCGCGCTGACCATGGCCGCATTGGGCGCACCCATCATGCTGGTGCTGTTCATGCTGTTTCCGCGCCTGGCACCGCTGTGGGGCATGCCGGGCGACGCCATGACCGGGCGCAGCGGCCTGTCCTCGACGATGGAGGTCGGCTCCATCGCCGAGCTGGCACTGGACGACAGCATCGCGCTGCGGGTGCGTTTCGACGATCCGGTGCCGCGCCAGAACGACCTGTATTTTCGGGGCCCGGTGCTGTCGACCCAGCAGGGGCGCCAGTGGTTGCCACTGCGTTCGCGGTTTCCCGAGCGCATGCAGGATGCCCCGGACTTGCAGGTCCGGGGCGAGCCGGTGCGTTACCAGGTCACGCTCGAACCCCACAACCGGCCCTGGATCTTCGTGCTCGACGCCGCCGCGGACAAGCCCGACGTCAATGGCATGGAGCTGCGCATGTCGCGCCAGCTGCAATGGCTGGCGGACCGGCCGGTGGCCGAGCTGCTGCGGTATTCGGCACGCAGCCACATCGACTACCGTGCCGGCCCGATGCGGCGCACCGCGGCCCTGCAGGACTACCTGGAGCTGCCGCCCGGTCTCAATCCCCGCACCATGCAGTGGGCCGCCGAGTTGCGCCGCAACGCGCAGCAGGCCGGCGACGCGCCGCAGCTGATCGAGGCCGTGCTGCAACGGCTGCGCACGGGGGGCTACACCTACACGCTGGAGCCGGGCATCTACGGCGTCGACACCGCCGACGAGTTCTGGTTCGACCGACGGACCGGATTTTGCGAACACATCGCATCGTCGTTCGTGATCATGATGCGTGCGCTCGACATCCCGGCGCGCATCGTCACCGGTTACCAGGGCGGCGAGATCAATGCGCTGGACGGCTACTGGACCTTGCGCCAGAGCGACGCCCACGCCTGGGCCGAAGTCTGGCTGGCCGGCCGCGGCTGGGTGCGGGTCGACCCGACCGCCGCCGTCTCGCCCGGGCGCATCGGCTCGCTGCAACGCCTGACCGCGCCACGCAACGTCATCGCCAGTGCCATGGAGGCGGGCAACCCGGCGTTCTGGTTCAACCTGCGTGCGGCCTGGGAAGCGGTCAACAACCGCTGGAACCAGTGGGTGCTGAACTACAGCCAGGCCACGCAGCTGGACCTGCTCAAGGACATCGGCTTTGAATCTCCCAGCTGGGAAGACCTGGGCTACGTGTTGCTGGCGCTGATCGTGTTGTCCAGCCTGATCGGCGCCGCGTGGACCTTGTGGGAGCGCAGCCGGCACGACCCGTGGCTGCGCCTGCTGCGGGACGCCCGCCGCCGGCTCGCCGCCGATGACGCTGCGCTGGCCGCAAGCACACCGCCGCGGGCCATGGCCGATCTGCTGCGCCAGCGCTGGGGGCCGGACGATGACCGCACGCAGGCGATCAGCCGCTGGTTGCTGCGCCTGGAGGCGATGCGTTACGCGCCCCGGGGCCAGCACGACGCGAACCTGGCCGCGTTGCGGCGAGAATTCAGGCAGTTACCATGGCCACGCTGATGTACCACGCCCGAGCCCGTTTTTCCCTGATCCTGTGCATCGCGCTGGCACTGGGCCTGTCCAGCAGCTGGGCGGCAAAGCCCAAGAGCAAGCGCAAGGCCGGTGGCGAGGCTGCGTCCCAGCTCTACGCCGATCACGCCGATGCGATGCGTATCGCCAACGAGATCGCCGAACGCCGCAGCCTCGACCGCAACTGGGTGCGCAGCGTCATCGGCCAGGCGCGACGGCTGCCGCAGGTCACGCGCTGGGTGTTGCCAGCGCCCAGCGGAACACCGAAGAACTGGCGCGTCTACCGCAGCCGCTTCATCGATCCGGTCCGGATCCGCGCCGGTGTCGATTTCTGGCAGGCCAACCGGGCCGAGCTCGAACGGGCCGAGCAGGTGTTCGGGGTGCCGGCCGAGATCATCGTGGGCATCATCGGCGTGGAGACGATCTACGGCCGCAACACCGGCAACTTCCGGGTCGTCGATGCACTGGCCACGCTGAGTTTCGACTTCCCGCAGGCCCATCCGCGCGCGGAGCAGCGGCGCGCGTTCTTCCAGGCCGAGCTCGAGCAGCTGCTGTCGCTGTCGCAACGCTCGGACATGGACCCGTTCGGCAGCCCGGCCGACGTGATCGGCTCGGTGGCGAATTATTTCGTCGCGTTCGGCTGGAACAAGGGCATGCCCACCCACTACCCGGTGCGCTTCGACCCCTCCGTGCTCGACCTGGACGCCTTGCTGGCACCGGACATCCTGCCCACGTTCAGTGCGGCCTCCATGGCGGCCAAGGGTGCGGTGCTCGACGGCGCCGCCGGCCAGCATGCCGGCCCGCTGGCACTGGTGGAGCTGGAGAATGGCG
>CAXBDR010000285.1:0-5883 GCA_963974265.1 uncultured Rhodoferax sp.
GGCCTGCTGGCGCAGGCCATGCCAGGTCATGGCGACGTCGCTGCGGCTGTCGTCCGTGTAGATCGCGATATCGTCGTCGTTGACGGTGTTCGCCGGGTACAGGCCGACAACACCGTTGGCGGTCAGCCAGCGCCCTTCGATCAGCCGCTTGAGCATGCGCTGGCCGTCGGCATAAACCCGTACCGCCTCGGTTCCGACGACCTCGTCCTTGAGGATGTCGGGGAAACGGCCAGCCAGGTCCCAGGTCTGGAAGAACGGGCCCCAGTCGATGTATTGCGCCAGTTCGGCGAGGTCGAAGTTGCGGAATACGCGCTTGCCGATGAACTTCGGCTTCGGCGGCGTGTAGCCGGACCAGGTTATCGGTGTCTTGTTGGCGCGCGCCTTGGCCAAGGGCCAGATCGGCACCTGCTTCTTGTTTGCGTGCTGGTGGCGCACGCGTTCGTAGTCGGCGGCCAGTTCGGCCAGGTAGCTGCTCGGGTTGTCGGACAGCAGGTTCTGCACCACGCCGACACTGCGCGAGGCATCCGGCACGTAGACGACCGGGCCGTCGTAGTGCGGCGCGACCTTGACCGCCGTGTGCACACGCGAGGTCGTCGCACCGCCGATCAGCAGCGGGATCTTGCGCATGTTGCAGTAGTCGTCCTTCTGCATCTCGCCGGCGACGTATTGCATCTCTTCCAGGCTGGGCGTGATCAGTCCGGACAGGCCGATGATGTCCGCGCCTTCGACCTTGGCCTTGGCCAGGATCTCGTGGCACGGCACCATCACGCCCATGTTGACGACGTCGAAGTTGTTGCACTGCAGGACGACGGTGACGATGTTCTTGCCGATGTCGTGCACGTCCCCCTTGACGGTCGCGATGACGATCTTTCCCTTGGTCTTGACGTCTTCGCCCGCCGCTTCCTGCTGGCGTTTTTCTTCCTCGATGTACGGGATCAGGTGCGCCACCGCCTGCTTCATCACGCGTGCGCTCTTGACCACCTGCGGCAGGAACATCTTGCCCTGGCCGAACAGGTCGCCGACGATGCCCATGCCGTCCATCAGCGGGCCTTCGATGACATTGAGCGGCCGGCCGCCCTGGGCCAGGATGGCCTGGTAGGCCTCTTCCGTATCCTCGACGATGAAGTCGGTGATGCCGTGCACCAGCGCGTGCGACAGGCGCTGGTTGACGCCCACCGGCGCCTCGGCTGTGCCGCGCCAGTCCAGCTTGCGGCTGTCGTCCTTGGCCGCGCCCTTGGCGGTATCGGCGATCTCGACCAGGCGCTCGCCGGCGTCGGGGCGGCGGTTCAGCACCACGTCTTCGACGCGTTCGCGCAGCTCGGGTTCGATCTCGTCGTAGACGCCGACCATGCCGGCGTTGACGATGCCCATGTCCATGCCGGCCTTGATCGCGTGGTACAGGAACACGGTGTGGATGGCCTCGCGCACCGGATCGTTGCCGCGGAATGAAAAACTGACGTTGCTCACGCCGCCCGAGACCTTGGCGCCGGGCAGGTGGGCCTTGATCCAGCGCGTGGCCTCGATGAAGTCGACCGCGTAGTTGTTGTGCTCCTCGATGCCGGTGGCGATGGCGAAGATGTTCGGATCGAAAATGATGTCTTCGGGCGGAAAACCCACCTCGTCCACCAGGATGTCGTAGGCGCGCTGGCTGATCTCGATCTTGCGCTGGTAGGTGTCGGCCTGGCCTTTTTCGTCGAACGCCATCACCACGGCCGCCGCGCCGTAGCGGCGCAGCAGCTTGGCCTGCTGCTTGAACGCGTCTTCGCCTTCCTTCATGCTGATCGAGTTCACGATGGCCTTGCCCTGCACGCAGCGCAGCCCCGCCTCGATCACGCTCCACTTGGACGAGTCGATCATGATCGGCACGCGCGAGATGTCGGGTTCGCTGGCGATCAGGTTCAGGAAGCGCACCATGGCGGCCTGGCTGTCGAGCATGGCCTCGTCCATGTTGATGTCGATGATCTGCGCGCCGTTCTCGACCTGCTGGCGTGCCACGGCGAGCGCGGCTTCGAAGTCGCCGTTCAGGATCATCCGGGCAAAGGCCTTGGAGCCGGTGATGTTGGTGCGTTCGCCGATGTTGACGAACAAGGCGTCGTCGCCGATGGTGACCGGCTCGAGACCGGACAGGCGCATGGGTTCGGGTGCAGCGGGTCGGGTCGGCTTGCTTGCTGTCGTCATGGCGGCTCACGCTCTGGGTCGGTGCCAACGGCGTCGTTGCGGGCCGTGGCAGGGGCTTTTGGGGAGTGAGCGCCGTTGTTGCACCCAAGCCTGGCGGGGGCATCGTGTTCGATGCGCGCCGCTGCAACGCTCCTTGGGCAGAAGGATTCTAGACAGTCCTGACGGGGATGATGCGGCGAGAGCTTGCGTCGATCGTTCCGGCGCTTGGGTTTGCAGCGAAGGGTGGGCGGTCTCTGTGGTCGCCGGTCGTCGCCTGGAGATCCATGCGTCGTGGCGTATTAGTGTTTTCCCTAGGTTGTGCTCGTTAATGTTTGATTATGATTGTCTCTGATCGTATTTGGTTGTTTTGGTGAGTACGTGTCACATCATAGGAGTTACTGGTATGAAATTCGGATTGAAACCACTTGTTGCCGCTTGCGTGGCAGTCGCGCTCCAGGGCGCAGCCATGGCGGCAGAGTTGCGTGTAGCGATCAACCAGTCGCCATGGCTCGATGGCTTTTCCAAGACGGCGCAAGCTTTTGAAAAGCAGACGGGCCACAAGGTTGTGCTGTCGATCACCCCGTACTTCGGATTGCTCGAGAAAATCCGCAACTCCTTGCGAAGTGGCAGTGGCCAATATGACCTGGTGCTGATGGACAGCATCTGGCTTGCAGAAGTTTATGGCGGTGGCTTCCTGACACCCATTACCAAGATCAACCCCGGTTTCAAGCTCGACGGCGCCGTGGCGGACTTCGGCGACTCGTTGTACTGGGATGCAAAGCGCTCGCTGTTTCGCCAGGACACTGGCGACATGCTCGGCTTGCCCATTACCGGCAATGTGCAGCTGTTGTACTACCGTAAGGACCTGTTCGATGCCGCAGGACTGAAGGCTCCCAAGACCTGGGACGACCTGCGCGCCGCGTCCGAGGCGCTCAAGGGCAAGGTCGAATACCCTTATGTCACTGCGGGGGTCCGCGAACTGGCGCTGAATCGGGCAGTGCCGTATCTGATGTCCGCAGGCGGCGGCGTCTTCAAGAATCCGAGTGACGGCGACTACACCATCATCTTCAACTCCAAGGAATCGCTGGAAGGACTGAAAGCCTACATCGATCTCGTCAAGCGCAGCCATCCGAACCCAGGGGCCAATACCATCGCGAACGTGTCGCAGTTGATATCGACCGGCAAATCGGCGATGACCACCGAGGTGGCCGCCTTGTGGGGCGCGATCAACAATCCCAACAATTCGATTGCCGCGGGCAAGCTGGCCGTGGCGCCGCACCCGATCAAGGCCGGCGGCGTTGCCAAGAGTTCCTCCACGGCCTGGGTCGGGGGAATTCCGAAGAATGTTCCGCCGGAGCAGCAAAAGCTGTCGCTCGAGTTCATGGCCTGGCTGCTGAAGAAGGAGAACCAGGCCTCCTTGTTCGAGAACGGTTCGGTCCCGGTGCGCACCGACCTGGTGGGAACGGCGAAAGACCCGCACAATGTCCTGCCGGCTTTGAGCGCGGCCTTTGTCGAGGCCGAGCAGGTGACGCCCGTGAAGGAAGGTGCGCAGATCTACAACGTGCTGGGTCTGCATATCAACCGGGCACTGACGGGTGAGCGCACGCCCGAGCAAGCCCTGAACGAAGGTGCGAAGGAATTGCACGACCTGATGAAGGCCGCGGGCTACAAGACGGCTGTGGGCAAGGACCTATGACTGTCGCTCCACGCTCGATCCAGGCGGCCTCCGAGCGCCGATTCCTGGTGCTGGCCCTGTTGCCGCTGGTGTTGATCGTGGCGCTCATGATGGTGGGGCCCCTGGTGAATCTGGCCTACATGGCGGTGCATGATCTGCATTGGAAGGGCGGCAAGCTGCAGACGGAATTCGTCGGGTTGCAGCATGCCGTTGCCTTCGCCGACAACCAGCTCTACTGGGCGGGACTGCGCAATACGACGGTTTTCGCTTCGGCCACGGTGGTGCTGCAAATACTGTTCGGCTTGATCCTGGCGTTGACCGTGCGCAAGATGAAGCGCGGACGTGGACTGCTGTTCACCATCATCCTGATTCCCATCGTGGTGCCTCCGATCGTGATCGGCGCGATGTGGAAGCTGATCCTCAATACCGAGATCGGGGTGGTCAACGCCCTTGTCACGGCGCTCGGGTTCGCGCGCGTCGACTGGCTCGGAAGTGCCAGCACGGCGTTGGCCACGGTGGTGGCGGTCGATGTCTGGCACTGGACACCGTTCACCTTTCTACTGCTGCTGGCGGGGCTGGAGTCCTTGCCCACCGATGTATATGAGTCTTCGCGCATGGACACGCTCAGCGAGTGGCAGGAGTTGCGCTATGTCACGCTGCCGCTGTTGTGGCCCACGATTGCGATCACTGCCATGTTTCGCCTGATTCTCTCGTTCAAGGTTTTCGACGAAATCTACCTGCTCACGTCGGGCGGACCAGGCACCGCCACCGAGGTCGTGAGTTATTCCATCTACCGCACGTTCTTCACGGAAGACCGCACCGGACTGGGGGCCACCATGTCGCTGTTCACCTGTTTCGTGCTGGCGTTGGGAGCGATCGTGATGGTCAATCTACGTCGGAGGGCAACGGCATGAGGATTCCATTGGTCGATCGCATCTTCAAGGGTGCAGGCGTACTCGGTGTCATCGTGTATGCGCTCTTCATCCTGCTGCCGTTCCTGTGGATAGCGGTAACAGCCTTCAAGCGCCAGATCGACGTGTTGATGGCACGGGTGGTATTCACGCCAACGCTGTCCACGTTCGAAGCCTTGTTGACAGACCCGCATGGTGGTTTCGCGCACAACATCTGGAACAGCCTGGTCACGGCCGCTGCCGCCACGGTGGCCGTGCTCTTCATTGCCGCGGTGTCGGCCTTCTGCCTGGTGCACAAGAAGCCTCCGCATTGGCTGGGGCCGGTCTTGATGGGCGTGACGCTGCTGTTTCACATCATCCCGCAGATCACGTACCTCAGCTCCTGGTATGTCTGGTTTCGACGCACAGAGCTGTTCGATACCCTGCCCGGCCTGACCTTCGCTTTCACGGTCGCCAATCTGCCCATGGGCATGTGGCTGGGACTGCGCTATGCGCAAGAGGTGCCGCGGGAACTGATCGATGCGTCCGAGCTGGATTGCACGGGACCCTGGCAGCAATTCGTCAAGGTGTTCCTGCCACTCATGCGCAATGGCCTGGTCGCGCTGGGTTTGCTGGTGTTCATCTTCGTCTGGAGCGACTTCGTTGTCGCACTGAACCTGAGCGACAACCTGGCAAAAACCGTGCCTGTGGCCATCACCAGCTTCGCGCAAAGCGAGCAGGTACGCTATGCCGAAATGGCCGCCTCGTCCTTGCTGGCGATGCTGCCAGCTCTCTTCTTCCTGTTGCTCGGGCAGCGTTACATCGTGGCCGGCCTGCTGTCCGGTTCCGTGAAGTAGTGCATTGAACAAACTTATCCAACGGTCATCATGAGCTATCTGCGCATCAGTCACATCACCAAGTCGTTTGGCGCCAACTCCGTCCTCAAGGACGTCGATCTGGATATCCAGGATGGCGAATTCATTGCCCTGGTCGGGCCTTCAGGCTGCGGGAAATCCACCCTGATGAGAATCGTGGCCGGCCTGGAGGCAGCGACATCCGGCGAGATCTCCATGGACGGTCGCGTCGTCAACGACGTTGCACCGCGTGATCGCGATGTAGCCATGGTGTTCCAGAACTACGCCTTGTATCCCCACCTGACGG
>CAXBDR010000286.1:0-5882 GCA_963974265.1 uncultured Rhodoferax sp.
ATGATGACCTCGCTGCTGACCGCGCCCAGCTCGTCCAGAAAGGCCTTGTAGCGCAGCGCCGCCGCCTTGTTGGGCGCCACCAGTTGCGCCTTGAAGCCGGTGCCCTGCCAGCTCTGGCGGTAGTGTTCGCTGATGTCGAAGGCGCGCATGTAGATCACCTGCTCGGCCTTGTTCAGCATTTCGGCGCGGGCGTATTTCTTCTTCAGGTCAGCCTTCTGCTGGTCTGTCAGGTTGATCGAGTGGCGCTCGAACCAGATGTCGATGGCCACCTGGTTCTGCTCCAGCTCCACCATGCGCCCTTCGTACAGCAGCGGCACGATGGCGCCGTCGGCGACCGCCTGGTCGATGGCATAGGTGTGGATCACGCCGCCGAACTTCGCGACGTCGCTCTTCTCGCGGGTCAGCAGCGGCGTGCCGGTAAAGCCGATGTAGCAGGCATTGGGAAACATCTGCCGCATGCGCGCCGAATAACCGCCCAGCTGGGTGCGCTGGGTCTCGTCCACCAGCACGAAGATGTCAGGCGAGTCATCGCTGAACTTCTTGTACGCCAGTGCCTTGTCGAACTTGTGCACCAGCGTCGTGACGATGTGCGCCTTGCCGTCGGACACCAGTTCCACCAGATGGCGACCACTCTCGGCACGGTCGGGCGAGAGTCCGCAGGCGGCGAAGGTGTTGCCCAGCTGCTTGTCCAGGTCCACCCGGTCCGTCACCAGCACGATGCGCGGATTGCGGATGGCCGGCTCCAGCGCCAGCGCCCGCGCCAGCATGACCATGGTCAGCGACTTGCCCGAGCCCTGGGTGTGCCAGACGATGCCGCCCCGGCGCTTGCCACTGTCGTCCGTCTGCTTGACGCGCGCAAGCACCTCGCGGATGGCAAACACCTGCTGGTAACGTGCAATCTTGCGCACGCCACCGTCGAACACCGTGAACGCCCAGGCCATGTCCAGCAGCCGCTGCGGCCGGCACAAGGCGTACAAGCTGCGGTCCTGCTCGGTCACCTGCCGGCCCACCAGATAAGGCGCGACCTCTTCGCGTACACCAAGTTCGGCAAACGCCAGATCGAACAACGATGCCTTCACCGACTCCGGTAGCGGGCGCTCCAGCAGCGGCGCAAGTTCGGCATCCGCCACGTCCTCCTTCCACTTCGACCAGAACCTGGCCGGCGTGCCAATGGTGGCGTAGCGGGCCTCGTTCTTGTTCAGCGCCAGCACCGTCTGCACATAGGTGAACAGACGCGGGATGTATTCGTCGCGCTGGTTGCGGATCGTCTGCGAAATGGCCTGGGCCACCTCGACCCTGGGCGACTTGCATTCGAGCACCGCAAACGGAATGCCGTTGACGAACAACACCACGTCCGGCCGGCAGGTCTCGACGCTGCGGGTGCGCTCCACCGCGAACTCGGCTGCCACGTGGTAGACGTTGCTGGCCGGGTTGCGCCAGTCCACATAATTCAGCGTGAAGCTCTTCAGATCGCCCTCGACGGACTGCTCCAGCGCCACGCCCAGCGTCAGCAGGTCGTACACCGCCTCGTTGGTCTTGAGCAAGCCGTCGTACTTGACATTTTTCAGCCGCTGGATGGCGCTCTGGATGTTCTCTTCGCTGAACAGATAGCTGCCGCCCTTGTGCTGGATGCGGTTTAGCTTCTTCAACTGCTCACGCAGAATTTCCTCCAGCAGCACGTTGCCGGCCTTGCCGCCGCGTGCGGCCACGGCTTCGGCGGGCGTCAGGTACTGGTAACCCAGGTTGACCAGCAGCTGCAGGGCCGGGATCTGGGAGAGGAATTTTTCGTCGAAGCGGAAGGCGTCCATGACTATGAACCCACTACGCGTGCGGAAGCCTCAATCTTGTCGATGATCGCCTTTACACATTTGTCGATAGTGCTTCCGTCCTGAAAGTCAGCCGGCGCCGCCAGTGTGGCTCGACCTTCGGTGACAAGTCGGTCTGCATGTTTTTTCACGCCTCGCTTGCTGCTGTTGTAGACCGCGATGGAATGACCGCCCTGGTCCTTGACCAATCGCATACAGGGAATGTCGGTTTCGCCGTCACCGACAAAGATCATGTTCTCGAACGGTACCGGACGTTGATCCTTCGGCACGAACTTATTGATCACCGAGTTGTCGTGAACATCCAGGCTGCCCTTGTTGATGCGAAACAAGTACTGGGTTTTGGTGGTGTAGTTCACTGCCAGTGCCGGCCAGCAAGCGACGCCATTGTGGTCGAACATGAAGCCGGAGGCGTAGACTTTCTTGAACTCCTTGTAGATTGGCGTGCCCTCAACCATCTCGCGAATGCCAGACGAGATGATGAAGTGCTCAAGCCGCACGCCCTTGGTCCTGGCGTATCCGTTGATGCGATTGAACCAATCCGCGACGCCCGGAAAGAAGTCGATGTTCTTTCCGAAGTTCTTGAAGTCGGATTTGTGGACGCGGATGTCTGCCTTGTCAGCCTGTCTCAGCATGGCCCACATATAGGCAAGAATCTGATCCATCTCATGCTTCCGGGCGATCTCGCTTACCGATGTCCAGAACTCCTTGGAAACCATGTGCAAGGCAGGGATGAAGTCGTATTCCTGCATGTTGCCGGGCGCCAGGGTGCCGTCGAAATCGTAGGCGATGGCCATGGGGATGAGTTTCTTAGGCATCTGTGGGAACCTCGGTCTTTTTGGGAACTGGAAGGCGCCAACGCCCGGTGAACAATTTCTGCATCAAGCCACGTTTTTGTGTCTGGAGCGACTCTGAGTACTTGCGAAGCAGCTTGATTTCGGCCTCAGCCTGATCGAGAACCGTTGCGACAGCCTGCTGCTCATCGACAGGCGGAAGTGGCAGTTTGATCGAGCAAAAGTCCTGAAAGCTGATCTGCTTGCCGTCCCGGATGCCGATGACAGCAACTGAAAGGCGTTTGATGAAGTCTGGCGATTTGAAGTAGTGACGAAAGAACCGTTCATCGATCGGGATCACTCCTCGCAAAACCGTATAGGCCGGGCTGACCAGTCCTCGATAGTTCGAGTGCTCCAGTCCACCCTGGAACGATCGCAGGCTGATGACGAAATTTCCCGGCTCGACAAGTTTGAACGCGCTCGTTTCACCCGACGGCATGGTGACTCGCCCCTCCAGCATGTGTCGCGGTATGACCCCACGCTCCTGCGTCACCGAAAGCAAGGGTTCATTGAGATGGCCCTTACAAGATGCATTTTCGAAAATCTCGTCCGCACGTCGCAATCCCCACTTTTCCTTGAAACCTCGCAGTCGCATTCGCGAGGTAAGTAACCTGTGCGACGTGGCGGCGAAGTGTCGATGCTTTGCCACGATTAGCCGATCGATAAGCTCGATGGCGGCGTCCCAGGTAGTCAGCAGAAGTGCGAGCGTCCTCTGCTCATTCAACTGCGGAAACGGAAGCTTGAACCTTCCAAGTTCGCTAGTGTTGATGTGAGTCAACGATGAGCCCACATGCAGCCCGCGCAGTCGTGCTTGGCCAATTTGAGAGTTCAGATACTGCGAAGCGAAATTCGGATCGACGATTCCAGACTTGAACCGACAAATGATCACCGCGTGGCAATTGGAACCGGCAGCCTCCCTGGGCACGACTGCGACTGTTCCGATATGACCGGACTGCACTACAAGTACGTCCCCCTCACGAAGCTGACTTTTTCGATTCTTCGCATGGAAGTCATGGGTGACCCACGTGGTACGACTCAAGTCCAGTCTGTTCGGCCTGACGTTAAAGCCCTGCAGATAGCGGATTCCAGTCTCACTGTTCTCGGTTTGATGCGGCAACGATGTACCCACGAACCCGTTGGTAAGAAGGTCTGTGATTTCGTCGATGTATTGCTGTTTCCAGTGAGCTGGGGACGGCCCGACAAGGAGAGGGGTCAGGCGTTCAACCCTCATTTCGGCTTCCCCTGTTCTTGTAGTCCAATGCTCCTTTGGTTCGCTCTAGTGCCAGCGTCTCCGCTACATTGGCACGCCGCTTGCCAGCGCAAGTAAACAGTACACATTCGTCAGACTGCAACAAGGCGACGGGCCTGTCGCACGGGGTCGGGGGCAAGGCGGTCATGGCTTCTTCCTCCGTCCCTTTCCCTCCGCCACTGCGGCCGGCTTTACCAAGGCCTTCGTCGCCTCCACCACCCGATCAAAGTCCGATTCGAACAACCGGTCCTGCACGACTCGGTATTTCTCGAACTCGCTCTCGGCATGGGCCCTGGCGATTTCAGCCGTGACCTTGCCGGCATCTTGCAACACGCTGCGGTCCGTGGCTGCGATGAAACGGTTGAGGCGGGTTTCCCAATCCTGCATCGTCATCGGAATCTTGCGCTGCGCCATGTCCTCGGCCACATCCAGATAGGCGTTGACCAGGCGCGAGAGTTGCGCCATTTCGTGCTCGGTCAGGTAGTTCTTTGCGACGACTACGTCGAATTTCTGGATTTTTCCGGCGGGCGCGTCTTTCCATGACGTCAGGCCCATGTGAGGCTGGTCCGCGTCGGCACGCCGATAGATGACCTCGGCTGCGGTCTGGCCATGGATCGCCCAGTGCAGCTTGTTCTGTACAGTGGTGAAAAATCGCTTGGTCGCCTGGGCTGTCACGTCGTAGTCGACCGCCGTGGCGTAGATGTCGGTGATCTTCTGGTAGAACTTGCGCTCCGACAGGCGGATCTCGCGGACTCGCTGCAGCTGCTCTTCGAAATACTGCTCGGTGAGGACGGAGCCACCGCTCTTGATGCGCTCGTCATCCATCACGTAGGCCTTGATGGTGAACTGCTCGATGATGCCCGTGGCCCACTTGCGGAACTGCACCGCGCGCTCGGAGTTGACCTTGTAGCCCACGGCAATGATGGCGGGCAGCTTGTAGTGCCGGGTGTTGTAGGTCTTGCCGTCGGAGGCAGTTATCCGAAAATTTCGGATAACTGCATCGGCCTCCAGCTCGCTGTCGGCAAACACCTTCTTCAGGTGGTAGTTGATGGTCCGCACATCCACGTCGTACAGCAGGGCCATCATCTTCTGCGTCAGCCAGATGCTTTCATCCACATACACAGCTTCCACACCGCCATGGCCGCTGGCAGCGACAAAGGTCAGGTACTCCGCCGCCGATGAGCGGGCAAGGGAAACGTCCGGCTTCTTCTTCATACGCCGAGTTCTTTCAGGTACTGCTTCATGCGCTGGCGCACCTCGGCCAGTTCGCCCTCCAGCCGCTCGATCTCCTGCTCGACGGCGGCGACGTCGATCTCTTCTTCTTCCTCGAAGGTATCGACGTAGCGCGGGATGTTGAGGTTGAAGTCGTTGTCGGCAATTTCCTGCACGCTGGCGACGTGGGCGTACTTGTCCACCGGTTGTCGAGCGCGGAAGGCGGAGAGCACCTTGGCCATGTGCGCGTCGAGCAAGGCATTCTGGTTCTTGCCGCTCTGGTAGTCGCGGCTGGCGTCGATGAACAACACGTCGTGGCAGCCTTCGCGGGCGCCGCCCTTTTCGCGCGCGCGATCGAACACCAGGATGGCGACCGGGATCGAGGTGGTGGGGAACAGATTGCCCGGCAGGCCGATGACGGCATCGAGCAGGTTCTCTTCGATCAGGGTGCGGCGGATGCGGCCTTCGGCACCGCCGCGGAACAACACGCCATGGGGCACCACCACCGCCACGCGGCCTTCCTGCGGCAGCGCGGTCTCGACCATGTGGGTGATGAAGGCGTAGTCGCCCTTGGACTTTGGCGGCAGCCCGCGCCAGAACCGGCTGTAGCGGTCGGTCTCTACCTCCTGGCCACCCCATTTGTCGAGGCTGAACGGCGGGTTGGCAACCACCACGTTGAAACGCATCAGACGGTCGGCCTCCACCAGCGCCGGGCTGTTGAGCGTGTCGCCCCACTCGATGCGGGCCGCGTCCTTGCCGTGCAGG
>CAXBDR010000287.1:0-5844 GCA_963974265.1 uncultured Rhodoferax sp.
GCCAGCACTCGATCAACGGCCAACTACGACAAGGGAACTGCGTTTTCTAGGGTGACTGCTTCCTGGAACGGTTGTCGCGCGCGCCTTGACGCCAGAGGGGGCAACCGTGCCAAGGGCAAGGTGTGTCACAAGGTCCGCCTCAGGGTTAATACCTAATCGAAATCATCTAACCTCGTGATGTACTCATCATACCAGTAGCCAATACAACGACTGGATTGCTCGCTGACCGAACTCATTGGAGAACGACATGAACCTACCCACGATCGCCCTGTTCGGTGCCGGAGGCAAGATGGGCGCACGACTGGCGCGCAACCTCAAGAACAGTGCGTACCCGGTGCGCCATGTCGAGGTCAGCGACGTTGGACAAAAGCGCTTGAAGGACGAACTGGGCATCACTTGCGTCGACGTGAAGACGGCGCTGGACGGCGCGCAGGCCGTGATCCTGGCGGTGCCGGACACCGTGATCGGCACGATCGCCGCATCGATCTCGCCGATGCTCAAGCCCGGCACCATGGTGATCACGCTCGACGCCGCTGCACCCTTTGCCGGGCATCTGCCCGACCGTCCGGATCTGGTGTATTTCGTCACCCACCCCTGTCACCCGTCGATCTTCAACAACGCGCCGACCGAGGAGGCGCGTCTGGACCGCTTCGGCGGGCTTGCCGCGCCGCAGTCGATCGTCAATTCGTTGATGCAGGGTCCCTCAGAGAACTACGCCGTCGGCGAGGCGATCGCCAAGACCATCTACGCGCCGGTGCTGCGTTCGTATGCCATGTCGGTCGAGCAGATGGCCTTGCTCGAGCCCGGCCTGTCCGAGACCGTGTGCGCGACGCTGCTGTCGGTGATGCGCGACGGCATGGACGAGGTGGTGCGCAGGGGCGTGCCCAAGGAAGCCGCACGCGATTTCCTGCTCGGCCACATGAACATCCTGGCGGCCGTGATTTTCGAGGAGATCCCGGGCCAGTTCTCCGACGCCTGCAACAAGGCCATCGAATTCGGCAAGCCGCGCCTGATGCGCGACGACTGGCGCGGCATCTTCGAGCCAGCCGAGATCGCCGACAGCATCCAGCGCATCACCTGACGACCGCCATGTTCCCGCCGGTGAGGCCTCTCACCTTCATCCCCGCAACCTCAACCCCAGAAAGTGGAGACAACATGTTGACAACACGCCAATTCCTGACCGCCGTCCCGGCGGCGCTCGCCTTGAGTTTCGGCCTGGCCGCCACGGCTCAGGCCAAGGACCTGATCGCGATCATCACGCCCTCGCACGACAACCCTTTCTTCAAGGCAGAGGCGGTCGGGGCCGAGGCGCGCGCCAAGGCCCTGGGTTATGACACCCTGGTGCTGGTGCACGACGACGATGCCAACAAGCAGAACCAGTTGTTCGACACTGCCATCGCCCGCAAGGCCAAGGCCATCATCCTCGACAACGCCGGTTCCGAAGCCTCGGTGGCGGCGGTCAAGAAGGCCAAGGACGCGGGGATTCCCTCGTTCCTGATCGATCGCGAGATCAACGCGACTGGCATTGCCGTGACGCAGATCGTGTCGAACAACTACCAGGGCGCGCAACTCGGCGCCGAGGAATTCGTCAAGCTGATGAAGGAAAAGGGCAAATACGTGGAGCTGGTCGGGCGCGAGGCCGACATCAATGCCGGCGTGCGCTCCAAGGGTTATCACGACGTGATCGACAAGTACAAGGGCATGCAGATGGTGGCCCGGCAGTCGGCCAACTGGAGCCAGCCGGAAGCATTCAAGAAGATGGAGAGCATCCTGCAGGCCAACCCGGACATCAAGGGCGTGATCTCCGGCAACGACACCATGGCCATGGGTGCCTGGGCGGCGCTGGTGGCGGCCAAGCGCACCGACGTCATCGTGGTCGGTTTCGACGGCAGCAATGACGTGCGCGACTCGATCCTGAAAGGCGGCATCAAGGCCACCGTGCTGCAACCGGCGTACCGTCAGGCGGAGATCGCGGTCGAGCAGGCCGACAAGTACCTCAAGACCGGCAAGACCGGCCTGCCCGAGAAGCAGCTGATGGACTGCGTGTTGATCAATGCGAAAAACGCGGGCAAGCTGGAAACCTTCACCCTGTCCAAGTAAGCTGCTTGCGCTGCGCCGCGGATATTGCCGAGGCGCAGCGCAGGACAAGACAGGAACCATCAGAGACACCTGCGCGGCGACAGTGCGTTGCGCCCCACGCCATGTATCCATTCCACCTGCTTCGCCTTGCGGGCCTGCTGCTGGCGGCCGTGATGCTGGGCCTGGCCCTGACCGGTTGCCGCATCGAGCGCAAACCCGCCGTCGATCTGCACAAGACCGCGGCACCTGCGGGTAGTTTCGAGAACAAGTCCTTCAATCCCAAGGCCGACGTGCAGGCCATGTGGGAGGCCAGGGTCTTGCCGGCGATTTCCGCCATGGCCGCGGATTTTCCGGAACTTCGGCGCGCGTTGCAGGCGGACGTGGCCGCAGCCGGGGCTCGGCACGGGCACCGCCAGCAGGCAGAAGGCGCCCCATGGAACCTGGCCGTGCGAATGACCGGTCGCCTGGTCGAGGTCGACACCGAGCTCAGCGCCGGCGTGGCCATGATGGATGCCGACGGTGATGGCAAGGCCGACGCCGAACTGCAGATCGGCCCGGTGCTGCGGGGCACGACGATTCGCGACATCCTGCCGTTCATATCCTTCACGTCCTACGCCAACCAGATCGATTTCGCCCAGCTGGCCAATGCCTTCAACGACAAGGCCTACGAAGAGGCGTTCAAATCGGTGGACCGCACCAAGCTGCAGGGGGCCAACGTGGAGGTGCTGGGCGTATTCACCGGCGACAGCGTGGACGACGTGCCGACGATCACGGTGATCTCCATCAAGGTGCTGCCGTGATGGCAAGCAACGAATCCCGGATCGACGCAGCCTCGGCGCACACCGCCACGCAGCAGGGCTCGCATCCGGTCGTGCTGCGGCTCGAAGGTGTCAGCAAGGCCTACCCGGGCACGATGGCACTCAAGAACGTGGACTTCGAGCTGCACGCGGGCGCGGTCAATGTGCTGGTGGGTGAAAACGGCGCGGGCAAGTCCACGATGATGAAGATCATCGCCGGCGTGGAGCAGCCCAGCGCCGGGCGCATCCTGCTGGACGGCGACCCGGTGCACCTGGGCAACACGGAGCAGGCGCGTGCGCACGGCATCGGCATCGTGTTCCAGGAACTCAATCTGTTCCCCAATCTCACGATCGCGGAGAACATCTACATCGGCCAGGAGTTGACCGGCGCCGGTTATGCGATCGACAGCCGGCGCCAGATGCAGGGCGCGCGGGACCTGTTGCGCACGCTCGAACACGACCTCGATCCCGGACTGCTGGTGGGCGAGCTGCGCATCGGACAGCAGCAGATCATCGAGATCGCCAAGGCGATGGCGCAGGACGCGCGCATCCTGATCCTGGACGAGCCCACCTCCGCGCTGAGTGCGCCCGAGGTCGAGATCCTGTTCCGCGTCATCCGCGATCTCAAGTCGCGCGGCGTGGCCATCGTTTACATCTCGCACCGGCTGGAAGAACTGATCCGCATCGGCGACTACATCACGGTGCTGCGTGATGGCTGCATCACCGGTTCGGCACGGATGCGGGACGTGGACGTGCCCTGGATCGTGCGCCAGATGGTCGGTGCCAGCACACGCAATTTCGCGCGCTCGGTGGACCACGCCTTCGGCAAGACCGTACTCGAAGTACAGGGCGTCAGCCTGCCGC
Organism: uncultured Rhodoferax sp.; assembly: GCA_963974265.1. Lineage (GTDB taxonomy): Bacteria > Pseudomonadota > Gammaproteobacteria > Burkholderiales > Burkholderiaceae_C > CAISIP01. The sequence continues at coordinate 3,741 of CAXBDR010000287.1, forward strand.
GCAATGGAGCGCCGGGTTACCAGGTGAACGACGTCAGCCTGCAGTTGCGCCAGGGCGAGATCGTCGGCATCTACGGTCTGATGGGCGCGGGCCGCACCGAGCTGTTCGAATGCATCTTCGGCTGCCACCCGGACCGGGCGAGCGGCAGCGTGCGCGTCGACGGCCAGGAGATCCTGGGCCGCGATGTCGCCGCCTGCATCGAGGCCGGGCTGGCGCTGATTCCGGAAGACCGCAAGGTCGACGGCCTGGTGCACAGCATGTCCGTGATCGAGAACCTGACGCTGGCCAGCCTGTGGCGGCTGGCCACGCGCGGCCACCTGGCGCCCAGGGTCGAGTCGACGGCGGCCACCACCTACATCCGCTCGCTGTCGATCAAGGCAAAGAATCCAATGCTGGAGATCGGCTCCCTGTCGGGCGGCAACCAGCAGAAGGTGGTCATTGGCCGTGCGCTGATGACCGATCCCAAGGTGCTGCTGATGGACGAGCCCAGCCGCGGCATCGACATCGGTGCCAAGGCCGACGTCTTCAAGGTCATGCGCGACCTGTCCAAGGCTGGCCTGGGCATCCTGTTCGTGACGTCCGATCTCGAGGAGGTCATGGCCTTGTCGGATCGCATCCTCGTGATGTCCAACGGTCGCCTGGCCGCCGAGTTCGGCCCGGGCGACGCCACCGAGGAAGCGGTGGTCCTGGCCTCCAACAGCGCCCAGCTGCAAAACGCGGCGCCGGCCACCACCTCCTGAACCGAACATCCGCCATGTCCGCAACGCTTGCCAAACCCATGCCAGCTCCCACGACAACCTCCTCGCGCGACGCCGCCCTGCTGTTGCTGCTGCGATTGCGCACCTTCATCGCGTTGTTCCTGGTGGTCGCGTTCTTCTCGGTCATGGCGCCGAACTTCATCAGCGCCGGCAACGCACTGATCATGTCCAAGCACGTCGCGCTCAATGCCTTCCTGGCCATCGGCATGACCTATGTCATCGTCAGCGGCGGCATTGACCTGTCGGTGGGTTCCATCGTCGGCCTCACCGGCATGGTGGCCGGCGGCCTGATCCTGCATGGCCTGAGCATCGGCGACTACATCGTGTATTTCAACGTGGTGGAGATCATCGGCATTTCGCTGTTGCTGGGCATCTTCGTCGGCGCCATCAACGGCTTCCTGATCACCCAACTCAACGTGGCGCCGTTCATCGCCACACTGGGAACGCTGTATGTGGCGCGCGGCATCGCGCTGCTGTCCTCCGACGGCGCGACCTTCCCCAACCTGGAAGGCAGCGTCGAACATGGCACCACCGGCTTTCCGTTGATCGGAACGCTGGGTTTCCTGGGGGTTCCGTTGGTGATCTGGCTGTTGATCGCGGTCGGCCTGGGCGCGGCCTACCTGGGCGCACGCACGCCGCTGGGCCGGCACATCTATGCCGTGGGCGGCAATGAACGGGCCGCCATGTTGTCCGGCGTCAAGGTCAAGCAGGTCAAGTTCTTTGTCTACATGTTCTCCGGCCTGTGTGCGTCCATCGTCGGGCTGATCATCTCCTCGCAGCTGGTGGCCTCGCACCCTATGACGGGCGAGACCTTCGAGCTCAATGCGATTGCGGCCGCCGTGCTGGGCGGCACCTCGATGACTGGCGGCCGCGGCCGGATCGGCGGCACCATCATCGGCGCCTTCGTCATCGGCATTCTGTCCGATGGCCTGGTGATGATGGGGGTGAGCTCCTTCTGGCAGACCGTCATCAAGGGGCTGGTCATCATCGCCGCGGTGGTCGTCGATCAGTTCCAGCAACGCATGCAGCAGCGCATGGCGATGCAGATGCGCGCGGAGGCCTGACCCATGCCGGCACAACAGACCACGGTTCGCAAGGCTGCCCTGATCGGCTGCGGCTTTTTCTCGACCAACCACCTGCATGCCTGGCAGCAGCTGGAGGGGGTCGAGATCGTCGCACTGTGCGATGCCGATGCCGAGCGCCTGGCCGCCGCCGCCAGGACGTTTGGCGTCACTCGCACCTACCAGTCGGCACAGGACATGTTCGATGCGCAGCCGCTGGACTTCGTTGACATCGCCACCACGGTGTCCAGCCACCGGGCGCTGGTGGAGATGGCGGCGCGTTTC
>CAXBDR010000288.1:0-5786 GCA_963974265.1 uncultured Rhodoferax sp.
TCTTGGCCTCGTTGGCGGCTTCGGCTGCCGCCCGCGCCTCCTGCGTCTCATTGAACATATTCGCGTTCTGGATCGCGATCACCGCCTGGTCGGCGAAAGCGCGCAGCAGCGCCAGCTCCTCGGCGGTGAAGCCGAAACCCGGATCCCGGGCCACGTCGATCATGCCGATCGCTTCACCCTTCCACATCAGCGGCGTGATGGCGATGGAGAACGCACCACTGCCCTGTGCGATGCGCCGCAGCGCATCCGGCGCATCGGGATCATGGGCCGAATCGGCAAAACACACCTGTCTGCGCTGCGCGACCACGAGCGGCGCAGAAGTCTGGTCCACCGGAAGCGGATACATGCTGCGCACGGTATCCGCGCTGGGCCCGCGGATCGCCGCGCAGCGCAGCTGTCCGGCGTCGACCAGAAAGACGGCGACATCCCGGCACGGCATCAGATGGGCCGTACTCTCCAGAATGCGTTCGAACACCGGCGTCGGGTCGTCGATGGAGCTGCTGATGACCTGCAGTACGTCCACGGTGGCACGCTGATGTTCCAGCGCCTCGGTGACCTCCCGGTTGCGCGCCTGCAGCTCATGGAACGTCGCCGTGTTGCGGATCGCGATCACCGCCTGGTCGGCAAACGACTTGACAAGGCCGATTTCGCTTTCGGAGAAAGGGCGCATGTCCAGGTTCAGCGCGGCGATCGTGCCCAGCACCCGGCCCTCGGAGGCCATCGCGGATGTCACCATCGCGGCGTTGTGGCCGACGACGCGCGCGGCGGCGCGCACGCTGCCCGGAACCCCGTCGCCATGCAGGATGTCGGGCCAGTGGGAGGGCGCCCCGGTCAGGACCGTTCCGTCCATCGGACGCGGGAAGATCCGACGCAGCGCATCGACCGCCGCACCCCAGCCGGCCCTCCAGTGCAGTTGGCCATCGTCGCCTGCGGCTGCGATCACCAGTTCGGCATCCGGCAACAATCGGTGCAGCGCGGCGCAGATGCTGTCGAACACCGGCTGGGCATCGGCGACCGATGTGCTGACGACACCCAGCACTTCGGTTGTCGCATGCTGGCGCTCCAGCGCCTCCTTGGTCTCTTGCACCAGGCGTGCGTTTTCCAAGGCGACGCCCATGCTGGCGGCGATGGTTTGCAGGAGCCGTAACTCGGTCTTGCCGTAGGCAAATTCGCGCTCATGGTTCTGTAGCGTGAACTGGCCGAGCACCCGGTCGCTGCCGATGATCGGCACCGTCACACTGGACAGGCACAGGTCGGTTCCCGGCGCGGGCTTGAGTCCCGCGGCTTCCTGCTCTGCGAGGCTGTTGACGACCTGAACGGTACGACGGTGCAACAGGTCGTCGTACCATTTTCCGTGAATCACGGCGCGTGGGGGCCTGTGGGGAATCGGCTTGCCATGCTCATAGTTGTAAAGCGTATGCAGCATGTCGCTGGCCTCGTCCCACCAAACCATGCTGACGTTGCCGGTGCGAAACTCCTCGCGCAGCTTGTCACCCACCAGGACCGCGATGGCCTGAAAGTCCAGCTCTCCCGCCACGCCGCGCTGGATCGCCGAGATCACCTCCAGTTCACTGACCCGGTCGTTCAAGGCAACGGTGCGTTCCTGCACCTTGGCCTCCAGCCCCTGGGCCCATTGCGTGTTGTCCAGCGCCACCGCCGCCTGCGACGCCAGCATCGCCAGCAGGTCCTGGTCGGATGCATGGAAGCGGCCGAAGGCGCCATCGATGTCGGCGTACAGAACGGCCAGCAACCGATCCTGCACGACCAGCGGCAGCACCAGGCAGGAGCGCTGGTCCACCGGCTCGGCACCTTCCGGGCCGTGGCGCAGACGTGCCACCCGGATCTCCGCTGCCTCGCGCAGCCAGGGCGTGACGGCCTTCAGCAACGCCGCGGCGCCTTCACCCCGGGGCAGCAGCGCGCTGCCCATGGCCATCGTGCCTTCGGCCTGACGCACCAGCATCACCCGCTGGGCGCCGGAGAGTTCGGCAACCTCCTCGACCAGGAACTCCTGCAGCGCATCCGCGCTGCGCAGCGTGTTCAGCCGGACCCCGGTATCCACCAGGCGCCTGAACGTTTCACCGGTGCTGCTGTCGATCGCCAGGTGCGCCAGGCGCTCGGCCGGGGCGAGTCCGCGCCGCGCGGACTCGGACAACCATTCGCGCACGATGTCCCGGTTCGCCGACACCTTGTTGAGGAAGCTGCGGCGCAGGCCTTCGTCGCGGATGTTGCGCACACCCTCCAGCAGCAGCGCATAAGCCCGCTGCAGCGCCTTCCATGCCAGTTCAAGCTGGCCGTTGGCGCGCAGGGCGCGGGCATGCCACAACCAGATCGCCTGGCTCTGACCGAATTCGAGCCTTCCATAGGCCTGCGCCGCATGCCATCGCGCGACACGGCGGGTGGCGCGCAACGCGGCCGGCGCGTCACCCTTGCGCATCAACACACGGGCCAGCAGGATCTGCAGCGACATATGCCGGGGCTGGTTCTTCTGGTCATCTGCCATCCGCAAGCCGTCACGTACCGCCTTGATGGCTGTGTCGCTGTCCCCTCGGGCCAGTGCCCATTCGGCGGACCCCATCATCCGGTCGGCGTGGCATTCACGGAAGTCAACCGAATCAACCAGCGCGGTATACGCCGGCCACTGCCGTTCGACCGCATCGAAATCGCCCAGTTCGATCAACCAACTGATCTCGGCGCCCCGGTGCAGGGCCAGAAAATACGTCAATCCGAGGCGCTCGGCCGCCTCCCCCACCGGTTGGCCGCGCCGGGTGGCCTGCCGATAGAGACCAAGCTCTGCCAGCGCCAGGCAATGACTGCCCAACGCAAGATTGCGCCCATGTACCTGTCCGGCACGCGCAAAGGCTGCGTCCGCCTGGCGCAGCAGTTCCATACGATCGGCGATGTCATTGCTGCTGAAACTCTGCACCAGCAGCGCATTGCCCAAGCCCCAGAAGTCACCTGCTTCACGTGCCAGCGTCACGGCCTGTCTTGCCGCTGCCTGCGAATCGGCCGGCTGCCCCAACCTGTCGTGGGCAAAGGCCGTGAGCCAGAAACTTCGGCCGCGACCGACCAGGTCACCGAGTATCGCGAAACGGTCGTGCGCTTCGCGCGCACTGACCAGCGCGGCTGCTTGCTGCCCGGCGCGCAGCTGCGCCTCGCCCAGACGCAGCAATCCGTGCGGGACCAAGGCCGCGTCGTGCGCCATCCGGGCGCTGTGCAAGGCTTGCTGCGCCACTGGCACGGCCTCGTTGACCCGGCCACGGCGCATCAATACCAGCGCCTCGCTGTCCCGGGCCCGCGTGACCATGACTGCATCGGGGCGCGCATCGGCCAATGTCCGCATCGACGCAGCCGTGTCCGCAGCTTCCGCCAGCCGGCCGTCGGCAACCAGGGACTCGACCTCCAACGCCATCAACTCCATCCGAATGGACGCCGCCAGCGGCCGACCCGCAAGCGCCTGCCGACAGCGCTCGATCGCCGCCACATGCTGGCCGTTCCAGGCCAGTGAGCGAATATGCTGCACCGTCGCTGCCATTGAAGTTGCGTTGTCCGCCATGTCAGCCACCCGTCCTGGCTGTCGCAGCCAGCAGGGCCTCTACCAGCGCCCCCACACGGATCGGCTTGGTCACGTAGTCATCCATGCCCGCGGCCAGACAGGCCTCGCGGTCCCCTTGCATTGCGTTGGCGGTCATCGCGATGATGCGCGGGCGCTTGTCGGTCGTCAGCTGCGCCGAGATGCGGCGAGATGCCTCCAGCCCGTCCATCTCCGGCATCTGCACGTCCATCAACACCACGTCGTAGCGCTGACGCGCCACCGATTCGACCGCCTCCACCCCATTGCTGGCCAGGTCGGCCCGATACCCCATCTGCTGCAGCAGCCGCAGCGCCAGCTTCTGGTTCACCACGTTGTCCTCGGCCAGCAGGATGCGCAGCGGATGGCGCTCGGCCAGGCCGGCGTCGATTTTCGGCTTGACCGGCGCCGCTGCGGGTTTGACGGCATCGTCGTCACCCACGATGCCCACCAGCGTGTCGAACAATTGCGACTGGCGCAGCGGCTTGCCCACGTAGGCGGTGAACAGGCCTTCGGTGTCGCCCGCTTCGCGCCGGCCCAGCGAACTGAACAGCACCAGCGGCAACGTGGGACGCACGGCCTTCATCTTGGCGGCCAGCGTCAGCCCGTCCATCTCGGGCATGTGCATGTCGAGCACGGCCAGGTCGAAGGATTCTCCCTTGTCCAGCCAGGCCAGCGCCTTGGTCGCAGATTCGGTGTCCTTGACCACCATGCCCCACTTGCCGGCCTGCAACGCCAGCACCTTGCGGTTGGTCGCGTTGTCGTCCACCACCAGCATGCGTTTGCCCGCCAGTGCCGGCTGCTGGCCGAGGAAGTCGTGCCTGCGCGTGCTGGGCGACTCGGCAACCGCACCGACGATGCTGAAGGCAAACGTCGAGCCGTGGCCCAGGCCGGCACTTTTCGCCACCATGGTGCCGCCCATCAACTCGGCCAGCCGCTTGCTGATCGCCAGGCCGAGACCGGTGCCACCGTATTTGCGCGTCGTCGACGAGTCGGCCTGCGAGAACGACTGGAACAGCCGCGCCATGCCCTGCTCGGACAGGCCGATGCCGGTGTCGCGGATCGAGAAGGTCAGCTCGACGCCAGCCTCGACCGGCTTGGCACTGACCGTCAGCACCACCTCGCCCTCATCCGTGAACTTCACCGCATTGGCCAGCAGGTTCAGCAGCACCTGGCGCAGGCGCGTGACGTCCCCGTTCACCGCTGCGGGCACGTCGCCCTCGAACAGATAGGCCAGGTCCAGGTGCTTTTCGGCCGCACGGGAACTGATCAGGTCCAGCGCCGACTCCACGCATTCGCGCACATCGAACGGATGCGCCTCGATGTCCATGCGCCCGGCCTCGATCTTGGAGAAGTCCAGGATGTCGTTGATGATGGTCAGCAGCGCATCACCCGAATCACGGATCGTCGCGGCGAAGTCACGCTGCTCGTCATTGAGCGGCGTATCGAGCAGCAGCCCGCTCATGCCGATGACCGCGTTCATCGGCGTGCGGATCTCGTGGCTCATCGTGGCCAGGAAGCTGCTCTTGGCCTCGTTGGCGGCCTCGGCCGCGGCGCGCGCCTCCAGGGCGTCGTTGAACAGGCGCGTGTTCTGGATCGCGATCACCGCCTGGTCGGCGAAGGTCCGGAGCAGGTCGAACTGGTGCTCGGAGAAGGTGCCCGGCTGGCTGCGCGTCACGCTGACAACCCCCACCGGCTTGCCATCGTGGAGCAGCGGCACCAGGACCTGGCTGCGCCAGCCGCGGTTGCGCGCGAGATTGCGCAGGCCCTCGGACATGCCACCGTCCGTTTCCGCATCTTCGATGATGTGGGGCTTTCCAGTGATCAGCGGCTGGTAGGCCGAATCCGAACTCAGTGGGGTCGGGAAGAAGCCGCGCAATATGCGGTCGGCCTCCTCGCTGGTCCGGGTGTAGGCCGCAAGGTGAACCTGGTCGCCCGCCAAGCGCAGCAAGGTCGACGAAAAGCCGCCGATCAGCCTGCAGGCGCTGTTCACGATGGCGTCCAGGACCGGCTGCACGTCGTCGGGCGAACCTGCGATGACGTTCAGTATCTCTGCGGTGGCGGTCTGGCGCTCCAGCGCCTCCTGCGTCTCGTTGAACAGGCGCACGTTCTCGATCGCGATCACCGCCTGGTCGGCAAAGGTCTCGACCAGCGCGATCTGGCGCGGCGTGAACGCCTCGACATGGTGGCGCCAAAGCGCAAACACGCCGATCGGCTT
>CAXBDR010000289.1:0-5774 GCA_963974265.1 uncultured Rhodoferax sp.
GGCTGGCAATCGGGTTGAGCAGCTTGACGGGATCGGCATTGCCGGCGAGCTCGCGCTCCCACCGCGCCTCGACGAAGCTGTAGTTGATGGTCTCCTGATAGCCCAGGGCGGCGAGTTGGCGCCGCACGCCGAACGCGCTGCGACGGGCCTCCGGCCGGATGAAGGCGGTGATCGGACCTTGCGGGGGCGTGGTCGGCAAGGCGTCGTAGCCGACCATGCGCGCGACTTCCTCGATCAGGTCCTCCTCGATCAGCAGGTCGAAGCGGTACGACGGCGGCACCACGGTCAAGGTGCCGGCGGCGGCGTCGCTGGCGGGCGCCAGGCCCAGGCGGGACAAGGCGTCTTCGCATTGTTCGAGTGTCAATGGCATGCCGATGACCTTGGCAGCGCGCGCCACGCGCAGCGTCACCGGCGCGGGCGAAGGCATGTTGACCTGCTGGTCGTCGATCGGGCCGCAGACGGTTTCTTTCGTGCCGCAGATGTCGATGATCAGTTGCGTGATGCGCTCGACATGCTCGACGGTCTGGTTCGGGTCGACGCCGCGCTCGAAGCGGTGACCGGCATCGGTGGAGAAGTTGAAGCGGCGCGAACGCCCGGCAACGGCCTGCGGCCACCAGAACGCGGCCTCGACATAGACATGGCGGGTGTCATCCGACACGGCGGTGGCGTCACCCCCCATGATGCCGGCCAGCGATTCGACCTCGCGCGCGTCGGCGATCACACCGACCTGTTCGTCCACCGTCACCGTGTTGCCGTTGAGCAGCTTGAGTTGTTCGCCCGACTTGCCCCAGCGCACGTCCAGCCCGCCGTGGATCTTGTCGAGGTCAAAGATGTGCGAAGGACGGCCGAACTCGAACATCACGTAGTTCGAGATGTCGACCAGTGCATTGACGCTGCGCTGGCCGCAACGCGCGAGGCGCTCGACCATCCAGGCGGGTGTGACGGCCTGCGGGTTGACGTTGCGCACGATGCGGCCGGTGAAACGGCCACACAGATCGGGCGCGCTGATCGTCACCGGCAGCCGGTCTTCACAGCCGACTTCTACCGGCGGAAAACCCGGCAAACGCAACGCGGCGCCGGTCAACGCGGCGGCCTCGCGCGCCACGCCATACACACTCAGGCAATGCGCCAGGTTGGGCGTGAGCTTGACGGTGAGCAGGGCATCGTCGAGCCGCAGCGTCTCGCGCACATTCTGCCCCAGCGGCGCATCGGCGGCCAGTTCCAGCAAGCCGCCATGGTCGTCGGACAGCTGCAGTTCCTTGGCCGAGCACAACATGCCGTGGCTCTCGACGCCACGCAGCTTGCCGACCTTGATCTGGAAGGGCTTGCCATCGGCACCGGGCGGCAACACGGCGCCGACCATCGCGCACGGCACCTTGATGCCGACGCGCGCATTGGGTGCGCCGCAGACGATGTCGAGCAGATCACCCTGCCCCACGTCGACCTTGCACACGCGCAGGCGATCGGCATTGGGATGCTGCACGGCCTCCTTGATCTCACCCACCACGATCTGGCTGAAAGGCGGCGCGACCGGCTGGACGTCTTCGATCTCCAGGCCGGCCATCGTCAGCGTATCGGCCAGTTCACGGGTATTCAGCGCAGGGTTGCAGAACGTGCGCAACCAGGATTCGGGGAATTGCATGGAATGGGGCTCAGGCTTGCTGGAATTGGGACAGGAAACGCAGGTCGCCGTCGAAGAACAGGCGCAGGTCGTCGACGCCGTAACGCAACATGGTCAGCCGATCGATGCCGGTGCCGAATGCGAAGCCGATGTGGCGCTCCGGATCGAGCCCCATGTTGCGGATCACCTGGGGATGCACCTGGCCGGAACCGGACACCTCAAGCCAGCGGCCCTTGAGCGGCCCGCTGCCGAACTGGATGTCGATCTCGGCACTGGGTTCGGTGAACGGGAAATAGCTGGGCCGGAACCGGATCTGCAGGTCGCGGGTCTCGAAGAAGGCCTGGATGAAGTCGAGGTAGACCGCCTTGAGGTCCTTGAAGCTGACGTTCTCGCCGACCCACAGGCCTTCGACCTGGTGGAACATCGGCGAATGCGTGGCGTCGCTGTCGACACGGTAGGTGCGGCCCGGCGCGATGACCCGGATGTCGGGCATGGGTTCGCCGCGGGCGATGGCGTCGGCATGTTGCGCGGCATGGGCCTGCGCATAACGGATCTGCATCGGCGAGGTGTGCGGGCGCAGGTTGAGCCAGCGTCCGTCGGAATCCTTCATGTCGACATAGAAGGTGTCCTGCATCGAGCGGGCCGGATGGTTCTCGGGGTTGTTCAGGGCCGTGAAGCTGTACCAGTCGGTCTCGATCTCCGGGCCGTCGGCCACGTCGAAACCCATGGAGCCGAAGATGGCCTCGATGCGCTCCATCGTCATTGCGATCGGGTGCAGACCGCCGCCTCCGCGTCGGCGGCCCGGCAGGCTGACGTCGAGCGCCTCGGCCTGCAGTTGCAACTGCAGCTCCGCGTCGGCCAGCGCCTCGCGCCGTGCCTGCAACGCGGCTTCGATTGCCTGCTTGGCCAGGTTGATCTGCGCGCCCTGGGCCTTTTTCTCGTCCACCGGCAGTGCCGCCAGGCCTTTCATCAGCTCGGTGATGCGGCCGGACTTGCCCAGGAACTGCGCCTTGGCATTCTCCAGTTCGGCGGGCGCCCTGGCAGCGGCAAATGCGGCCGTGGCAGCGTCAACAATGGCGTTCAATGCGGTCATGGTCGAGGAAAAAAGGGGTTCAGGAAAAAGAACGGGGGCTAGCGCTGGTCAAAGCCCTAGCCCCCGCATGCTGAGTCGGTGCCGACCGCACGTGCGGTCGACACGCGATCCTGCCGGTCAAGCAGCCAGCTTGGCCTTGACTTGCTCCACGATACCGGCAAACGCCGGCATGTCGTGCACCGCGATATCGGACAGAACCTTGCGGTCAATCTCGATACCGGCCTTCTTCAGGCCGTTGGCGAACTGGCTGTAGGTCAGGCCGCATGAACGCGCAGCGGCGTTGATACGGGCGATCCACAACTGGCGGAACACGCGTTTCTTGGTACGGCGATCACGGTAGGCGTATTGGCCTGCCTTCATCACCGCTTGCTTGGCAACGCGGAAGACGTTGCCGCGGCGACCACGGAAGCCCTTGGCGAGGGCGAGAACTTTCTTGTGGCGGGAGCCGTTACACCACGTTTGACGCGAGGCATGTTTACTCCTTGTTCGTCGTGAATCAGATACCGAAACCGGGCAACATCTGCGCCATGTGACCCATATTGGTCTCATGGACAGCGGTTGCACCACGGAGTTGGCGCTTGTTCTTGGTGGTCTTCTTGGTCAGGATGTGACGTTTGAAGGCTTGACCGCGCTTGACGGTGCCACCGGGACGAACGCGGAAACGTTTTTTCGCGCTGCTCTTGGTCTTCATCTTGGGCATTGAAATGCTCCTTCTACTTTGTGCTCGTGAGGCGTCTGCAAACAATTGCAGCCTTGTTGGCCCCGAGCCACTTGTGTGGCGAGTTATTGGCTCTCCACTTGTGTGGCGAGTTATTGGCTCTCCACTGGTGTGGCGAGTCGACAACTCGCCACCGGCTGGCGGGTTGACCCGCCAACCTTGCTGCCCGACGGGTGACCAAACCCGTCAGGCGCAATCTCGATTCTGGCTTACGACGTCGCCGTTGCAGGCGTGTCGGCTGCCGCCTTGGGCGCCGGCTTCTTCTTGCTCGGCGCGATCATCATGATCATCTGGCGCCCTTCCAGCTTCGGAAACTGCTCCACGACGATGGTCTCGCCCAGTTCGGCACGAATGCGGTTGAGCAACGCCATCCCGATTTCCTGGTGCGTGATCTCGCGGCCACGGTACCGCAGCGTGATCTTGCACTTGTCGCCATCAGCGAGAAACCGCTTGATGTTGCGCATCTTGATGTTGTAGTCGCCGTCGTCGGTGCCCGGACGAAACTTGACCTCCTTGATCTCGATGACCGTCTGCTTGGCTTTGGCTTCCGCCGCCTTCTTCTGCTCCTGGTACTTGAACTTCCCGTAGTCCATCAAACGACAGACCGGCGGATTCGCCGTGGGGGAAATTTCAACCAGGTCGACATCGTGCTCCCCAGCCATACGGAGTGCATCCTGGAGGCTGACGATACCCAAGGGTTCGTTTTCGGGGCCGGAGAGTCGGACTTCCGGGGACATGATCTCCCGGTTCAGGCGGTGCTTGCGTTCTTCGCGGTGACGACGGTCACGATATTCAGTAGCGATGGTTCATTCCTTTTCAGTGGATTGCTGCCAAAGACAGCCATTGCCGAGACACCACGAACGGCACCGACGCCGCCGTGGTGCCCCACGACAGCTCAGTGAGCGATGTCGGCAAGCACCTTTTCCAGGAAGGCCTGCTGGGACATCACGCCGAGGTCAACATTGCCCCGGGCTCGCACTGCAACGGCGCCAGCCGCCATCTCCTTGTCACCAACGACAAGGATGAAAGGCGGCTTTTGCAACGAATGCTCCCGTATTTTATACGTGATCTTCTCGTTACGCAGGTCCAACTGCACCCTTATGCCCTGTTTCTGCAGCATTTTGGCCACATCGCGCGCATATTCGGCCTGCGCGTCGGTGATGTTGAGCAGGGACACCTGCACCGGCGCGAGCCAGGTTGGCAACGCGCCCGCACTCTCCTCGATCAGGATGCCGATGAAGCGCTCCAGGCTGCCGACGATGGCCCGGTGCAGCATCACCGGGCGATGACGGGCGCCATCCTCGCCCACGTATTCCGCATCCAGGCGCTCGGGCATCGAGAAGTCGACCTGCATCGTGCCACATTGCCACGGCCGACCGATCGCATCTTTCAGCGTGTATTCGATCTTGGGTCCGTAGAACGCGCCTTCACCGGGGGATATCTCGAACTCGCAGCCCGAAGCCCGCAGGCTTTCCATCAGCGCGCTCTCGGCCGTGTCCCAGACAGCGTCCGAGCCGATGCGCTTGTCCGGACGCGTGGCGATCTTGTAGATGATGTTGGTGAAGCCGAAGTCCTTGTAGACCTTTTGCAGCAAGGCCGTGTAGTCGACGCACTCCTGCAGGATCTGCTCTTCGGTACAGAAGATGTGGCCGTCGTCCTGCGTGAAGCCGCGCACGCGCATGATGCCGTGCAGGCCGCCCGAGGGTTCGTTGCGGTGGCATTGGCCGAATTCGCCGTACCGCAGCGGCAGGTCGCGGTAGCTCTTGATGCCTTGCTTGAAGATCAGGATGTGGCCCGGGCAGTTCATCGGCTTGAGCGCGTATTCGCGCTTCTCCGACTCGGTGACGAACATGTTCTCACGGTACTTGTCCCAGTGGCCCGTCTTCTCCCACAAGGTCTTGTCGATGATCTGCGGGCCCTTGACCTCCTGGTAGCCGTTGTCGCGATACACCTTGCGCATGTATTGCTCGACGCCTTGCCACAAGGTCCAGCCTTTCGGGTGCCAGAACACCAGGCCGGGCGCGTGATCGTCGATGTGGAACAGGTCGAGTTCGCGGCCGAGCTTGCGGTGGTCGCGCTTCTCGGCCTCCGCGAGCATCGTCAGGTATTGCTGCAGCTCGTCCTTGCTGGCCCAGGCCGTGCCGTAGATCCGTTGCAGCATCTCGTTGCGGTGGTCGCCGCGCCAGTATGCGCCGGCCACCTTCATCAGCTTGAAGTGCCGGAGCTTGCCGGTGCTGGGCACGTGCGGGCCACGGCACAGGTCCTCGAAGCCTCCCTCCCGGTAGAGCGACACATCCTCGCCGGCCGGAATGCCGCCGATGATCTCGGCCTTATAGTGTTCG
>CAXBDR010000290.1:0-5766 GCA_963974265.1 uncultured Rhodoferax sp.
GACTTGAACCTACGACCAAAGGATTATGAGTCCTCTGCTCTAACCAACTGAGCTAACGGCCCGACCGAAGCGGCGATTGTATAGGCCGCTATTTCTGGTAACTCAGCGCGTTGCTGACCAGCCGCGAGGTGATGTCGACGATCTGGATCATGCGGTCGTAGGCCATGCGGGTCGGGCCGATGACGCCGATGGTGCCGACGACCTGGCCGTCGACCTCGTAGGGTGCACTGACGATGGACAGATCCTCGAAGGGCACGACCTGGCTTTCGCCGCCGATGAAGATGCGTACGCCTTCGGCCTGGCCGGCCACTTCGAGCAGGCGCATCAGCTGGGCCTTCTGCTCGAAGAGCTCGAACGCGCGCCGCAGCTGGTTCATGTCGCTGGAGAAGTCTGACAGGGCCAGCAGGTTGCGTTCACCCGAGATGACGACGCCGTCGTCGGGCTGGTCGTTTTCCTCGTTGTTGATGGTCACGGCGGCCTGCATCAACGCGGCGATCTCGCTGCGCAGCGACTCGACTTCCTGCTGCAGTCGCGCGCTCACATGCTCGATGGCCATGCCGACGTAATGCGAATTGAGGAAGTTGGCCGCCTCCACCAGTTCGGCCTGGGAATAATCGGTCTCGGTGAAGATCACGCGGTTCTGCACATCGCCATTGGGCGATACGATGATCACCAGCAGCCGGCGCTCCGACAACCGCAGGAACTCGATATGCCGAAACACCGAACTGCGCCTGGGCGCCACCACGACACCCACGAACTGCGACAGGTTCGACAACAGCCCGGCGGCCTTGGTCAACACCTTCTGCGGCTGGTCCGGCGTGAGGACCTGCGCTGGCAGGTCGCTCTTGCGCACCGTCAGCATGGTGTCGACGAACAAGCGGTAGCCGCGGGCCGTGGGGATGCGCCCCGCCGAGGTGTGCGGGCTGACGATCAGGCCCATGTCTTCCAGATCGGCCATCACGTTGCGGATGGTCGCGGGGGACAACTCCAGGCCGCTTTGGCGCGACAGGGTGCGCGAGCCAACCGGCTGCCCGTCTGCGATGTATCGCTCGACCAGGGCCTTCATCAGCAACTTGGAACGGTCATCGAGCATCCGGTCATTTTAGTGATGTAATTTGCCGATGCAGTCCCAATTCCGCCATGTCGCTCTCATCGGCAAATACCAGGCCGTAGGCTCCGGTTCCGCTGGCGCGTCGTCGCGCCGGGCCATGGAAGACATCGCGCATTTCCTGCATGCGCAGGGCTGCGAAGTGGCGTTCGAGGCAGAGACGGCGCGCAACCTGGGCATCACCGGCCATGCCATGCTGGACGTGGACGGCATCGGCGCCCAGTGCGACCTCGGGCTGGTCGTGGGCGGCGACGGCACGATGCTGGGCATCGGGCGCCAGCTGGCCTGCCACAACGTGCCGCTGATCGGCATCAACCAGGGCCGCCTGGGCTTCATCACCGACATCCCGCTCGAAGGCTACCAGGCGGTGCTGCTGCCGATGCTGCAAGGTGCCTACGAGGAAGACCGGCGCAGCCTGATGCAGGCGCGGGTCATGCGCGACGGTCACTGCGTGTTCGATGCGCTGGCCATGAACGACGTGGTCGTGAACCGCGGCGCGACCTCCGGCATGGTCGAGCTGCGGGTCGAGGTGGACGGCCATTTTGTCGCCAACCAGCGCGCCGACGGCCTGATCATCGCCAGTCCGACCGGCTCCACGGCTTATGCCTTGTCCGCCGGGGGACCCTTGTTGCACCCGTCGCTGCCGGGTTGGGTCATGGTGCCTATCGCACCGCACACCTTGTCCAACCGGTCCATCGTGCTCGCCGACGCCGCGGAAATCGCCATCGAAGTCGTCGCCGGGCGCGACGCCAGCGCGAACTTCGACATGCAGTCGCTGGCGTCGCTGCTGCACGGCGACCGCATCGTCGTGTCCCGGTCCCAGCACCGGATGCGTTTCCTGCATCCCAAGGGCTGGAGCTACTTCGACACCTTGCGGCAAAAGCTGCACTGGAACGAAGGAGTGGCCTGATCGTGGCTCTCAGACGCATCGTCCTGCGCGACTTCGTCATCGTCGGCGAACTCGAGCTCGACCTCTTGGACGGGTTCACCGTACTGACGGGCGAGACCGGTGCCGGCAAGTCCATCCTGATCGACGCATTGCAACTGGTCACCGGCGCCCGTGCCGATACCGGCACGGTGCGTGAAGGTGCCAGCCGCACCGAGGTCAGCGCCGAGTTCGACGCACCCCTCACCTTGACCCCCTGGCTGGAGGCGGCCGGATTCGATGCCGACGACACGCTGCTGCTGCGCCGTACGGTCGACCTGCAGGGCAAGAGCCGGGGCTGGATCAACGGCAGCCCTGCCACCGCCACCCAGCTGCGCGAGATCGGCGAACAACTGATCGACATCCACGGCCAGCATGCCTGGCAAAGCCTGACGCGCGCCGACGCGGTGCGCGATCTGCTCGACGCGTACGCCAGGGTCGATACCGTGGCCCTCGGCGCCTTGTGGCACGACTGGCGCACGAAGAGCAAGACCCTGGCCGACGCGCAGGCGGCCCAGGCCGACCTGCAGCGCGAACGCGAACGCATCAGCTGGCAGATCGGCGAACTCGACAAGCTCGCCCCCGCCGCCGACGAATGGGAGGCCCTGAGCACTGAACACAATCGGCTGGCGCATGCCCAGGCGCTGATCGAGGCCGCCCAGGGCGCGGTCGACGGATTGCAAGGTGGCGAATCCAGTGCGGCCGACATGGTGCAGTCGGCGCTCAACCTGCTGCTGCAGCAGACGCAACATGAACCCGGCTTCTCGGCCCTGGCCGACGAACTGGCCTCAAGCCTGGCCCAGCTGGAAGACGTGGCACATGCCCTGCGCGCCTACTTGCGCAAGACCGAACCCGACCCACAACGCCTGGCGCAGCTCGATGAACGCATGGCGTCCTGGGTCTCGCTGGCCCGCCGCTACAAGCGACCGCCGCAGGACCTGCCCGACCTGCTTGCAGGATGGCGCGAAGAACTGGCCCGTCTCGACGCCGCTGCCGACCTCGACGGCCTGCTGGCTGCGGAGCAGACGGCCCAGGCCACCTACATGCGCGAGGCCAAGTCCCTGACACGCGCCCGGACCAAGGCCGCCGGCCAGCTGTCCCATGCCATCACCCAGGCCATGCAAGGCCTGGGCATGGCCGGTGGCAGCTTCGAGGTCCGGTTGCAGGTTGCCGCACAGGCCATGCAGTCCGGGCTCGACGACGTCGGCTTTCTGGTCGCCGGCCATGCCGGCACCACCCCTCGCCCGGTCGCCAAGGTCGCCTCGGGTGGCGAGTTGTCGCGGCTGGCGCTGGCCATCGCGGTCACGACCAGCCGCCTGGGCACCGCCCAGACCCTGATCTTCGACGAGGTCGACTCCGGCGTCGGTGGCGCGGTGGCGCAGACTGTCGGCCGGCTGATGCGCCAGCTTGGCACCGACCGGCAGGTGCTGGCCGTGACCCACCTGCCGCAGGTGGCCGCCTGTGCCGATCATCATCTCGTGGTATCCAAGCAATTGCACGGCGGCTCCACACTGAGTTCGGTCACGCACGTGCAGGGCGAGTCCCGGGTCGCGGAGATCGCACGCATGCTCGGCGGCGAACGACTGCTGGAAACCACGGTGGCGCACGCGAAGGAAATGTTGCAGGCTTCAACCTGAGAAACGCGAAAGTGGAACAAGCAACCATGGCTCTGGAACTGGTACTCATCACCGGCATGTCGGGATCCGGCAAATCGGTGGCCCTGCACGCGGTCGAGGACGCTGGCTACTTCTGCGTCGACAACCTGCCACCGGAGCTGCTGCTGCAGTTCGTGCAATTGCAGGAGACGCGCCAGAACCATCGGGTCGCCATCGCCATGGACGTGCGCAGCGCCGAAGCCTTGCCGCAGGTGCCGCAGCGTCTGCGTGCGCTGGCCGCCATGGGTGTCGTCATCAAGTCCTTGTTCCTGGACTCGACCACCGACACGCTGGTGCGGCGTTATTCGGAGTCGCGCCGCAAGCATCCGTTGTCGCAGTCCGATACGCCCGATGCGGCCAACGACCAGCGCCGGGCGCTGGTCGACGCGATCGAGCTCGAGCGCGAGTTGCTGGCCGACCTGCGCGAACACGCACACGTCATCGACACCAGCCTGATCCGGCCGTCGCAACTGCAGCGCTACGTCAAGTCCCTGATCGTCGTGCGCGGCGGGCACCTGACGCTGGTTTTCGAGTCGTTCGCATTCAAGCGCGGCATACCCGGCGATGCCGATTTCGTGTTCGACGTGCGCATGTTGCCCAATCCGCATTACGAACCCGACCTCAAGGCCCTGACCGGCAAGGATCCGGCCGTGGTTGCGTTTTTCCAGCAGCACGACCAAGTGCACCAGATGATGCTGCAGATTGCGCAGTTCCTCGACCAATGGCTCGATCCCTTGTCGAACGACAACCGCAGTTACGTCACGGTGGCGATCGGCTGCACCGGAGGCCAGCATCGCTCCGTCTATCTGGTCGAGGAGCTCTCGCGCCTGTTCGCCGACCGCTGGACCACACTCAGCCGCCACCGCGAGCTCGACGCCACGCCAGGCAAATACCCGACCACGACCTTCGGCTGGCCTCAGGCCTGAAGCAGGATGCGCCGAACCGGCGCGGGCAGGCCGAGCTGCGGCCACGTGCTGGCATCGAACCAGCCTCCCCCTTCGGGGGCCGACGCGAACGCACTCTTCGGCAGGTCGACCTGTACCGGGTGCAGGTGCAGGTCCTTGTGCGTCAGCACATGCGTGAATACCGGGTGGTCGCGCAAGTGTGCGCGGTAGTGCGGCGGCACCTGGTCCTCCAGTGCCGAGCGGCTGTCGAACCAGGGCAGGCAATGCAGGCCGGCCCAGACGCCGGGTGACGGCCGGCGCTGCAGCCAGACGGCTTCGCGGCTGGAGCTGCGCGCCCACAACAACCACACCGACTGCGCGCTGCGCCTGAGCGTGCGGCTGCGCACCGGAAACGCCTGCGGCCGCCCCTGCGCAAACGCCACGCAGCCGGAACGGACGGGGCAGCGGTCACATTGGGGGTTGCGCGGCAGGCATACCGTCGCACCGAGGTCCATCATGCCCTGGGTGTAGCGCGGCATGGCCTGCGACAGGTCGCGACGTGGCAACAGCTCGGTCGCGGCGTTCCACAGGAGTTGCTGGTTCGACTGCGACGCCAGGTCGGCGTCGAAACCCAGCACCCGAGCCAGCACCCGGCGGACATTGGCATCGAGAATGGCAACCCGCTCGCCAAAACACAGCGAGGCGATGGCCGCCGCCGTGGATCGGCCGATGCCCGGCAGGCTCGCGAGTGTCGGCGCGTCACCCGGAAACACGCCACCCCAGCGCAGCACCACCTCGATGGCACAGCGGTGAAGGTTGCGCGCCCGACTGTAATAACCCAGTCCGCTCCACTGGCCCATCACGTCATCCTGGCTGGCCTGGGCCAGCGCGTGCACGTCCGGGAAGCGGGCCATGAAACGTTCGAAGTAAGCGATCACGGTGGCCACCTGCGTCTGCTGCAGCATCACCTCCGACAACCACACCCGGTACGGGTCACGGGTGTTCTGCCAGGGCAGGTCATGGCGACCATGCGCCAGTTGCCAGGCCACGACACGGCTGGCAAAACGCGTTCCGGGGCTGCTCAAGATCGGGCCGTGGCCGGCTCGGCCGCCCGCACCGGTCGGGCTTCGGGAGCCTGCTGCGGCTCGCGCACCCGGACCAGGTAGTTCGTCAGTTCACCGAGTTTGGCCTCGA
>CAXBDR010000291.1:0-5741 GCA_963974265.1 uncultured Rhodoferax sp.
GGGCCTGCTCGATCGTGCCGCGATGGCGGGCTTGCCGACACCGGTCGCCGAGCCCCTGGCCCATGCCGTGGGTGCAGACGCAGCACCTGCTGCCACCCCGCCAACCGCGCCCCGGCGGCTGACGATCCGATGGTAGACTGGCTGCGACCATTGTTCACAATCGTATATCGGATAGCCGAAGATCGTGGATATTCGTATAACTGACATGGAGAAGAAATTGGCAACCAACGCTCCCACGGAAACCGGCGCAAGTGCAAATGCCGGCGCGGCGGCCACGCCCGTCGCGGCCAACCGCAACCCCGCCACACCCCGCATCGTCTGGGACGACTCCAAGATGCGCAGCTCCTATGCCAACGTGTGCAACGTGCTGGGTACGCGCGAAGAAATCATGCTGCTGTTCGGGACCAACCAGGCCTGGCAATCGGGTCAGTCCGAGGTCACCGTGGCCTTGTCCGACCGCATTGTGCTCAGTCCCTTCGCGGCCAAGCGTCTGCAGCAGTTGCTGACCCAGGGCCTGAAGGACTACGAAGCGCGACACGGCGAACTCAAGCCCTGACGATGACGTCGCCGTGGTGGGGCCGGTACGCGGTCCCGGTGTGCCTTGAACGATCTCGCTAGCGGTTTCCAGGTCCAGCAGGCGAACCCGCAGGCCCCGCTGGCTGCGCAGGTTTCGCAGTGGTTGACGCAGTTGTGCGCGGCGCTGCCGCGCGTGGAACGCGGTGTCGTCGTGCTGGGCGAACCCGAGGTCGGGCCCTTTGCCCCGGTGGCGTTCTGGCCGGCCGCTGGACAGGGCGCGACCGACGTCGCGGACGTGGCGGAGCAAGCCCTGGCCGAACGTCGCGTCACCACCATGCCGCTGCCCGGTGGCGCCATGGGGCTGGCGCTGCCGGTCGAGGTCGACCACATGGTGCGCGGCGTGGTGGCGTTTGCGCTGGCCGGATATACCGAGACCAACCTGCAACCGGTGCTGCAACGCCTGTCGCTGGCAATGCCGGCGCTGGCCGCGTTGTTGCGGCGCGAGCAGCAGGCCGAAAGCCTGGACGCCCAGGGGCGGCTGATGGCCGTGCTCGATGTGCTTGGCGCCGTTCTGGACGAGGGTGGCTTCGAGCGGGCCTGTCGCACCCTGGTGACCGAACTGGCGACGCGGCTGCAGTGCGATCGTGTCAGCCTGGGCGTGGTGCGCCGCGGGCATGCGGAGATCATCGCGCTGTCGCACAGCGCGCAGATGGCGCGGCGCATGAACCTCATGCACGCCATCGGTGCCGCGATGGACGAGGCGATCGACCAGCGTGCGCTGGTGCGTTATCCGTCGCAGAGCGGTGACGAACTCGTCGTCGATCGCGACCACGGGCGGCTGGCCCAGGAACATGGCAGCGGCAGCCTGTTGACCGTGCCCATGGCCGGGCGCGAGGGTTTTGCCGGCGCGCTGTTGTTCGAGCGCCCCGCGAACCAGCCGTTCACGCGAGCCGACCTGGCGTTTGCCCAGGCCTGCGGCGCCGCGCTCGGACGCATCCTGGAGATGGCGCGGCGCAACGAGCGTGCATTGCTGCTGCGTATTCTGGACGCGACGCGTACCCAGATCGGCCGCCTGATCGGGCCGCGCTACGTGTTGCGCAAGCTGCTGGTGGTGGGCGTGCTGGCCGCCGTGGCGTTTTTCTCGGTGGCCGAGGGCGACTACCGCGTCACGGCGCCGGCCACGCTGGAGGGTGCGGTGCGGCGCACCGTGGCGGCGCCGTTCGACGGATACGTGGCCACTGCGCCGGCGCGTGCCGGCGACCTGCTGCGCGCCAACGACGTGCTGGCCACGCTCGACGACAGCGAGATCCGGCTCGAGCGGCTCAAGTGGGCCAGCCAGTACGCACAATACGTGCGCCAGCACCAGGAGGCGGTGGCCAACCGGGACCGCGCCAAGGCGCAGATCGGCAAGTCGCAATACGAGCAGGCACAGGCCCAGGTGTCGCTGCTCGACACCCAGTTGCGCCGGGCGACCATCGTGGCGCCGTTCGACGGCGTGGTCGTCAAGGGTGACCTGTCGCAGTCGCTGGGCAGCGCGGTCAAGCGGGGCGACACCTTGTTCGAGATCACGCCGCTCGACGCCTACCGCGTGATCGTCAACGTCGACGAGCGCGAGATCGCTGACGTGGTGACCGGCCAGCGTGGCGTGCTGATCCTGGCCTCGATCGTGCGCGATGCGTTTCCGTTCGTCGTGGGCAACGTCACCGCGGTCACGACGGCGCGCGACGGGCGCAACTTCTTCCGTGTCGAGGCGTTGCTGGAGCGGACCGACGAACGCCTGCGACCGGGCATGGAGGGCGTGGCCAAGATCGACATCGAGCAGCGCCGCCTGTGGTGGATCTGGACCCACCGCCTGGAAAACTGGATCCGGCTGTTCGTCTGGACCTACTGGCCGTGAGCGAGAGCCTGTTCAGCCCCTCCTGGTACCGGGTCGCCGATGTCCGGCCGCGCCTGCGCAGCCACGCGCTGATCCACCGCCACCTGTACCGCGGCCAGGTCTGGTACGTGCTGCAGGACCAGACCAGCGGACGTTTCCACCGCTTTTCACCCCATGCCAATCTGGTGATCGGCCTGATGGACGGCAAGCGCAGCTTGCGCGAGATCTGGGAGTCGGCATGCAGTCGGCTGGGCGATGACGCGCCGACGCAGGACGACGTGATCGGCATCCTGTCGTCGCTGCACCGTGCCGACGTGTTGCAGACCGACAAACGTCCCGACATGCAGGAACTGCACGAGCGGCACGTGAAGAACCGGCGCCAGAAGCTCAAGCAGTACATCCAGAATCCGCTGTCGCTGCGCTTTCCGTTGTTCGACCCGACCCGGGTGCTGGACGCGCTCGACCCGCTGTCGCGCGGATTGTTCGGCCGCGCCGGCGCCGTGTTGTGGTTGTGCTGCGCGCTGCTGGCCGGCGTGCTGGCCGGCCAGCACTGGGGCGAGCTGACGAACAACTTTTCCGAACAACTGCTGGCGGTCGAGAACCTGTTCCTGATCGCGCTGGTGTTTCCGGTGGCCAAGCTGGCCCACGAGTTCGGCCATGCGATGGCGATCCGCTCGCGCGGCGGCGAAGTGCACGAGATGGGGGTGATGCTGCTGGTGCTGATGCCCATATCCTACCTGGACGCGTCCGCGTCGATGGCGTTTCGCGAGAAGCGCGACCGCATCATGGTGGGCGCGGCCGGCATGGCCAGCGAGCTGCTGCTGGCGATGCTGGCCTTGCTGGTGTGGGTCAGTGTCGAGCCGGGCACGGTGCGGGTGCTGGCCTACAACGTGATGCTGATCGCGGGCGTGTCGACACTGGTGTTCAACATCAACCCTTTGCTGCGTTTCGACGGCTACTACATGCTGGCCGACATGCTCGAGATCCCGAACCTGGGACAACGGGCGAATGCCCACGTGGCCTACCTGGTCAAGCGCCACCTGCTGGGCGTGGACGACGCCACGCCGGGCCAGGACGCGCCGGGCGAGCGCGCCTGGTTCGTGTTCTACGCGGTTGCCTCGTTCGTCTACCGCATGTTCATCATGTTCACGATCGCGCTGCTGATCGCCCAGCAGTACTTCGTGCTCGGCATCCTGCTGGCGATCTGGTCAGTCTACAGCGGCCTGGCGCGGCCGATCGCGCGGCAGCTGGGCTACCTGCTGTCGTCCCCCGACCTGCGCAGTTCCCGGCCGCGGGCACTGGTGGTGGTGGCCGCATTGCTTGCGTTGGCGGCGCTGCTGTTGTTCCGCGTGCCCGTGCCTTCGTGGACCCGCACCGAGGGCGTGACGGTTGCGCCAAGCGAGGTCGCGATCCGCGCCGCGACCGACGGTTTCGTCGTCGCCGTGCATGGCCGGGCGAACCAGCCAGTGCGCCGGGGCGAGGCTGTGCTCACGGTGGAGGACCCGGAACTCAACGCGCGGGTGCGCATCCTGCAGGCGCAGTTGCAGGAGCAGCGCGCACGCTACGAGGCGGCCACGCGCGATCCAGTGCAGCTGGGCATCCTGCGCGAGGAGATCGTGCACCTGCAGGCACGCCTGGCCGAGGCGCGGCGCCGGATGGCGGACCTGGTGATTCGCAGTCCCGGCGACGGCGTGTTGCTGCTGGCGGACCCGGCCGATCTGCCGGGGCGTTTCGTGCGCCGTGGCGAACTGCTCGGTTATGCCATGGACCGGTCCCGCATCGCGGTGCAGGTGGTGGTGCCGCAAAGCGATGTCGACCTGGTGCGCGCGGGCACACGCCGTATCGAAGTGCGGCTGGTCGAGCAATTGCGCGACGCGTGGCAGGCACGCGTCAAGCTGGTGGTGCCGGCGGCCACCGACCAGTTGCCCGGCCTGGCACTGGGTGCCCAGGGTGGTGGCGAACTGGCGCTGGCGCCCGTCGGCGGGTCGTCGTCCGGTGACCGGCCACGCGCGGTCAACTCGTTGTTCGTGATGGAGCTCGAACTGGAACCCGGCGGTGCTGCGGCCCTGCGCCACATCGGAAGCCGGGTGTTCGTGCGTTTCGACCGCGCGCCCGAACCGCTGGGTGCGCAGGTGTTCCGCGCGACACGCCGCATGTTGCTGAGCATGTTCAATGTCTGATGCCGCGCTGCTGCGCCCGCTGGTGCGTCCGGTCTATCCTGAACGTGTCGATGATCCGCCCGCCAACTGGCTTGACGAGACGGGCGAACGTTATGGCGGGGGGCTGGTGCGGAGCCTGCAGGCGGCGCGGGCGCTGCGCAACGATCTGGTTCCCCGCGTGCGCGCCTTCGAGGCCGAGTTGGGGCAACTCGACGACGGACAGCTGCGCGCTGCCGCACGTGACAGCGGCAAGGCCCTGCGCGGCGGCGGATTTCGCGTGGACCTGGTGGCGCGAGCCTTCGCCGTCGTCAATGCGGCGGCGCAACGCGTGCTGGGCAAGCGCTTCTTCGACGTCCAGTTGCAAGGCGGATGGGTGTTGCTCCAGGGCATGATCGCGGAGATGGAAACCGGCGAAGGCAAGACGCTGACGGCCACCTTGCCCACCTGCACCGCGGCGCTGGCCGGGCTGCCGGTACACGTGATCACGGTCAACGATTACCTGGTGACGCGCGACTGCGGCATCACCCGGCCGCTGTACGAGGCTCTGGGCCTGTCGGTGGGCACCGTGACCGAGAAACAGACGCCGCAGCAGCGCCAGGCTGCGTATGCCTGCGACATCACCTACGGCAGCAACAAGACGATCGTGTTCGACTACCTGCGCGACCGCATCACGCTGGGCAGCCGCAACAGCAGTTTGCGGCTGCGCTTCGACCAGCTGGGCGACGCGCCCTCGCAGGCGGGGCGGCTGCTGCTGCGCGGGCTGAGTTTCGCCATCGTCGACGAGGCCGACAGCGTGCTGGTGGACGAGGCGCGCACGCCCCTGATCATCTCGGCGCCGGCCGAGTCGGGAGAACAGGAGCTTGCCGCGCGCCAGGGCATCGCGATCGCGCAGGCCCTGGAGCAGGGGCGCGACTACCAGCTCCATCGCGCGGACCGCCGGGTCGTGCTGACCGAGTCCGGCAAGCGGCTGGCGACGCAGCATGGCGAGCAACTCGGCGGCATCTGGAACGGGCGTCTGCGGCGCGAGGAGATGGTGACCCAGGCCTTGTCGGCGTTGTACCTGTTCGCCCGCGACGAACATTACCTGGTGCGCGAGGGCAAGATCGAGATCATCGACGAATACACCGGCCGCACCATGGCCGACCGCTCGTGGGAACGCGGCCTGCACCAGCTGATCGAGGTCAAGGAGG
>CAXBDR010000292.1:0-5723 GCA_963974265.1 uncultured Rhodoferax sp.
TGACATTCCCATGGTGTCAAGCTTCACATTCGGCGCATCGGCATCGATTGCCACTGCTGGAGCGCACACCATGAACACGGGCATGAATATCGGACAGGCCGCCAAGGCGGCGGGCGTGTCGACCAAGATGATCCGCCACTACGAATCGATCGGGCTGTTGCCACGGGCCGACCGCAGCGAATCGGGTTATCGCCTGTATGGCGAGCGAGATGTATCGGTGCTGCGATTCATCCGCCAGTCGCGCAGCCTGGGGTTTTCGATAGCCCAGATCGCCGACCTGATCGGCTTGTGGGGCAACGAAACACGATCGAGTCGCGAAGTGAAATCCGTGGCGCAACAGCATCTGGCCGACCTCGAAGACAAGCTGCAAGAAATAGCCACGATGAAAACAAGCCTGGAGAAACTGGTCAGCGCCTGCCACGGCGACGACCGACCGGCGTGCGCCATCCTCGACACGCTGGCCATCGACAGCCCTGCGCAACCGTGCCATCCGGTGTCGATCGTCAAGCCGTCCCGACGCGGCGCCCGGGATACGGATGAAGGCCGGCCCTCCGGACCCGCCCCTTCGAGCAGCCACCTGGACCTGAAGGCCTGGATGCGCGGCGTGCACGTGCACCATGCCGGTGTTGCCGCTTGAGGCATCGGCAGTGGCATCGGCTGCACACTGCGTCCGATGCAGCCCTTGCGGCAGTTGCCGTCCGGCACTGCCGCAGACCGCCCGGTGCGATCCGCGGCACGTCGACTGGCACCGCCTTTCAGGCAACAGGCCTGGGCGCCGTCCCCAACACCTTGAGCAGTACCACCGTGCGCTGCTGCTGTTCGGCATGCGCCTGGGCCAATGCCAACGCGGCGACATGGGCCACACGTTGCGCATCGAGCAGTTCCAGCAGATCCCCCTCGCCGGCGCGCAACCGTGCCTGCGCAAGCTTGTGGGCGTCGTTCGCATGCACCAGATGCGCGCGCAGGTGGTCCAATTGCTGCTGTCCGGCGCCGAGCCGACCCAAAGCTTCCTCGACCTCGGCTACCGCCGTGAGCGTGGCACCGCGATAGGCAAGCAGATGTTCCCGTTCCTGGATACGCGCGGCCGACAAGCGTGCCTCGATGCTGCGACGGTCGAACAGCGGAACCGACAGGGTGGGCGCCAGCCACCATGCGGCACTGCCCGCGCCGCTCCATCCACCCAGGGTGCCGGCGACAAAACCCAGTACGCCCCGGATCTCCATCCGTGGCATGAACTCCGCTTCGATGGACCGGATGTCGATCCCCTGCGCCTGCAGACGGGCACGCGCGGCACGCAGGTCGGCGCGTTGCTCCATCCACATGGCGGGTGGCGGAATCTGCAATGCGATGCTGCGCGTCGCCGACGCGGCCTGTGAAGCAGGCGGTTCGAATTCCGAGGGCATCACTCCAAGCAGCACCGCGAGCCGGTGGCTTGTCGCCTGCGCATCGGCCAGCAGGCGCGGCAACTGCGCCTGCACCTGCGCCAGATCGGCTTGCGCGCGTGCCTCGTCGAAACGCGCCGTCTCTCCGGCACGCGTGCGCAAAGCCACCAGGCGCACCACCTCCCGGCGGTTGGTGATGACCTCGCGGGTCAGTCGCTCCTGCTCGCGCAGGCCCAGCAACGTGTACCAGGCAAGGGCGATCTCGGATGCCACGCTCAGGCGTACCGCCTGCGCGTCCTCGGATTGCGCCTGCACGCGGATCCATCCCGCCTGCGCGTCGTTTGACAGCCGGCCGAACAAGTCCAGTTCCCAGCCCGCTGCCAGATCGGCAAACACGCGGTCGGCGCGGCGTGCACCCGACGGCGCGTCGACCGATGCCGACCGGGTGGCACTGGCACCCATCCGGATACCGCCATACGGACCGCGGGCGGCTTCACGCCCATTGGCAAGGGCGCGGGCATGCTCGATGCGCGCAATCGCCTGCTGCACGCTCAGATTGGCGTGCAGACCCTGGCGCACCAGCGATGCCAGTGCGGCGTCGCCCAGCACGCTCCAGTCCGCCTCCTCGAGCGGCGTGCCCGGCGTGCCCTGGTCGGCGGCGAAACGCGCCGGCAGTGGCGCGGGCTGCGGCAACGGCAGCGCCGGCGGCGGCGGAACCAGACCGGCACAAGCGCCGAGCAGCGAAGCGGCCAGTGCACCGGCAAGGCGGGTCCATCGGAAAGTTGTCGACATGGCAGATCTCCTTTTCTTGCGTGACGTCAGGCCGGCGTGACCGGGCTGGCCGGACACGGAACGGATTCGGACGGAACGGCCGGCGAGACCCGACGGCGCTCGGTCCAGACAAAAAACAGCGGGGTGAACAACAGGCCGGCGATCGTCACCGTGAGCATTCCCGCGAACACGGCCACGCCCACGGCCTGACGCATTTCCGCCCCGGCGCCGGTGGCGAGCACCAGTGGCAACACCCCCACGACGAAGGCCAGCGAGGTCATCAGGATCGGCCGCAGGCGCAACCGCGCAGCCTCGG
Organism: uncultured Rhodoferax sp.; assembly: GCA_963974265.1. Classification (GTDB taxonomy): domain Bacteria; phylum Pseudomonadota; class Gammaproteobacteria; order Burkholderiales; family Burkholderiaceae_C; genus CAISIP01. The sequence goes on from CAXBDR010000292.1 coordinate 2,470, forward strand.
CCACCGCCTCGCGAGCGCTGGCACCGGCCGCATGCAGGCGGCGCGCAAATTCGACGATCAGGATGGCGTTCTTGGTCGCCAGTCCCACCAGCACGACCAATGCAATCTGCGTGAACAGGTTGTTGTCGCCGCCGCTGAACCAGACACCGGCCAGCGCACCGAACAACACCGAAGGCACGATGGCCAGCACCGCCAGCGGCAGGCTCCAGCTGCCGTACATCGCCGCCAGGATCAGGAACGCCAGCACGATGGCCAGCGGGAAAACCCATGCGCCGTCGCCACCCTCGTGCTGCTGCTGGTAACTGAGGTCGGTCCACTCGAAGCCGAAACCGGGTGGCAATTCACGCGCCAGAATGTCCTCCATGGCACGCACGGCTTGGCCGGAACTCACACCCGCGGCCGGTGCCCCGGACAGGTCGGCGGCGGCGAAGCCGTTGTAGCGGCTGACGGGATCGGGGCCGACTGCGGGGGTGGCACGCACCAGCGCCGACAGCGGCACCATCCGGCCGTCGCCATTGCGTGTCCACAACCTGCCGAGCGCCTCGGCATCGTTGCGAAAACGCGCGTCCGCCTGCAGGTTCACCTGCCACGCACGACCCAGGAAATTGAAGTCATTGACATAGACCGAACCCAGGTAGGCCTGCAGGGTTTCGTGGACCTGCGGCAAGGCGACACCCATCGCGCGTGCCTTGTCGCGGTCGACCTGCACCGCCAGCTGCGGCATATTGACCTGGTAACCCGAAAACAGTCCGACCAGCCGCGCATCCTGGGCGGCCGCCGCCATCACCTTGCCCAGTGCCGCATTGAGCGCCTCGTGCCCCAGATTTCCGCGATCCTGGATCTGCAGCTTGAAGCCGCCGGCCTGGCCCAGGCCGGGAACCGGCGGCGGGGGGAACACGGCGACGAACGCTTCGTCGACCGACGCGACCTTGCCGTTGAGTGCACCGGCAATCGCGCCCGCCGACAGGTCTGCCTGGCTGCGCTGCTCGAACGGATCGAGCATCGCGAACAACACCGCCGCATTCGGGCTGTTGACAAACCCGTTGATCGAGATGCCGGGGAAAGCCACGACGCTTTCGACGCCGGGATGCTCCAGCGCAAGACGGGTCACCTCGCGGGTCACCGCCTCGGTGCGGTCCAGCGACGCACCGGCGGGCAACTGCACGATGCCGACCAGGAAATACTTGTCCTGCGCCGGCACGAATCCACGCGGTATGGCCTGGAACGCCCAGACCGACGCGAACAAAAGGGCCAGGTACAAGGCCAGCAAACGCAGGCCCCGCCGCACGCCGGCGCGGGTAAATACCGCGTACCGCGCGGCAACGGCGTCGAAACCCCGGTTGAATCCGCCGAACACGCGCTGCAGCAGCGCAGGACTGCCGCCCGCGGCATGCGGCCTGAGCCACATCGCTGCCAACGCGGGACTGAGCGTCAGCGAGTTGACGGCCGAGAGCACCGTCGAGATCGCAATGGTGATCGCGAACTGGCGATAGAACTGCCCGGACAAGCCACCCATGAACGCGGTCGGCACAAACACCGCGACCAGCACGGCCGTGATCGCCAGGATCGGACCGGTGACCTCGCGCATCGCCGCCATGGTCGCGTCGCGTGGCGCCAGCCCGCGGCGCAGATGGCGTTCGACGTTTTCCACGACGACGATGGCGTCGTCGACGACGATGCCGATCGACAACACCAGGCCGAACAAGCTCAGTGTGTTGAGCGTGAACCCGGCCAGGTGCATGACCGCCAACGTGCCGATCAGCGAGACCGGCACGGCGATCACCGGAATGGCGGCCGCGCGCCAACTCTGCAGGAACAGCAGCACCACCAGCACGACGAGCACCATGGCCTCGGCAAGGGTCTGGATCACGTTGCCGATCGAGGCTTCGACGAACAGCGTCGGGTCGTACGCAATCCTGTGGTCGATGTCCTGCGGGAAATCCTTTTGCAGCGTCTGCATCGCCGCGCGCACGGCGCCGGCGACCTGGAGCGCACTGGCGGCCGGGTCCTGCACGATCTGGATGCCGACCGCCGGCTGGTTGTCGAGCAGGCTGCGCATCGCATAGTGGTTGGCACCGAGCTCGACCCGTGCGACGTCGCGCAGCCGCAGTTGCGCGCCCGCTGTGCCGGTACGCAGCAGGATGTCGCCGAAAGCTTCCGGCGCATCGAGCCGGCCCTTGACCGCCAGCGGCACCTGGTGCGCACTGGAGGCGCCAGGCGACTGCCCGACCGTGCCGGCGGCGACCTGCAGGTTCTGCTCGCGAATTGCCGCGATCACGTCGCCGGCCACGAGCCCGAACGCGGCCATGCGGTCCGGATCGAGCCAGACACGCAGGCTGTATTCACCCGCACCCCAGACAACGACCTTCTGCACACCGGGCAAGCGCAACAAGGTATCGCGTACCTGCAACTGCGCGAAGTTGGACAGATGCAGCAAGTCGTAGCGCCCGCCGGGCGACAACAGGTGCACCACCATCAACATGTCGGGTGCGACGCTTTCGCTGACGACACCGAGCCGCTGCACGTCGGCCGGAAGGCGTGGCAACACCCGGGCGACGCGGTTCTGCACCTCGGTTTCGGCGCGGCTGGCATCGGTGCCCTGGGCAAAGGTCAAGGTCAGGTTGTACCGGCCGTCGCCGCTGGCCTGGGAACCCATGTAGAGCAAGCCGGGCACGCCGGTGAGTCCGGTCTCCAGCGGTGTCGCCACCGTATCGGCCAGTACCTGCGGATTGGCGCCGGGATAACTCGCGCGCACCGACACCGTGGTGGGCATCACGGACGGATATTCGGTCAGCGGCATTTGCTTGAGGCTGAGCAGTCCCGCGACCAGGATCAGCAGTGACAACACGATGCCCACGATGGGGCGATCGACAAACAAGCGGTTGAAGTGTTGCATGGGGGGCTCCCTGCCTTATCCGCGGGCATGCGCGCCCGGCGGCGTCGCGCCGGCTTGCGGCATTTCATTCAACGGGGCGACCTGGACCTTGGCTCCGGGGCGTACCCGCATGAAGCCGTCGGTGACGACGCGTTCGCCCGCCTGCACGCCGTTGCGGACCTGGCGCAGGCCGTCGCGCAGGGAACCGGATTCGACGACGCGGTACTCCACGGTGTCTTCCGGCGTCACAACCAGCACGTAGTGCTGACCTTGATCGGTACCGATCGCCTTGTCCGGCACCCAGAGGCTGGCTTGCGACCGGTTCGATACCAGGCCGACCCGCACGAACTGGCCGGCCATGTGGCCTGCCATGGGCTTG
>CAXBDR010000293.1:0-5651 GCA_963974265.1 uncultured Rhodoferax sp.
CAGGGGTATGCGTTCACCAACTGCACCCACTGCGGCCCCCGGCTGTCGATCGCACACCGGATTCCCTACGACCGCGCCAACACGACGATGCGGGCGTTCACGATGTGTGCCGCCTGCCGCGCCGAATACGACGACCCGGCCGACCGCCGATTCCATGCCCAGCCCATCGCCTGCCCGGATTGCGGGCCACGCATCTGGCTCGAGACCGGTGACACGCATCGCGACGCGGCGCTGCCGCAGGACCCGATCGCCGCCGCACGGCTGCTGCTGCAGCGCGGCGCCATCGTCGCGATCAAGGGGCTGGGCGGATTCCAGCTGGCCTGCGACGCCGGCAACGCCGACGCGGTCGCTCGGCTGCGCCTGCGCAAGCACCGCGCGAGCAAACCGCTGGCGCTGATGGCGGCCGACCTGGCCATGCTGCGGTCGTTCGCCCGTGTCGATGCCGACGAGGCCGCGTGCCTGCAAAGCCCGGCGGCGCCCATCGTGTTGCTCCGGCGCAGCGGCGCGGCAAAGTTGGCCGACGGTATTGCGCCCGGCATGCAGACCCTGGGATGCATGCTGCCCAACACGCCGCTGCACCACCTGCTGCTGCAGGGCATGGCACGTCCGATCGTGCTCACCAGCGGCAATGTGTCGGACGCGCCGCAGCTGGCCGACAACGACGCGGCGCGCACTGGACTGGCGACGATCGCCGACGCCATGCTGCTGCACGATCGCCCCGTCGCGCGGCGTGTCGACGACTCGGTGCTGCGTGTGATGGCCGGCGCACCACGCGTGTTGCGGCGCGCGCGGGGCCTGGCGCCGGCCGGCATCGACCTGCATCCCGGCTTCGCCGCCGCTCCCCCGGTGCTGGCGCTGGGCGGCGACCTGAAGAACAGCTTCTGCCTGCTGCGCGCCGGCCAGGCTGTGGTGTCGCACCACATCGGAGAGTTGCGCGATGCGCGCACGCTGGCCGACCAGCGGCGCGCGATTGACGACTACCGGCAGCTGTTCGACCACCATGCGCAATGCATCGCGATCGACGCGCACCCGCAATCGCTGGCCGGCGCCGGCGCACGTGCCATGCTGGCGGCCGCAGGCGGCACATCGTCTCCGGCACTGGTCGAGGTACAGCACCATCACGCCCACATTGCCGCCTGCATGGCCGAAAACGGCCTGCCGCCGGACACGCCCGCCGTGCTCGGCATCGCGCTCGACGGCATGGGTTACGGCCACGACGGCCGCCTCTGGGGCGGCGAGTTCCTGCGCGCCGACTACCGGGGTTTCACGCGGCTCGCATGTCTGCAGCCAGTGGCCTTGCCCGGCGGCGACGCCGCCATGCGCGAACCCTGGCGCAACACCTATGCCCAGCTGGTCGCGGCCATGGGCTGGCCGGCCTTCGCCGATCGGCATGCCGCGCTGGAACTGCACGCGCGGCTGCTGGCCAAGCCCCTGCGTGTGATCGATGCCATGCTGGCCTCCCACACCAACTGCCCGCCGGCGAGTTCGGCCGCGCGCCTGTTCGATGCGGTCGCCGCCGCCTGCGGCATCTGCTTCGACCGTATCGGCCACGAAGGCCAGGCGGCGATGGAACTGGAGGCCTGCCTCGATGCCACGACGCTGGAGCACGAACACGACGACCAGGCCTATGTATTCACCGTCGACAGCGGCGACGACGTGCACCTGCCCTGCCTGCGTCCCGCGCCGATGTGGCCCGCGTTGCTCGACGACCTGCGACAAGGCGTGTCGCCAGGCGTGGTGTCGGCCCGCTTCCACAAGGGCCTGGCGATCGCCATCGTGCGCATGGTGCGGCAGCTGCGCGCCGCACACGGCGGCGAGACCTTGCACACCGTGGCCTTGTCCGGCGGCGTGTTCCAGAACCGCATCCTGCTCGAGCAGCTGGTGCGCCGGTTCGAACAGGCGGGCCTTGCGGTGTTGACACACCGGCAGGTGCCGTCCAATGATGGTGGCCTGTCGCTGGGCCAGGCGGCGGTCGCCGCGGCGCGGCTGCTGACCACAGGCGCCACGACCCCCGCCACCCTGACCACCACGACCGGCCAAACGGAAACCGCACCATGTGCCTAGGCATACCCGGACAAATCGTCGCCATCGTCGACGCGCAGCGCCAGCTGGCCACCGTCGATGTGGGCGGCGTGCGGCGCACGATCAACCTGGCCTTCATCGTCGACGACGAGCATCCGGTAGAGGCCTGCCTCGGCCAATGGGTGCTGGTGCATATCGGCTTTGCGATGAGCCGCATCGACGCACAGGAGGCCGAACGCACGCTGGCGCTGCTGACCGAATTGGGCGAAGCCCAGGCCGAGATGGCGGCAATGGCGGGCAAGCCTTCCCCCGACATCGACAGGCCGGCATGAAATACGTCGACGAATTCCGCGACCCGGCCAAGGCGCGCACCCTGGTGCGGGACATCACGCAGCGGCTGGACGGCATCGCGGCTCGCCTGCAGCGCCCGCTGCAGATCATGGAAGTGTGCGGCGGCCACACGCATTCGATCTTCCGCTACGGCATCCACCGGATGTTGCCGCCCACGGTGGAGTTCGTGCACGGCCCGGGTTGCCCGGTCTGCGTGTTGCCGATGGGGCGCGTCGACGATGCCATCGCGCTGGCGCGGCAACCGGGCGTGATCTTCGCCACCTTCGGCGACGCCATGCGGGTGCCGGGCTCCACGCAGAGCCTGCTGCAGGCCCGCGCCAACGGTGCCGACGTGCGCATGGTGTATTCGCCGCTCGACGCCTTGCAGCTGGCGCGCGACAACCCGCGGCGGCCGGTGGTGTTTTTCGGGCTCGGCTTCGAGACCACGATGCCGGCCACGGCGATGACGCTGCTGCAGGCACGCACCGACTCGGTTGCCAACTTCTCGGTGTTCTGCAACCACATCACCATCATCCCGACGCTGCGCGCCATCCTGGACGAGCCGGATCTGCAGATCGACGGCTTCCTCGGCCCGGGCCATGTCAGCATGGTGATCGGCATCCGGTGTTACGACTTCATCGCCCGCGACTACCGTCGCCCGCTCACGGTGGCCGGCTTCGAGCCGCTGGACCTGCTGCAGGCGCTGGCCATGGTGGTGCGGCAGATCGCCGACGGCCGCTGTGAGGTCGAGAACCAGTACAGCCGCATCGTGCCCGAACACGGCAACCCGCAGGCACTGGCGGCGATGGCCACGGTGTTCGAGCCGCGCGAGACCTTCGAATGGCGTGGCCTGGGCTCGATCGCCCACTCCGGCGTGCGGCTGCGCGAGGATTTCGCCGCCTTCGATGCCGAGCGCATCTTCACCGTGCCGCACCAGCGCGTTGCCGACCCCGGCGACTGCCAGTGCGCCGAGGTGCTCAAGGGCCTGATCCGACCGCCGCACTGCCGGCTGTTCGGCACCGCGTGCACGCCGCAGACGCCGCTGGGTGCGCTGATGGTGTCGAGCGAAGGCGCGTGCGCGGCGCATTACCGCTACGCGCGCCACGCTGCCGTGCCGGTCGCAACCGCTGCCACGCAGGCGCCGGCATGACGCTGCGCGACACCCACGTCAACATGGGCCACGGCGGCGGCGGCCAGGCCATGCACGCACTGATCGCCGAGGTGTTCGCCGCGCCGTTCGACAACCCGCTGCTGGCGACGATGGAAGACCAGGCCCGCGTGCCGCTGGACGCACTGGCGGCGCACGGCGACCGGCTCGCATTCTGCACCGACAGCTATGTCGTGGACCCGCTGTTTTTCCCCGGCGGCGACATCGGCACGCTGGCCGTGTGCGGCACCGTCAACGACCTGGCCATGGGCGGCGCACGACCCTTGTACCTGTCGTGCGCGGTCATACTCGAAGAAGGATTTCCGGTCGAGACCTTGCGGCGCATCGTGGCCAGCATGCGCCGGGTCGCGGCCGAGGCGGGTGTACAGATCGTCACCGGCGACACCAAGGTGGTCGGTCGCGGCGCCGCCGACAAGATCTTCATCAACACCGCCGGCATCGGCGTGATACCGACCGGCATCGACCTGTCGGCGCGCAAGGCCCGGCCGGGCGACCGCGTCATCGTCAACGGCCCCGTCGGCGACCATGGCGCGGCCATCCTGGTGGCGCGCAAGCAACTCGCACTCGAGGCCGACATCCGCAGCGACTGCCAGCCGCTGGCGGGCCTGGTCGCGGCCATGCTGGCGGCCTGCCCGGCGATCCGCTGCCTGCGCGACCCGACCCGCGGCGGCCTGGCCACCGTGCTCAACGAATTCGCCGCGTCCGGCGTCGGCATCCGCGTCGACGAAGACGCCTTGCCGCTGCGCGAGTCGGTGCGCGGCGCCTGCGAGATTCTCGGCCTCGATCCGCTGTACCTGGCCAACGAGGGCAAGTTGGTGGCGGTCGTGCCGCCCGATGCCGCCGACACGGTGCTGGCGGCGATGCGCGCGCATCCGGCCGGCGCCGATGCGGCCATCGTCGGCGAGGTGCTGGAACAGTCCGCGGGCACGGTGATCCTGCACACCGGCTTCGGCGGCGAGCGTGTCGTCGACATGCTGGTGGGCGAACAACTGCCGCGGATCTGCTGAATGAACGACGACGACCACAACGAACGACAACGGGAGGCGATGCGATGTGCGTGACCTGCGGCTGCTCCGGAACCGGCGCGGCGACGACAACAACGACGACGACCACAACCGATGCGGCCACCGGCCGCCCGGACGGCTGGCATACCCATGCGGACGGAACCAGCCACACACACGGACATGATCATGCCGGTGGACATGACCACACCCATGGTCACGATCACCCGCACGAACCCGGGCACCTCCAACCGCCTGCACGCGGCACGCCCGCTGGCGCCGGCCCTGCGGGGACGGCCGTCGCGGACGTGGCCGATGCGGCCGCGCAACACGCGCAGCTGCACGGTCGCACCGTGCGCCTGGAACAGGACCTGCTGGCGCGCAACCAGTTGCTGGCCGAACGCAACCGCGGCTGGTTCGCCGGTCGCGGCGTGCTGGCGCTGAACCTGGTCAGCTCGCCGGGCTCGGGCAAGACCAGCGTCCTGGAACGCACGATCCGCGACAACCAGGACCGCTGGCAGTTCGCCGTCGTCGAAGGCGACCAGGCGACGCAGAACGATGCCCAGCGGATCCGCGCCGCCGGCGCCGAGGCGGTGCAGATCAACACCGGCACCGGTTGCCACCTGGACGCCGCGATGCTGCAGCGTGGCCTGGAGCAGTTGCAGCCGCCGCCTGGCTCGATGGTGATGATCGAGAACGTCGGCAACCTGGTCTGCCCGGCGTTGTTCGACCTGGGCGAAGCGGCCAAGGTTCTGGTGATGTCGGTGACCGAGGGCGAGGACAAGCCGGTCAAGTACCCGCACATGTTCCGCGCCGCGCGCCTGTTGCTTCTCAACAAGATCGACCTGCTGCCGCACCTGGACTTCGACGTCGAGCGCTGTATCGCGCATGCGCGCAGCGTCAACCCGGAGATCGAGATCCTGCAGGTGTCGGCGCGCAGCGGCGACGGCATGGCGGCCTGGTACCAGTGGCTGGCCGCCCGGCAGCCGCCCGCGACCAGCGGGCGTCGGCCCACCGCGCAAAGCGCCGCGACCGGGGCCTGAGCCCCGCGCGCGGCTGGCGTATTGCGGCTACATTTCTCGCTTCGACGCCGACCCCGGCGTGCAGCGAAACCATGCGTACCGACCCCG
>CAXBDR010000294.1:0-5630 GCA_963974265.1 uncultured Rhodoferax sp.
TCGCGTCGCAGGCGCTGCCCCCGTCGACGCAGGCCGGTGGAGCCGGCGGCGGGCGATGCCGATGTAAGAATCCGGTCGCGCCTCGACCAATACCAATGTCCGGATCGAATTGCAACCCACGGGAGAACACCATGCAACACACGAAGAAGACACGCTGGCTGGCGGCGCTGGTCCTGGCCGCCACGGCCGTGGGCGCTTCGGCCGCCGATGGCCTGGTCAGCCTCAAGAGCCCGCGCAACGCGCAGGACACGATGAACCGGCTGGAAGACATCGTCAAGCAACGCGGCCTGAACGTGTTCGCCCGCATCGACCATGCCGCCGGCGCGGCGAAGATCGGAAAGCAGTTGCGGCCCACCGAGGTGCTGATCTTCGGCAACCCCCAGGGCGGAACGCCGTTCATGGAATGCGCGCAAAGCGTGGGTATCGACCTGCCGCTCAAGGCCCTGGTCTGGCAGGACGCCGCAGGCCAGACCTGGCTGGGCTACAACGATCCCGTATTCCTGGCCCGGCGACACGGCGTTGCTTCGTGCCCCGTGGCGGGGAACCTGGTCAAGGCGCTGTCCGGCATCGCCGAGGCGGTGGTCGCGCCGTGACCGGCGGCGTTGGGCCGCTGCCGGGGGTGTGGCCGGCCGCGGCCGTGTCGCGCCGGGCCTGTTGTGCCGCCGGGCTGATCGTGGCGCTGGCGTCGCCACCGTCGACGGCCATGGCCCAGGCCAGGAACGGCGCGGCAGAGGTCCGTTTCCCGGACGTGTTGTCCGCAACGGTCCGTGCCCGGTCCGCGGACAGCTTCGATTTCGACGTCACGATCTCCTCGCCCTACGACACGCGGCAGCGGTATGCCGATGGTTTTCGCGTCACGCAGCTGTCGGGCGAAGTGCTCGGCGAACGCACTTTGTGGCACGACCACCAGAACGAGCAACCCTTTACGCGCGATCTGTACGGGGTCAAAATTCCCGCTGTCGTGCGCCAGGTGCGTATCCAGGCGCGCGACCAGAAACACGGTTACGGCGGCGCGTCCTTCGTGGTGGCGCTGCCCGCAAGGCGCTGAGCCGCGCGTGTCCGGGGCGCCGTCGGCCGGCCGGGCAGGCAGCGAGCGCGCGCCGGGAGTGGACATGGACAAGATCGACCTGCGCAAGACACTGAAGACCTTGTACCAGCCGTCGGCCAAGGTGGTGGTCGAGGTCGAGGTGCCCGCGTTCGACTACCTGATGATCGACGGCGAGGGCGACCCCAACACGGCCCCGGCCTATGCCCAGGCGGTCGAGGCCTTGTATTCGGTCTCCTATACCGCGAAGTTCGCGCTCAAGAAGGGGCCGCAAGCAGTCGACTTCGCGGTGATGCCGCTCGAGGGCCTGTGGTGGGCCGAGGACATGCAGGCCTTTGCCGGCGGGGACAAGTCGCGCTGGAAATGGACGATGATGATCCTGCAGCCGGACGTACTGCCCCGTACGGTCATCGCGCAGGCCATGGATGCGGTGCGCGCGAAGAAGCCGTCGCCGGCGCTCGACCTGCTGCGCCTGGAGCGTTTCGCCGAGGGGCGGTGCGCCCAGATATTGCATGTCGGGCCGTTCTCCGACGAAGGGCCGACCATCGAACGGCTGCACGCCTGGATCGGCGCGCACGGCACTCTGCGCGGCAAGCACCACGAGATCTACCTGAGCGACATCCGGCGCGCCGACCCGGCCAAATGGAAGACGATCCTGCGCCAGCCGATGCAATGACGCAGGGGCGCGCAACGATGCCGGCGGCCCCCACCGGGCCTGCCGCGGCGGTTGCGCTGGCAACAGCCACTATTTCTGCAAGGAGCCAACCATGGTCGTTCGTGTTGTTCGTCTGGGTACGCCGCGGGTCCCCGGCGAAGGTCTGCGCATCGGCACCGTGCGGCGTCCGCCGCGCGGCGTGCCGAAGTCGGAATTCGCGTCCCGCGACTGGTACGACGTCTGGTTCCCCAACCTGGCGCCCAGCCTGGAGACGATGAAGCAGGCCCAGGCCGCGACGACGCCGGCGCAGTGGGCCGCGTTCGTGCGCAAGTACCGCGCCGAGATGGCGCAGCCCGAGCATGCGCATGCGATCGCGTTGCTGGCACGACTGTCGCAGTCCAGCGATTTCTCGGTCGGTTGTTATTGCGAGGACGAGAACCACTGCCACCGTTCCGTGCTCAGGGACCTGCTGCGCGCGAACGGAGCCCGCATCGACGGCGACTGAGCGGCGCAGACATGCCCGGTGGCGCCCGGGTGCGCCATCGTCGCTTCCGACGATGGCGCACCCAGGACCCATGCGCTAGATTCACATCGTCCGACAACTACACGAGGAGACAAGTCATGCGTTGTTCCAAGCGGGTCCTGCCCTGGGCCCTGGGTCTGGCGTTGTGCGCCGGGGCGGCCCAGGCCGAAGTCAATCTGCGTTACACCGAGCCCAGCGTGAACCGCGGCGAACGGGCCGACGCCATGAACTGGTTCGCCGACGAAGTGGCCAAACGCAGCAAGGGCGAGGTCAAGATCACGTTCTTCTGGGGCGGCACATTGGCCGATGCCAAGACCTCGCTCAAGACCATCGGCGACGGTGCGGCCGACCTCGGCTCCATCGTGGCGGCCTATTCGCCACGCGAGATGCTTCCGTACGCGGTGGGCGACCTGCCCATCGGCTCGTCCGACACCTGGGTCGGCGTACGCGCCATGCACGAGTTGTCGACCACCAATGCCGACGTCAAGAAGGCCTTCGACGACGCCAACGTGGTCTACCTGGGCAACTTCACCACGACACCGGTGCAGGTGATCTGCAAGGACAAGGTGCTCAGCAAGGTCGAGGACATCAAGGGCATCAAGATTCGCGCCACCGGCTTCTACGGGCAGGTGCTCGAAGACCTGGGTGCCACGGTGTTGCGTTTCTCGGGCGTGGATGCCGGCCGCTCGATGGACGCGGGCACCATCAACTGCAACATGAACTACCTGTACGGCATGCGCTCGCTGCGCGACTACGAGAATGCGCAGGAACTGTCGCGGCTGGACTGGGGCGGTTTCCTGGCCTGGGCGGTGGTGATGAACAAGAACACCTTCAACAAGCTCACGCCGGACCAGCAGAAGCTGCTGCGCGAGACCGGCGCGGCGATGACCGACAAGGTCGGGCAACTGATGATGGATGCCAGCGAAAACGCGGTCAAGGCGATGACGGCCGGCATCGACGGCAAGGTGGTCAAGGTGCACAACTTTCCGGCAGCGGAGCGGGCCAAGCTGGTCGCGGCGGGCAAGAAGTACGAAGAGGAATGGAAGAAGAAGACCAAGGCGGCTGGCTACAACCCGGATACGCTGATCGCCGACTACCTGGCCGCGACCGCGAAGTTCGAGAAGGAGCGCGAGACCAAGGGTTATCCCTGGAAGCGCTGAGCGGTCCATGCACGGTGCAGCAACATCGTCCGGCCCGCCGAAAGGCTGGCTGGAAGGGGCCTTCACGCGTATCGAGCGGGTGTTGATCGCGGTGGCGGGGGCCGCCATCCTGGTCAGCGGCGCCATCACCTTCACCTCGGTGTTCGGGCGCTGGCTGTTTGGCTGGGCCGTGCCCGACGGGGAGATCATCGTGCAGGACATGATGATCGTGGCCTGCGTGTTGCCGCTGGCGGTGGTGGCCGGACGACATGCCCATATCGCGGTGGACCTGTTCGTGCGCCACCTGTCGGCCCGTGCGCAGCGCCGTGTCGACCTGTTCAACGGTTACCTGGGCGTGGTGATCCTGGTGGCCATTGCCTGGAGCGGCTGGCTCAACTTCACGACGGTCTGGGAAAGCGACGGGTACTACGACGGGCGGCTCGAGTTGCCGGAATGGCCGGCGCGGCTGGTGTTTTTTGTCGGGTACCTGCTGTTTGTCGCACGTTCCTTGCACCGTGCCGGCGATCCGCCCAGTACCGAGAAATCGGTGCCGCCCGCACAGACGGACGGCGATACCGCCCGGGAGTAACGCATGGATCCCTTGTTGCTGGGCGGGCTCGCGTTTGCCATCGCCATGGCGCTGATCGCGCTGCGCCTGCCTATCGGGTATGCGCTGGGCGGCATCTCGGTGGTGGCCACGTTCATCATGTATGCGTCGCCGGCCACCGGCGGCTTCGACATGGAGCGTGCGATTCGGCCCACCTTGTCGCTGATCGCCAACAACAGCTTCAGCTTCATCCACTCGTACGAACTGAGCCTGGTGCCGCTGTACATCCTGCTCGGGGCACTGGCGTACCGCACCGGCATCACGACCGACATCTACCAGGCGATGCGGGTCTGGCTGGCCAAGGCGCCCGGCGGCCTGGCGATGGCCTCCATCATGGGTTGCGGCGGCTTCTCGGCCATCACCGGCTCGAGCGTGGCCTCGGTGGCGGCCGGTGGCACGCTGGGTTCGCTGATTCCGCCCAGCGTGCCGTTCGCGATCTACGGCATCTTCACCGAGCAGTCGATCTCCAAGCTGTTCCTGGCCGGCGTCGGCCCGGGGGTGTTGTCCATGGTCGGCTACCTGCTGGTGGTCTGGTTGTGGGTGCGCAAGCGGCCGCAGGATGCACCTTCGTCGGGACTGCATTTCGTGCGCCGCGACTACCTGCTGGCGATGGTGCGGGCCTGGCCGGCGGTGTTGCTGTTCCTGATCATCGTGGTCGGCATCTATGGCGGCATCTTCACGGCGACCGAGGCCGCGGCGGTGTCGGTGGCCGTGGTGCTGGCGCTGGGCATCGTCGCCAAGCGCCTGACCTGGCGCGCGTTTTTCGAATCGCTGACCGAAGCAACGATACAGACCGCCGCGATCTTCTTCGTCGCGGTCGGTGCCAAGACCTTTGCGACCTTCATCGCGCTGACCGGCGCGGCAAACGAGGTCGTGTTGTGGATCGGCTCGCTCGGCCTGGCGGAGTGGACGGTGTTGCTGGCCATCACCAGCCTGTACCTCGTGCTGGGCATGTTCCTGGACTCGCTGGGCATCCTGCTGCTGACCTTGCCGGTGATGGTGCCGCTGGTCGAAGGCATGGGCATCAACCTGATCTGGTTCGGTGTCATCGTCATCAAGATGCTCGAGATCGGCCTGATCACGCCGCCGGTGGGCTTCAACTGCTTCGTCATCCACAGCGTGGTGGCGGGCAAGGCGCAGCTGCAGGACATCTTCATCGGCATCTGGCGTTTCCTGATGATGGACATCGTCGTGATGGGACTGATCCTGGCCTTCCCGCTGATCTCGCTCTGGCTGCCGACGATGGCCGGCTGAACCTGTTTCGATTGGAGTACCCCCGTGAGCCTCAGACTGTTGTCCAAGACCTACTGGCGAGGAACCTGGATCCGTTTTCGCGAGCCGGTGGATGCATTCGCCGCGCCGACCCAGGCCACCGTGTACGCACACGATGGAACCCAGGTGCGTGGCCTGTACTGGACGCCGCGCAACAACCCGCGCCCGCGCGTCGTCGTGATGGCCGCGCATCCGCGGGTCGACTTCTCGCAACACTACGCGTTTCCGGCGCTGCTGCGTGCCGGCTACGGCTGCATGGGTGCCAATGTGCGCACGCTGGGCAACGACACCACCTGCATCCATGAACAGATCATCCTGGACGTGGCGGCTTATGTGCGCTGGCTGAAAGAGGAGCGCGGCGTCGAGCAGGTGGTCTGGCTGGGCAACTC
>CAXBDR010000295.1:0-5628 GCA_963974265.1 uncultured Rhodoferax sp.
ATCGACCGACGCCGGCCAGGCCGAAGTGGCCAAGCAGCGCATCGCGCAGATCACCGCGGAAGTGGAGATCGGCAAGGTCTACGAAGGCCCGATCACCAAGATCCTGGACTTCGGCGCGCTGGTCAACCTGTTGCCCGGCAAGGATGGACTGCTGCACATCAGCCAGATCGCGCACGAGCGTGTCGAGAAGGTCACCGACTACCTGAGCGAAGGCCAGATCGTCAAGGTCAAGGTGCTCGAGACCGACGAGAAAGGTCGCGTCAAGCTGTCGATGAAGGCCTTGCTCGATCGCGCGAGCGCACCGCAAGGGGCGGAGCAGGGTTGATGGCCGGCCGGCAGTCCTGCCGCTCTGGCAGCAGGGCGGTGGACCGCCCGGCCGCGTTGGGAGCATGCGCATGAACGTCATCGAAATCGTCGAACCCGGTGCGCCGCAGGTGTTGCGGCCGGCCACCCGTCCGCTGCCCGAGCCGGGTGCGGGGGAGTTGCGCATCCGCGTGTCGGCCAGCGGTATCAACCGCCCCGACGTGTTGCAGCGCACCGGCAACTATCCGGTGCCTCCGGGCGCCTCCGATATCCCGGGGCTGGAAGTGGCGGGCGTCATCGACGCCGGCGATGCCGCCGCCATGGCGGCAGCCGGCCTGAAGACCGGTGACCATGTCTGCGCGCTGGTGGCCGGTGGTGGTTATGCCGAATACTGCGTGGCGCCGATCGCGCAATGCCTGCCGGTTCCGCGCGGGCTGAGTGACGAGCAGGCGGCATGCCTGCCGGAGACCTTCTTCACCGTCTGGAGCAACGTATTCGACCGTGGCCGCCTGCAGCCGGGAGAAACCCTGCTGGTGCAAGGCGGCTCCAGCGGCATCGGCGTGACGGCGATCCAGATGGCGCGGGCCATGGGTTGCCAGGTCATCGTCACCGTCGGCAATGATGAAAAGGCCAAGGCCTGCGTGGCGCTCGGTGCCAACCATGCGATCAACTACCGCAGCCAGGATTTCGTCCAGGAGGTCAAGCGCCTCACGGACGGGCGGGGCGTCGACGTGGTGCTCGACATGGTGGCGGGCGACTACGTGGCGCGCGAGATCGACTGCCTGGCCGACGATGGCCGGCTGGTCATCATCGCGGTGCAGGGGGGGGTGAAGAGCGCCTTCAATGCCGGCGCGGTGTTGCGCCGGCGCCTGACGATTACCGGTTCGACCTTGCGTCCGCGGCCGGTGGCATTCAAGCAGGCGATCGCACAGGCCTGCCTGAAGAACGTCTGGCCCCTGATCGAGAACGGCAGCATCCGGCCCGTGATCCACAGCAGTTTTCCCGCCTTGCAAGGCGAGGGCGACCTGCCCAGCGGCGCGGCGCGGGCCCATGCATTGATGGAATCGAACCAGCACATCGGCAAGCTGGTGATCACCTGGGAGCAAGCATGAACAAGAAACTCATCGCGGGCAACTGGAAGATGAACGGCAGCCTGGCCGGCAACACGGCGCTGGTGCAGGCGATCCTGGCCGGCATCGGCGGTGCGTCCTGCGATGCGGCGGTCTGCGTGCCCGCGCCCTACCTGGCGCAACTGCAGGGCCTGCTGGCCGGCAGTACCCTGGCCCTGGGTGCGCAGGATGTGTCCAGCCACGAGGCGGGCGCGTTTACCGGCGAGGTGTCGGCGGCGATGCTGCGCGAGTTCGGCGTGCGGTATGCCATCGTCGGTCATTCGGAGCGTCGCCAATACCACGGCGAAGACGATGCCGTGGTGGCCGAGAAGGCGCGCCTGGCATTGGCGGCGGGCATCACGCCCATCGTGTGTGTCGGCGAGACACTGGCGCAGCGCGAATCCGGCTCCACCGAGGAGGTGGTCAAGCGCCAGATGGCGGCGGTGATCCACACCAACGGCCATTGCATCAGCGAGATCGTCGTGGCCTACGAGCCGGTATGGGCGATCGGTACCGGCAAGACGGCGAGCCCCGAGCAGGCCCAGCAGGTGCATGCGGTGCTGCGCACCCAGATCAAGGCGGCGACGGCCCAGGCGGGCCGGGTCCGCATCCTGTATGGCGGCAGCATGAACGCCGCCAACGCGGCGCAGTTGCTGGCCCAGCCCGACATCGACGGGGGTCTGATCGGAGGGGCTTCGCTCAAGCCGGCAGACTTTCTTTCCATCATTTCTGCGGCGTCGAACGCCGCCTAGTCCCCGGAATCTGTTGAGGAGTTTTGGATGAATCTCATGTTGAATGTGGTGCTCGCACTGCAGATGATTTCGGCGTTGGCCATGATCGGCCTGATACTGGTGCAGCATGGCAAGGGCGCCGACATGGGGGCGGCTTTCGGCAGCGGCAGCTCGGGCAGCCTGTTCGGCGCCAGCGGCAGCGCGAACTTCCTGTCCCGCACCACGGCCGTGCTGGCCACGGTGTTTTTCGTCAGCACGCTGGCACTGGCGTATTTCGGCAACCTGCGTCCCGCCAGCAGTGGCAGCGTGCTGGATGGACCGGCTGCCGTCGCGCCCGCGTCAGGCGCCTCGGCGCCCGCGGCCATACCCGCAGCTCCAGCGTCCGGAGCCGCGCTGATTCCGTCGAAATAACTGGAGCGTAGAGGCCTGGGGGCGAGGGTTTCCCCTCTCTTTTTCAGGGTAAACTACCAGCTGTTCGGATCGCCAACAACCGCAAGGTTCCTCACGCGATCCGACCATCTGAAAGAAGCCGCCGTCGTGGTGAAATTGGTAGACACGCTATCTTGAGGGGGTAGTGGCGAAAGCTGTGCGAAGACGCCCGCATGAAGTTCGACGTGCGGTATTACCTCGTGGCGATCCTGTTCATCCTGTTCGATCTCGAGATCGCCTTCCTGTTTCCGTGGGCGGTTGCGCTGAAGGACGTCGGCGCCGTCGGGTTCTGGTCGGTGATGGTTTTCCTCGGTATTCTGGTCGTGGGTTTTGCCTACGAATGGAAAAAAGGCGCGCTGGACTGGGAGTGACACGATGATTGAAGGCGTAATGAAGGAAGGTTTCGTCACCACCAGCTACGACGCGGTGGTGAACTGGGCCAAGACGGGGTCGGTCTGGCCCATGACGTTCGGCCTGGCGTGTTGCGCGGTCGAGATGATGCATGCGGCCGCCGCGCGTTATGACATCAGCCGCTTCGGTGCCGAGGTGTTCCGTGCCAGCCCCCGGCAGTCCGACCTGATGATCGTCGCAGGCACCTTGTGCAACAAGATGGGCCCGGCCCTGCGCAAGGTCTACGACCAGATGTCCGAGCCGCGCTGGGTCCTGTCCATGGGTTCCTGCGCCAATGGCGGCGGTTATTACCACTACAGCTATTCGGTGGTGCGCGGCTGCGACCGCATCGTGCCGGTCGACGTCTACGTGCCGGGTTGCCCGCCGACGGCCGAGGCCTTGTTGTACGGCATCATCCAGCTGCAGCAGAAGATCCGCCGCACCCAAACCATTGCACGCGCCTGAGGGGGAAGTGTGACGAATTTTGCAGTCCATCCCGAGGCGCTCAAGGACACCATTGCAGCGACCCTCGGTGACAAGGTCCAGGGCCTGACGCTGGCGTTGGGCGAGGTGACCGCCGTGGTGCGTGCGGCCGATTACCTGGAGGTTGCCGCGCTGCTGCGCGATGCGCCGGGTTGCCAGTTCGAGCAGCTGCTCGACCTGTGTGGCGTCGATTATTCGGCCTATGGCGATGGTGGTTACGAAGGCCCGCGTTTCTGTGTCGTCGTCCACCTGTTGTCGGTGAGCCTGAACCAGCGTCTGCGGCTGAAGGTGTTTGCGACCGACGACGACTTTCCGGTGGTCGATTCGGTCAACGGCATCTGGAACTCCGCCAACTGGTTCGAGCGCGAGGCGTTCGACCTGTTCGGCATCGTGTTCGAAGGCCATGCCGACCTGCGCCGCATCCTGACCGACTACGGTTTCATCGGCCATCCGTTCCGCAAGGATTTTCCGATCTCCGGCCATGTCGAGATGCGCTACGACGCCGAGCAGCGTCGCGTCATCTACCAGCCGGTCACGATCGAGCCACGCGAAATCACGCCGCGCATCATCCGCGAAGACAACTACGGGGGTGGCTTGCACTAGGCGGGCGCGAACATGGCTGACATCAAGAACTACACGCTCAACTTCGGTCCCCAGCATCCCGCCGCACACGGCGTGTTGCGTCTCGTGCTCGAGCTCGACGGCGAGGTGATCCAGCGGGCCGATCCGCATATCGGCCTGTTGCACCGTGCGACCGAGAAGCTGGCCGAGACCAAGACCTACATCCAGTCCCTGCCGTACATGGATCGACTCGACTACGTGTCGATGATGTGCAACGAGCACGCATATTGCCTGGCGATCGAGAAGCTGCTGGGCATCGAGGTGCCGGTGCGCGCGCAATACATCCGCGTCATGTTCGCGGAGATCACGCGGCTGCTCAACCACCTGATGTGGCTGGGTTCGCACGGCAACGACTGTGGCAGCTCGACCATCCTGATCTACACCTTCCGCGAGCGCGAAGACCTGTTCGACATGTACGAGGCTGCCAGCGGCGCGCGCATGCACGCGGCGTATTTCCGTCCGGGCGGTGTCTACCGCGACCTGCCGGACACGATGCCCCAGTACCGTGCCTCCAAGGTGCGCAATGCCAAGGGCGTGGCCCAGCTCAACAGCAATCGCAGCGGCTCCCTGCTCGACTTCATCGACGATTTCACGCAGCGTTTCCCGGCCTGCATGGCCGAATACCACACCTTGCTGACCGAGAACCGCATCTGGAAGCAACGCACCGTGGGCATCGGTGTCGTGACGCCCGAGCGCGCGCTGAACATGGGTTTTACCGGCCCCATGCTGCGCGGCTCCGGCATCGAATGGGACCTGCGCAAGAAGCAGCCCTACGACGTCTACGACCGGCTCGAATTCGACATCCCGGTCGGCCGGACCGGCGACGTCTACGACCGTTACCTGGTGCGCATGGAGGAGATGAAGCAGTCCAACCGCATCATCCAGCAATGCGTGCAGTGGCTGCGGGCCAACCCGGGCCCGGTCATCACCGACAACCACAAGATCGCTCCGCCCAGCCGCGAATCCATGAAGACCAACATGGAGGAGTTGATCCACCATTTCAAGTTGTTCACCGAGGGTTTCCAGGTGCCCGAGGGCGAGGCCTATGCGTCCGTCGAACATCCCAAGGGAGAGTTCGGCATCTACATCGTCAGCGACGGTGCCAACAAGCCCTACCGGCTCAAGATCCGGCCGCCGGGATTTGCGCACCTGGCGGGCATGGACGAGATGTCGCGCGGCCACATGATCGCCGACGCGGTCGCCATCATCGGCACCATGGATATCGTGTTTGGGGAGATTGACCGATGATCTCGGAAGCGGCCAAGGCGCGTTTTGCCAAGGAAGTAGCGAAATACCCGGCGGACCAGAAGCAGTCCGCCGTGATGGCCTGCCTGGCGATCGTGCAGCAGGAGCTCGGGCACATCAGCACCGATAGCGAGAAGGAGGTCGCCGATTACCTCGGCATGCCGCCGATCGCCGTGCACGAGGTGACGACCTTCTACAACATGTACAACCAGCGGCCGCTGGGCAAATACAAGCTCAATGTCTGCACCAACCTGCCGTGCCAGTTGCGCGACGGGGCCGCGGCGCTGAAGCACCTCGAGGAGAAGCTCGGCATCACG
>CAXBDR010000296.1:0-5627 GCA_963974265.1 uncultured Rhodoferax sp.
CCCGCCGCCAATCCGCCCAGGCCAGCAACAGGAAGGTGATCAGCGTCGTGCTCAGGCCGATCAGCATGATCAGCCGCACCGGCCAGACCGGCGCGGTGAAATCGCCGATGGCGCCGACATACTGGCGGATGCGGATCGCGTCGACCAGCGGTTCCCAGGCGGCCCACAGGATGACCCCCATCAGGCCGGCGCCGACCAGGTGGTACAGCGCCTGCAGCCGCGCCGCGAACGCGGGCCGCCTGTCTTTCAGGCGCGCCAGCAATACGTCGGCGCGGGTGAAACGTCCGCTGTGCAAGGTGTCGGCCAGTTGCAGGAACACGATGCCGACGATGGACAAGGCCACCAGTTCGGTGACGCCGCGCACCGGCGCGTCGAACAGGTTGCGGCCCAGCACGTCGGTGTTGATCAGCACCATGAGCGCGATGATCCACAAGGTGCCCAGCGCGTTGAGCAGCTTGCCCAGGCGCTGGAACTGCCACGGCAGCGGTGTGCCGTAGCTGTCGGTGGCAACGGTCTTGCCGGAGTTCAATTCGCGGTCCAGTCCCGCGGCAGCTGGGCACCGCTGCGCTTGAGTGCCTCGGTGTACATCTTGAGTACTTCCTTGCCGGGGCCACCCTTGGACGTCACGTCGGCGCTCCAGGTCTGCGCCACCGGGCCGAGTGCGTCGGCCCAGCGCTTGCGCTCGGCCGGGCTCAGTTCGCTGATCTTGGCGCCGGCCGCGGTCATGTTCGCCAGCACCGTCTGCACTGCGGCAGCCTGCATCTGCGCCAGTTTTTCGGCCCACACGTCGGATGCGTCCTGCATCGCCTTCTGCACTTCGGGCGGCAGTTTCTCGAAGCGCGACTTGTTGAACGCCACGCCACCGGCGAACTGGGATCCGAAATTGACCTTGGTGACATACGGTGCGACTTCATGCACCTTGGCGGCCCAGGCGCCGGTGGCAAATACCACGGTGCCGTCCGACACGCCGGACTTGATGTCTTCGTAATAGCTGTTCAGGTTGCCGGCCACGGCAACCGCACCGGTGCCCTTGACCCAGTTCGCGGCCGGGCCGGGCGCGCTGAGCTTCTTGCCTTGCAGGTCCTCGATCTTCGTGATCGGGAACTTGGTCCAGATATGGTAGGAGTCCAGCGCCATGCCATTGAGGTAGGTCAGGCCGTTCTTGTTCCAGGCGTCCGCCATGGCCGGGATCCTGGACTGCATGTCGGAGATGGTCTTGGCGATGACGCCGACGTCGTCGCTGCCGAACGGCGTGTAGTAGGTCACGTTCTGCATCGGGAACTTGGCCGCCTCGAAGATGGTGCTGACGATGCCGATGTCGGCGATGCCATCGGCGATGCCCTTGGATTCGCTGCCCAGCTTGATCAAGGTGCCGCCCCAGGCCTTGGTCCAGTCGATCTTGTACTTGTTGCCGGCAGCGACCAGCCGCTTGTCGACCTCGGGAATGAACACCTCGTCCATGGTCTTGACCCACAGGAACACCGGCGGGTGGCCGGCGGTGGCGGTCAGCTTGATCACCTGCTGGGAATGGGCGGGCAGGTGCGCCAGCGTGGCCAGCGCGGCCGCGGCGGCGGTCGAGAGAAGGGTTCGGCGAAGGGTCATGGTTGTCTCCTGTGGGTTGAACGTCGGCGGGATGAAACGGATGCCGATGCCGCATGCGGGGCCGGCGGTGGCAAGGCGGCGCGGATGCCGCCTTCGATGAAACGCACCAGCATCGGGTGTGAGGTAGCGTCGTTGGGCGTGTTGGCGCCGAGCGAGAGCCGCTGCACGCGCTGGTCGCTCAGGTGGTGCAGCAAGGCGCCCAGTGCGAACTGGTAGGCCCAGGCGCAGTCGCCGACGCTGGCATGGGGCAGCGCCAGTCGCAGCGCGTCGATGTAGGCATGGGCCAGCGGATCGAAATGCCGGCGCAGCACCCGGTCCGCCTCCGGTGACGCATAACTGAGTTCGCGTGCGACCAGCAGGGCATAGAACTCGCCTTCGGTGCTGGCGCGGATACGCAGCACCGGCTCGACGAAGGCCTCGACGATGTGGTTCAGCAGGTCCGGGCCGCCGTCGTCGACCGCGGCCTGCAGCCGGGTCAGCCGCTCGTCGATGGTCGGGCTCCAGTGCTCGAAGATGGCCTCGAACAATTCGTGTTTCTGGCCGTAGTAATAACCGACCAGGGCCAGCGGCACGCCGGCCTCGATCGCGATCTGGCGGATCGACACCGCGTGGTAGCCGTTCTGCGCAAACAGCTTTTCCGCCGCGAGCAGGATGGCCTGGCGGCGATCCGGGCGTGGGTCGGCCTCGCGATCGACCGGCGATCGCGAGGTTTTGGCGGGACGTAGACGGGCTTCCACCGGGGTATTGGACGAGCGTACAAGAAACTTGAACACCCGTACAAACCCTGATGCATCGGTGTCCCGCGTCCTGACGACCTGCGTTAATCTGCGCGCATGCACGCGCCGACCCCCACCCCATTCGTTCCCCAGATCCGCCTGTACCAGGACTGGCTGCAAGCACGCAACGGCTTGCACTTCGACAACTACGATGCCTTGTGGCGCTGGTCGATCGCCGACCTGGACGCGTTCTGGCAAAGCCTGTGGGACTACTACGAGCTGCAATCGCCGACCCCCCACACCACGGTGCTGGCCGAGCGCCGCATGCCGGGGGCACGCTGGTTTCCCAGTGCGCAGGTCAACTATGCGCGCCAGGCGCTGCGCCACGTGGACGCGGCCCATGCAGCCGCACAGCCGGCGGTCATCAGCCACAATGAAAAAAGCCTGGGGAACCGGCCGCCGCGAGAGTTGTCCTGGCCGCAACTGCGCCAGCAGGTCGCGTCGCTGGCGCTGCACCTGCAGGCCCAGGGCGTGCAGCCGGGCGACCGGGTCGCCGCCTACCTGCCCAACGTGCCCGAAGCCATCGTCGCCTTCCTGGCCAGCGCCAGCATCGGCGCGGTGTGGAGCATCTGCGCCCCCGACATGGGCGTCAATGCGGTGCTGGACCGCTTCCGCCAGATCGAACCGAAGGTGCTGATCGCCTGCGACGGCGTGACCCATGGCGGTCAGGACCAGGACCGGCTGGCCGTGGTGGACCAGCTGCGGGCCGCGTTGCCGACGGTGCGGCACCTGTTGATGCTCGATCAGCTCGGCTCCCTGTCGGGTGCCGATGCGGCGCCGGACCGCGCCGATCTTGCGCAGGCCTGCGGACGCGACGATGCGCAGACCCGTGCGTTCGAGCCGCTGTGGCTGCCGTTCGACCATCCGCTGTGGATCGTCTATTCCAGCGGCACCACCGGATTGCCGAAACCCATCGTGCACGGTCATGGGGGGACGACGCTGGTGACGATGGAACTGGTCGGCCTGCACAACGATGTCGGTGCCAGTTATCTGCCCAACAGCCTGGGCGAGCGGTACCACTGGTACAGCTCGACCGGCTGGGTGATGTGGAATGCCCAGGTGTCGGGCCTGCTGCTCGGCGCGACCTGCTGCATCTTCGACGGCAGCCCGGCCGGCCGCAGCCATGACGCGAGCGGCCAGCGCATGACGCCGGACTGGACCACGTTGTGGCGTTTTGCGGCCGAACTCGGTGTCACGTTCTTCGGTGCCGGTGCCGCGTTTTATGCGAACTGCATGAAGGCGGGTGTCGACCTGGCCGCCGTCGGCGACCTGCGAAACGTACGCGCCCTGGGCACGACCGGCTCGCCATTGAGCGAGGACGTGCAGAACTGGGGGACGCGGCAGTTTCGCAATGTGCAGGCGACGGCAGGACAAGCCGCCGACGCAGCCGATATCTGGTGGTGCAATATCTCCGGCGGGACGGACTTTGCCGGCGCCTTTATCGGCGGCAACCGCGAATTGCCGCTGGTGCCGGGTGAAATGCAGTGCCGCTTGCTGGGCTGCGCCGTACAGGCCTGGGACGAGAACGGCCAGCCGGTGACGGATGCCGTCGGCGAATTGGTGTGCACGGAACCGATTCCCTCGATGCCGCTGTACCTCTGGGGCGACACGAACAACGAGCGCTACCTGTCGAGCTATTTCGACATGTATCCGGGTGTCTGGCGCCATGGCGACTGGCTCAAGGTCGGCTCCAACGGGGGCTGCGTGATCTACGGGCGTTCGGACGCGACCATTAACCGCCACGGCCTGCGCATGGGGACGAGCGAGCTGTACAGCGCGGTCGAGGCCTTGCCCGAGGTGCTCGATTCCATGGTCGTGGACCTGGAATACCTGGGCCGCGACAGCTTCATGCCCTTGTTCGTGGTGTTGCGCGAGGGCGTTGTGCTCGACGATGCACTGCGGGCACGCATCAACCAGGCGATCCGGACCGCGCTGTCGCCGCGGTTTGTTCCCAACGCCATCTTGCAGGTGCAGGCGGTTCCGCGCACCTTGTCCGGCAAGAAGCAGGAGTTGCCGATCAAGAAGTTGTTGCTCGGCCAGCCACTGGACAAGGTCGTGAACCGGGAAGCGATGGCCAATCCCGATTGCCTGGACTGGTACGTGGCCTTCGCGCGGTCACGGGAGCAGCCGGCGGCCTGAACGCCGGCGGGGCGTTACTGGTCCCGTTCGTGCAGGCTGATCAGGCTCATCAGCGCCGAGACCACCTCGGGCTTGAAGCCGACGCGGGCATTGCCGAAGCCATCGCCACCGCTCATCACGAGTTTTTCCATGTAGTCGACGCAGTCCTGCGAACCCCAGAACACGGTGATCGCCTTGGCGATGCGTTCATGGCGTTTGGCAATGATGGCCATGGCATTGTCGATGCCGACCTGGCGTGGCAGCTCATGCAGCGGCATGGGCCGGGTCGCCTGCTCTTCTTCGTCCCACTTCAGTGGCGGGAACCCCAACGATTCATTTTTCCCAGATGTTGCCATCGTGGTCTCCTTGCGAGTGGCGCGCCCAGGCTTGGCGCGGGCAAGTGTTTTGTTTTTACACGGGAATTATCACTTATGGCAAAGGACTGGTGAGCATGTGTATCAATTGCCCGGTTCCATCCGGATCGCCGGTCCGTGGCGCTCGTCCAGTCGCCTGCTCCTGCAGCCAAGCCAGCAATTGCAGCACGACCGGCTTGGTTTCCAGTTGCTCCGGGCGCACCAGGTAGTAGGCACGCTCGGCCGCGAGGGCGTGGGCGCAGGCCTGAACCAGCTGCCCGGCCGCCAGTTCATGTTCGACCAGCATCCGTGGTACGAGCGCGACACCCATGGCATGCACGGCGGCGGCTACCGTCAGCGAGAACAATTCGTAACGCGGGCCGGCCAATGCCATCGGCGCCGCGACCGAGGCGCGCTGGAACCATTGGCGCCAGGCTTGCGGACGGGTGCTTTGCTGGAGCAAGGGCATGGCGGCCAGTTCTTCGGGCGTGCGCATGCGCCCGTCCGGCAGCAACGCGGGCGCACAGACCGGCACCAGGTCCTCCTGCAGCAGCAGGGTCGAGCGGGTTCCGGCCCAGTCGCGCAGCTGCTGCGGGGTGCCGGCATACAAGGCCGCGTCGAAGTCGGTGTCGGCGAACAGGAACGGTCGGGTCCGGGTCTCGATATGCACGACCAGTTGCGGATGGCGCCGCGCCAGGTCCGGCAGTCGCGGGATCAGCCAGCGGCTGGCGAAGGTAGGCACGGCGGCCAGCAGCAGGACGATATGATCGACCTGGTG